>NZ_CP132543.1:1584212-1898390 GCF_030845195.1 Sanyastnella coralliicola
AAACGAATCATGTATTCGAGAATCAAATCATGAAACACCCCTTTGATCTTGAGCAAGTGATTAATCACGCTTTCGTGAATAACGAGATCCAGATGGAATACTACGTCATTCAGGAATTCTCAGACTTATACAATGCTGTAGAAAGACTCGAGGCCCTCATTTCTGAAGGCCTCGACATCACACCAGCAATAGTTCGCTGATTATTTCTTTATAATCTTCTTTGCTCGAATCCCGTCAATCTGCAGAGTGTAAACTCCTGTTGACAATTGAGAAGTGTTGATCTCCAAACGAGATTGAGTCACGTTTTCTGTGTGTACAATTCGTCCTTGGCTATCTGTAAGCGTTAGCGTTCCGCCGTTAGGCGAATCAAACAAAACAACCAATTGATCAGTCACAGGGTTTGGGAACGCTTTGATGCTATTCGCAAGTTGTTCTTCCACGGATACGAAGAGTACCGTGAAAGATGTCACATCTGACTCTGCTCCCGTATCACAGCTTCCAGTGGCTGTTACACGCCAGAAGTAGTCTCCATCAGGAAGATCAAATGGAATAGTTACCATCGTCTCAGAAGTAGTTTCTGAGTGAACGATTGTAGAGAAATCATCAGAGTCAGCTACTTCAACGAAGTACTCTGCTCCTTCTACATTTGACTCCCATGAAAGCTCGATTCCAAATGGTTGGATCGTTACGTCTTCAGGGCCAAGAGCTGTCACCGCCAACGGCGTATCTTCTGAGATTGTAATTGTCACTTCACGCTCAAGCGTTTGACCGTCATGTGTCACAGACATGGTGAAAGTGTAATCTCCAGCTGCAAGGCTTGATAGTCCCGCCAAGTCAACTTGGATAGGCCCAGGCAATACAGCATCATTCACTGTAGCTGTCACCCCTGAAGGCAAACCTGAGTAATCTACTGTAGCTTCTTCAGCCGCGTAGCTTACGAAGGCATTCAATGAAGCCTCGTCTTCAGTAGAAAGAACTTCAACATATCCTTGAATGGTAGCGATGCGTGGACGGAGGATAAAGAGTCCTGCGTACATGTCAGTTACTACAACGGTTCCGCTACGGAAGTATGGGTAATTACTCCAAGTACCAGAGAATGAGGCATTGTCGTCAGATGGCTGCACATCGAAGTATGCAATTTCTGACAGTTCAGCTTGGCGAGCATCGGTCACGTCAAGAACGCGAAGTCCACTGCGGTAATTACTCTGGAAAGCCATTTCCCAGCGGATGTATAGGTTGTGGTCAATACTTGTCGCTGGCCCTTCGTACACATCAATCAACACGGGGTTATCAAGATCACGCACATCCCAAAGGAGCGTGCGGGTGTTTTCTGTGAATTCATTTAGCTCATCCGTCTCGTCTCCAAGAAGGAAGTAACGTTGATCTTCAGTAAGCCACCCTTGGTGAGCGTATCCTGTGTCATCGTATCCTTCAGCGGCTAGTAATTGACAGTCTTCCTTGTCGGTTACGTCAACAATTGTCAACGTATTCTCATTACAAGCGAAGCAGATTTCACGTCCGCAGTAGTCTTTGTCTGGTCCTGTGTAGTTCACGATCTGAGCGTCGTGTGTGTAACCGTCTTCAGCAAAGTCACCTGCAATCACAGGGTTCACTGGGTCATTCACATCAATAATGAAAAGACCACCATCGAATGAGCTCGTACCTACGCTGTAAGCATAACCAGTTTCTTCATTCATTGCGATGTTGTGTGCTCGTCCGTGTCCATCATAGTGGGCCGTCTCAGTGAAATCAACTGGTGGCTCCGTTACCGATAGGAGTTGTGTCAAATCAAATACCTGCATTCCGTGACCAGGCGCTTCTGATACGATGAAAGCATGATTTTGGAACACCTTAGCATCACGCCAAAGGCTGTTCTGCGTGTGTGTAGGTAAGCTTCCTAGGTAAATAGGGTTCGCAGGATCAGTCACTTCAACGAAAGCTGTTCCATTTGACTTACATACCACCGCGAACTCACGACCACTTGCAATGTCTTCCCATCCCCAAATGTCATTGAGGTTGGCTGCCCCACCTAGTTCATCAAGTGACAAGAAGGCCCACATGTCAACATTTTCACATGGGAATTCACCTGCGAATCCAGATTCACAAAGGGTTTGAGCGTTGATTCCACCAATAGTAAAAACACTCAATAGAGCGATTAGTACGCTTCTTTTCATCGGTCTTATTGTTTAATCACACGCTGAGTGATTGATCCACTCGCGTTCTGAAGGATATACATTCCTGAAGGAAGATCCCCCAGTTCGATGGTCATACGTCCTGAAGCTGCATTAAGTTCTGGCAGCGTACGAACTGTTTGTCCGAGAGCGTTAATCAAGCTCAATGACTCGAGCTTCCCTCCTTCCCATTCGATGCTCATCTGATCTGAAGCGGGGTTTGGATATACCGTCAACTCCGCTGTTGGATCAATTGAAGATGCAGAAACAATGTTCTCCAATCGGATAACGAACATGTGTGAGAATGTGCTCACAATGATATTCTGACTCGGGAGGTATGGGTAATTGCTCCATGACCCCCAGAAGAAGTTTCCGTTTGATTCAGGGTTCGTATCGAAGTATGCTACTTCTTCCAAGTTTCCATTTGCTACGTCGGAAAGGTCTAAGACACGAAGACCACCCATGTAGTTTGACTGGTACGAAAGTCCATTCAATGTATACTGGTTGTGGTCAGCAGACTCAATGTCACTTTCAAACCAACCCAATTCGATCGGGTTCGAAAGGTCTTCCACGTTGTAGATGTATGTTCTTGTGTTGATGTCGTAATCACTCTCATCCAACTCGTCGTCTACAAGCATGAAGCGATGATCTTCAGTCAACCATCCTTGGTGTGTGTATCCAATAAGGTCGTACGAAACTGAAGAGATGAGTTGGCAATCTGACTTGTCGGTAACATCAACGATAGCGATGTTGTCTTCGTTGTATGCAAAGGCAATTTCTTTACCTGAGTATGCTCCATCAGGACCATCATAGATAACTACCTGCGCATCGTGCGTGTACCCGTCTTCTGCGAATTCACCAACCAACTGAGGGTTCAATGGATCAGAGATGTCTACAATATGCAAGCCACCGCCAAAGGTGCTTGTTCCAACAGCGTAGGCATAGCCAGTTTCTTCATTGATGACAATGTTGTGGCTATTCCCGAAGCTATCGTAATGCGCTGTAGCTTCAAAGATTACAGGTATATCAACTGCTGAAGTCAGCTGCATCAAGTTGAACACTTGCATTCCGTGGCCAGGTGCCTCAGATACGATGTAGGCATGGTTTTCATATACCTTAATGTCTCGCCAAAGGCTATTCGTGGTGTGTGTTGCCAATGTTCCAATAAGAACAGGATTGGCTGGATCAGAAATCTCTACAAATGCTGTTCCGTTGTCTTTACCCATCAAGGCAAATTCTCTTCCGTCTGGGCTAACCCATCCCCAACAATCGTTTCCGTTTTGACCTCCACCGAGATCTGCCAAGTCCATCACAGACCAAAGGCTTGTGTTTAGACAAGGATAACCATCTGCTTCTCCGTCAACACAAGGTGTTTGAGCCGAGGCAGTGGTAAGAAAAGCACAAGAAAGTGCAGCGAGTAAAAATCTCTTCATTGATTACCAGTTTTCTGATCTTTTATCCAATTCTTCGAGCGTAATGAAATTTCCTTCGTTGACACTTTTCATGGTCTCAATGATGTCAGCGAGGAAATCGCTCTTGATAACTGCTACACCGTTCGGTCTAAAACCAATCACTTTTGTTTTGCTGTCTTCGTCGTATGAAATACGATAAGTCAACTCTTCCAATCGTTCAATTGACTCTTCATCGTGCTCTTGCAAAATGAACTCAATCAGTCTTAATTTCCGTAGGTGTAGATCTTCCATGGTTTCTAAGGAAAATTGCAGGTCTCGCGTAAAAGTAGCCCTTTTTTCGAGGGTTCAAGAACGAAGCTCGCCAACAAAGTTGAAAAGCTTCCACAAAAAAAGGCTGCCCTTAACAGACAGCCTTTTCCAATAATCTCATTTCTGTTTAGAGATGTCCGTACTCACGTGAGTAGAACAACATCTGCTGAACAAAGTCATCTGGGTAAACCACTTCCACATCTGTGATATTCCCGTCTGCATCAGTCACTGGCTGAAGTACCGGATTGATGAAACCACCGTAAGGAGCGATTCCGAGTTTCTCAGTACGCTCAAGTACTTCTGTATGAACGTCTTGATCCACCTTCACTCCGTAACCCTCAACGAGTTCCTTTGCTGCTTCGTAATCTCCTTTCGACTTAATTCGCTGAACTTCCTTCAATAGATCTCCAAAAAGCACACGTAGCTTATCGTAGTCTTGAATATCGTAGAAGTGCTTGCCATCGCGAACCACCTTCACGATTACGCTGTCAGCCAGACCTTTCTCGTAAACCCAGTTTGAAACCCAAGCTCGGTTACGCATGTGCGCTTCTTCAATATCAGCACCTAACTCTAGGCGGCGAAGCTGTGTCAACATTCCATTTCGGATGTAACCGTCGTATTCTGCCATACCTACTTCAAGGCTTTCCATCAAACCAAGCTCAACCATTTTAGGGTCTAGCAAGTAGTAAAGCGCTACCAAGTCGGCACGTCCTTCTTCAATTGTTGAAGAGTGCTCGAGCAAAGTCTGGTTTGGAGTACCTACACCTTCTTCAAGCTTACCTGAAGCGTGTCCGATTACCTCGTGCATTGCAGTATGAAGTTTACCTGCAAGCTCTGAATGTGCCTTTGCGCGTTCGATTTCTTCTGCATCGTGCGCGAATTCGTCAAGCATTCCTGATCCAGATGCCTTGTCGTACGCATTTACAATGTTCCCAAGGCTTACTGATTTCGAACCGTGCTTCACACGAATCCAGTTAGCGTTCGGTAGGTTCACCCCAATTGGAGTTGATGGTGATGCGTCACCTGCCTCCCCTGCTACGTTCACAACGTTGTATGTGATTCCAACAACTTCTTCTTTCTTGTGCTCGTCCATGATCGGCGAGTTTGTTTCGAAGTACTGTGCGTTGTTCATCAATACTGACATACGATCTGAAGCGGCAAAATCCTTGATCTGTACCACCGTCTCGTACGAACCAGTGTACCCTAGTGGGTCATTGTATACTTCAACGAATCCATTGATATAGTCAATGTCGCCTTCTGTGTCTTGTACCCAGTTGATGTTGTAGATATCCCACTTGCGTAGGTCACCTGTTTCGTAGTATTCAATCAAGTTACGTAGTGCAGCGGCTTGCTTGTCATTCTCAGCAACACTTTCTGCCATACCCAACCAGTAAACCACTTTCTCCAATGCTGGCCCGTAAAGTCCGCCTACTTTGTAAACGTCCTCTACCACTTCTCCAGCTTCGTTCTTAACCAAACGCGAGTTCAATCCGATAGAGATCGGTGCGCGATCATTAGGGTCAGTGATTGAAGCGAAGTATGCCTTTGCTTCTTCAGTAGTCACATCAGGAGCGTAGAAGTTCACAGCAGATGATTCTACCAATCCTTTGTTTGGATCCTGCTCTACTTTCTTTGCATCCATAGAAGCATCGAACATAGCCGTCATTGCTTCTTCTGAAAGCGTGGTGTTTGTTTCTGACGCTAGCGCGGAAAAGTATTCCTGAGAAAATTCCGGAGTGTGCTTCGTATTCGCATAGTGATGGTGGATACCATTTGAGAACCATACGCGCTTGAGGTAGATCTCGAAGTTCTTCCAATCATCAGAAGTCTTATCTCCAGCGTAGTTGTTGTAGATGTTCTCAAGAGCCTTACGGATCTCAAGATTGTGACGGTAGTTCTGATCGTACATGATGTCACGACCACTCAAACCTGCTTGCGTCAAATAATAAACGAGTTTCTTTTGATCGAGTGAAAGCTTGTCCCAACCAGGAATCTGGTAACGAATGATCTTCAAGTCAGCAAACTGCTCAGTCTGCCATTCGAAGTCGTCGTCTGCTTCCATTGTCATTGATGAGTCTGCAGCTGCCTGACTGTCATCTGTTGCTGGCTCTTGTCCGCCTCCACCGCATGCGGCGAGGAAAAGCGCGAGGACCAACAATCCCCATAGGTTCTTCATGATGTTGTTTTTGGTTACGGGCGGCAAATTAGCGAAATCAACTGACAGCCAGATAACATGGTATATCTATCCTTCATTCTGCACAAGATGTGGGGATTTCTTTCGTTAATTTGCCCAAAGGATCGCTTTGAATAAACTAGCCCTCCTCCTCTTAAAAACCTTTGTCGGCCCATTCGTGGTCACATTCATTATTGCGTTGTTCATTCTCGACATGCAATTCTTATGGGTGTACGCTGATGACCTTATGGGTAAAGGTTTGGAAGGCACGGTGATTCTAGAGCTGATGATCTACGCTTCTGCTCGATTGGTGAACATGGCACTTCCGCTCGCCATCCTCATGTCTTCGATCATGACCATGGGGGCGCTGGC
This sequence comes from Sanyastnella coralliicola, assembly GCF_030845195.1. Classification (GTDB taxonomy): domain Bacteria; phylum Bacteroidota; class Bacteroidia; order Flavobacteriales_D; family Sanyastnellaceae; genus Sanyastnella; species Sanyastnella coralliicola. Next base: position 1,590,650 of record NZ_CP132543.1, read on the forward strand.
TGAACACTACGAGCTCACCGCCATGAAGTCAGCCGGACAATCACTCGTTCGAATTCTTCGTCCATTGACCATAGCTATTGTTTTTGTCGCCGTCAGCGCTTTCTACTTCTCGAACAATGTATGGCCTATTGCCAACTTGAAGTTCCGAACTCTTCTATACAGTGTTACGAAACAAAAACCTGCCCTCAATCTCAGCGACGGTGTATTCTACAACGGAATAGATGGCTTCTCTATTCGCGTGGGAAGAAAAGACCCTAAAACAGATGAACTTACAGATGTTCTGATTTATGATCACCGAGAATCGTCTGAAGGTAGCCGAACAGTAATCCGCGCTCAGCGAGGTTACATGAAGCAAACCGAAGACAAGCGTTATCTACTCGTAACTCTAGAAGATGGATACTCCTATGATGAACAAATGGAGTCACAGCGCAAGAACAGTGATCGTCAATACCCGCACGTAGCCAATCAATTTGAAAAGCAGATTATGCGGATTGATCTATCATCATTGAGCTTCAATAAAGCAGATGAAGATCTTTTCAAGAATGCCTACGAGATGATGACTATCAATCAGCTCGAAGATGCGGTAGATTCTATTGAAGTGAATATCCAGCGCAAGCAAGATGATCTTGAGCGCTACGGACTACGAACAATGCTTTTCCGTCGCGATTCACTGGCACAGTACCTACCGAGCAATCGCGAGGAAATCGAGCAAGTTGCTATTGCTAACGATAGTTTAGCTTCAGACACTTCTATGGTAGCCGTAGCTGAAAGCACTGCCCTTGACACACCACCAGCTCGCAAGGGAATGTTTGCCAGCCTTTCCTATGCGCAACAACGCCGAGCTGTGAACCAAGCTATTGAAACAAGTAGAAGCTTCCAGAAGAGCATCAACAATGTGCTCGACGATATAAACAGCAAACGAAAATTGGCCAATAAGCACGAGATCGAGTGGCACCGAAAGTTCTTCCTCGCCTTTTCTTGTGTGGTGCTCTTCTTCATTGGAGCGCCTTTAGGTGCCATTATCCGTAAGGGAGGCCTTGGTCTGCCAACGGTTGTAGCCATCATTCTCTTTCTAGTTTACTACATACTCACCATCTTTGGCGAACGAATGGTTCGATCAGGGTCTTTGATCCCTGTAGTAGGAATGTGGATCAGTTCGGTAATACTCTTCCCAATGAGTGTTTTCCTAACCTACAAAGCCGCTACAGACTCTACGATCATGAATGTAGACTCTTATTTGAACTGGTTTAAGAAGATCTTCAAGCGAAACAAGAATGCGGATTCTGCAACTGTGCAATAAACCACCCTTCCCTCCGAAAGACGGCGGCTGTATTGCCATGAATAATATTTCGCGCGGTCTCTTAAGTCAAGGCCATGAACTCAAGCTGATCACGATTTACACGCACAAGCATGATCTGGAGCTTGATAAGATGTCGCAAGAGTACATTGACAAGACTGACATTGAAGGCGTTTTCGTTGACACCAAGGTGAACATCGTGGATGCTTTCTCGAGCTTGATTACTCAAGATTCGTACAACGTCAGTCGTTTCTTCTCGCCAGACCTTGATATTCGCTTAGCGAATCTCCTGCGCAGAAAGAAGTTTGACATCATTCACCTCGAGAGTCTTTTCATGACGCCGTATATCGGTACAATCAGAAGACACAGCAAGGCGCCCATTGTCTTGCGTTCGCATAACCTCGAATACATTATCTGGGAGCGTATCGCCGAAGGCACAAGGAATCCAGCCAAAAAGGCCTACCTGAAATACTTGAGCAAACGTTTGAAAGACTACGAGCTCAGCGTGATTCATGATGTAGACGGCATTGCGGCGATTTCTGCTGAGGACGAAGAGAAATATGCTTCGCTTGGCTTTGAACGACCGCTTCTCACTATCCCATTCGGGATTGACACAGACCAATACCCTTTCTCACCACACAAAAAAGAGAAAGTCACTTTGTTCCATATTGGTGCCATGGATTGGCGACCAAACCTTGAGGCCATGCTATGGTTTCTAGAAGATGTTTGGCCTTTGATTAACATGAAGTTCCCTGACCTGGAGCTTCACCTAGCAGGACGAGGCCTGACTGATGATCTTTTGGGTACATCATATAAGAACGTGGTCATTCACGGCGAAGTCGAGTCGGCAAAAGACTTCATGGCGGAGCACTCGATCATGATAGTCCCTCTCCTATCTGCCGGTGGTATTCGTGTAAAAATCATCGAAGGTATGGCGATGGGTAAAGCCATTGTCTCAACATCAGTTGGTGCTGAGGGAATTGATGCAACACCAAACCAACACCTGGCTATCGGAGATGAAGCGGAGACCTTCGCAACAGCCATTTCAAGGTTAGTTGATGCTCCTGAGCGAATCACGCAAATGGGACATGAAGCCCGAGACCTGGCGTCTAAACTCTTTGACAACAGGGTGATTATAGACAACCTCATTCAATTCTACCAAAGCCTGGATTCAGAACGATGAAGGTATTTGTCTTAAGTAGCCGTGTACCCTATCCTCTAGAAAAAGGAGATAAACTTCGAATCTATCATCAGATTCGACAGCTGTCTCAACACTTTGAGGTGACGCTCTGCTGCTTAGACGCTGATAGTACATCACAAGAAGCCATTGATCACCTAAAGACAATTTGCCACCGTGTGGAGGTTATTCCACTTCCAAAATGGAAGATCTTATTTCGCATGGCATTTGCTGCAGTGAGCACTCGCCCGTTTCAATGCCACTATTTCTTGCAGCGAAAGGCGCGTAGAAGAGTTCACGAGTTAATCGATGAAATCAAGCCAGATCATCTCTACTGTCAGCTCATTCGCGTGACCGAATACGTGAAGCACATCCACCACATTCCAAAAACTCTGGATTACATGGATGCTTTCAATAAAGGGATGGAGCGCCAATCTAAAACCAGTAAGTGGTACTTACGTCCGATTTGGCGGTTGGAAGCACGAAAACTAGTGAAGTACGAAAACCTCATTTTCGACTACTTCGAGCATCACACGATCATCTCCGAACAAGACCAAAAGCTTATTTATCACCCACACAGGAAACAGATCAAGGTAATTCCTAACGGTGTTGATATAGAGTTTTTTACACCCAAAAAGGCAAACAAAGAGTTTGACATTGTTTTCACAGGCAACATGTCCTATCCTCCCAATGTAGATACTGCAGTAGAGTTAGCTACTCGCATTCTTCCAATGGTGAAGGAAGAGTTCCCACAAGCATGCTTACTTATTGCCGGAGCAAGTCCAAACAATCGCGTCAAAGCGCTTCAGAGCAAAGACGTGAAAGTCACAGGATGGGTAGATGATATCCGTGATGCATATGCTAGCGGACAGGTATTTGCAGCTCCTATGCGCATTGGGACGGGACTCCAAAACAAGTTGCTTGAAGCCATGTCCATGGGCATTCCGTGTGTCACCAGTTCGCTTGCCAACAACGCACTACATGCTATTGATGAGAAGCAAGTTTTAGTAGCAGATAACCCCTATGATCAAGCAGCAGCGATTGTTCGTTTACTTCACTCTGCACCAGAGCGTTCAGAGCTAGGTCAAAATGGCCGACGATTCGTAGAGGACAATTATTCTTGGAAGGCGGCAACAACGGAGCTGATAGATATCATCCGCAATTCTTGAGTGACACTGTAAATCACCATTTACATTTGTACCTTCGGAACATAATTCTTTTGACATGAAAGACTACGTGATGGGCATCCCTAGCGTCGATCTTGCTGATTTCCTCAGCGGAGACGCCGATAGAAAAGCGAAATTCGTTAAAGAACTGGGTGAAGCATACCAAAACATTGGCTTCGTTGCAGTGAAGAACCACTTAGTGGGTGATGAATTGGTAAAAACCCTTTATCAAGAAGTACCTAAGTTTTTTGCCCTACCTGATGATGTAAAAGAAAAATACGAGATCGAAGGATTAGCAGGTCAGCGTGGCTATACCAGCTTTGGTAAAGAGCACGCCAAAGACAGCAATGCAGGAGACCTCAAGGAGTTCTGGCATTTCGGACAAGAAGTGACTGACAATGACCCTATCAAGTCTCAATATCCTGATAATGTGATTGTAGACGAAGTGCCTGGGTTCAACACTTCAGGGCGCCAAGCTTACGAGCAGCTTGAAGCTACAGGACGTGAAATGCTTCGCGCCATTGCCATCTTCCTTGAACTTGACGAGAATTACTTTGACGACAAGATTCACAACGGAAATAGCATTCTTCGACCAATCCACTACCCTCCGATCACTTCTGAGCCTAAATCAGCAGTTCGTGCTGGGCAACATGAAGACATCAACTTAATTACGCTTCTTATTGGCGCTAGCGCGGAAGGGTTGCAGGTGTTGAATAAACAAGGAGAATGGAAAGACGTAACGGCTCTTCCAGATCACATTGTAGTCAATGTGGGAGATATGCTACAACGTCTAACAAACGGAAAACTCCGCTCTACAACGCACAGAGTGGTGAACCCACCGCGTGAAAAGTGGAATACTTCACGTTTCTCTATTCCTTTCTTCCTTCACCCTCGTTCAGAAATGCGCTTGGATTGCCTTTCAAATTGTGTGGAGCCAGGACAAGAGCCGAACTTCGCGCCAATTAGCGCGGGAGAATACCTTGATGAACGTCTAGCAGAGATCGGTCTTAAGAAATAATGAAACTAAGGATCAAAGGAAATTCGATCCGACTTCGCTTACTTCAATCCGAGGTGGCAACTTTGGCTGAAGGTGGAACGGTAAACGAAACCACTTCTCTTCCAGGGGCTTCCTTTAGCTATCAACTGGCCGCTTCTGAAGTATCGAAGGTCGAATTGAAACATAATACCCTCTTCATCTTTGCCCAAGACGATCAATTGAAATCCTGGGCTACCAGTGAAGATGTTGGAATTTACTCAACGCTTCCCACTGAAAATGGCGACCTTCGAATAACGATTGAAAAGGATTTTACCTGCCTGACATCTCGTCCAAATGAAGATGAGACAGACAACTATCCGAATCCGAAGGCAAGTCATTAATGGTTCTAGAAGACAAATTTGGTCGACGTATTAACTACTTAAGATTAGCGGTGACAGACCGCTGCAATCTTCGGTGCCATTACTGTTTGCCAGAAGGCTTCCACAACTTTCTTCCAAAGGACCATTTACTGAGCTTCGAAGAGATTATCCGTCTACTTCGCATTGTGAGCTCCTTAGGCGTTACCAAACTACGCATTACAGGTGGTGAACCTTTTGTACGCAAAGACCTGATGACCTTGCTGCGCATGATTCATCAAGAGCAGTTGTTCGAATCGTTGCATATGACAACCAATGGTGTGCTCACGGAGCCACACATTGAAGAACTCGTAACCTTGGGATTCAAGAGTATTAATCTCAGCCTTGACAGTCTAGATCGTAAGCGTTTCCTTCAAATCACCAAAAGAGATGAGTTTGAACGAGTGATGAACACACTGTTGGCTCTCGAAAAATCAGTCATTAAGACCAAGATTAATGCCGTGGTCATGGCAGAAGAGAACACTCAAGACATTCTTCCTTTTGTCCAATTCACTCAAGACCACGACGTTCACGTTCGATTCATTGAAGAGATGCCATTCAACGGCACAGGTCGTCAACCAAAGTCAACATGGAATTTCAAGGCGATTGAATCTCATATCACCTCAGCTTTTGATTTGGAGCCACTTACCATGGCTCCTGGCGATACTGCTCAGGAGTACTCAATCAAAGGACACATAGGAAGCGTAGGTATTATTGCTGCCGCTAGTCGCACTTTCTGCGGTTCATGCAATCGTTTGCGCATCGGCCCTCGCGGTGATCTTCAATCATGTCTTTACGGTCCTGCTGATACTTCATTGTTTGACTTGTTTAGATCAGGCGCTGATGATCTCGCTATCGCGGAACGCTTGACAGCTTTGGTTTCTCGTAAACCCAAGGATGGTTTCGCAGCAGAGAAAGAACTCGTAAATTCAGGAGAGCGTCACGCATCCATGGCAACCATTGGAGGATGATTACTTACAAAGAAGCGATATCAATTGTTGAGGCCAACTGCTACCAGTTGAAAGCGGAGACTGTACCCTTGCATCAAGCATTTGGCAGAATTTTGATGGAGGATCTGGTTGCCGATCGGGACTTCCCTCCTTTCGACCGCGTCATGATGGATGGTATCGCATTGTCATGGAATGATTGGCAGAGCGGAACACGACTATATACCAAAGAATCAGAGCAATTCGCCGGACAAGCACAAATTGAACGCATTGGAGAATTCACTTGTGTCGAAACAGCCACGGGAGCGATGCTACCTAAAGGGTGTGACATTATCATCTCCTATGAGTGGTTGATTCAGGAGGGTGAGCAATTCCGCGTTAGCGAACAAAAGCCCGTAACGCAATGGATGAACATTCACCGACAAGGAAATGATCGTCAGAAAGGCGCGCTACTTGCAAAGGCAGGCACCAGAATAGATATGCCCTTGATGACCTCGTTAGCGAGTGTAGGTCAATCAGAAGTGGTTGTAGCTGTGATTCCAAAAATTGCAGTGGTCAGCACAGGAGATGAATTAGTTCCGGTTGATCAAACTCCCCTGACCCATCAGATACGCAGAAGTAATGATGTTACGGTGAAAGCCTTGTTGGAAGGCATTTCAGTAGACATTCATCAGGAACACTTGATTGATGAATCGGCGACCATTAGCAATTGGCTGGAAGGTGCTCTGCAAGAATACGATGCATTGATTTTTAGCGGTGGCGTTTCTATGGGGAAAAGAGATCTTCTTCCAAAGCTTTTACAAGAACATGGCGTGAATCAACTGTTTCACAAGGTCAAGCAAAGACCCGGTAAACCATTATGGTTCGGAAGAAACGACACCGTTACAGTGTTCGGATTGCCCGGAAACCCTGTATCTACAGCGATAAACGCTGCCCTTTATGTTCGAGACACGTATCTAAAGAATATTCATCAACCGTCGAATCAACAAGTAGCACTCGAAGCCTCCATCGAATTCACTCCACCAATGACATTTTTCTGTCCTGTAAAGGTCAATAACAAAGAAGGAAGACTAGTCGCTACTTCACTAAAGACCAAAGGGTCTGGTGATTATGCCGGTTTAATCGGCACCAACGGTTTCGTTGTATTAGCTGATGCTGAATCTACCTTTGAAGAAGGCAGCATTCAAACATATATTCCATGGAAGAGAAGTTAAGTCACATCAAAGATGGCGAAGCGCATATGGTGAATGTCGGACACAAAGAAGTGACCCACCGGACCGCTATAGCAAGATGCATTGTCACTTTCCCGCAAGATGTATGGGGAAGACTGAAAGAAGATGGATTCAACGGCAAGAAAGGTCCCATTCTTCACACCGCTAAAATTGCAGGTATTCAGGCCAGCAAGCGAGTAGATGAATTGATCCCCTTGTGTCACACCTTACCATTAGACTCTTGCGAAATATCATTTGAAGAACACGCCCCTTCCCTTCATATTTATGCGCAGTGTGAAGTACACAGTAAAACAGGTGTTGAAATGGAGGCATTAACAGCAGCCAACATCTGTGCGTTAACTGTCTACGACATGTGTAAGGCACTATCACATGACATTCGCATAACTGCTTGTGAATTAATGAGTAAAACCGGAGGCAAACGCACTTTTCACCGTGAAAAAACATAAAAAACACGCTAAGCTCGAACGTCCACAAGTGGATGATTTTTCAGCTTTTGACATCGGAATCTACGGAGCCCCATGTGGTGCAATTGCAGATTTGGCGATTGAAGTCGCAGGTCTACTCCCGTCACTCCGCATTGGCTATATTGATGCTGACCACGCGGCATTTGACAATCCTGGATATTCCAATAGAAGGAATCCTGTTTTTGCCCTAGAGGTTTCGCTGCAAGAAGGTTTTTACTCTCGACATCATTCGATAAACGAGAGTCATCAGCGCAAGACCATTGACAGATCGATTGATGTTGCGATCATCAACTCCAATCATTTTGAGGCCAAGAGAACGGTCTTGTTCTATCATCCTACAAAAGAAAAAAGCGTACGTAAACGTACTGCTCAGTTGGCATCAACGGTCTTGGTCATTGATGAATCTGGAAGCTTGCCTGATGACATTCGATCGCAACTACCTTCAGATGCGAAGTTCATACAGAATGCTCAAGAAATTGCTGCATATATCAGCGAGCAACATCGATCCCCTGCCCTTTTCGGATTGGTGCTAGCTGGAGGTAAAAGCCAGCGAATGGGACAAGACAAGACCTTGTTAAACCTTCATGGAAAGCCTCAATTCGCTCACATGACTGATTTAATTAGCGCTAGCGCGGAATCGGTGTTCCTTAGTAAACGCTCAGATCAGCAATTCGAAACGTCTTACCCAACCATTGAAGACAGCTTTCTAGACCTCGGTCCTTACGGAGCTATGCTTTCTGCCTTCAGAAAGCATCCGAATCAAGCGTGGTTAGTGGTAGCAGCCGACTTGCCGATGGTTGATCAAGCGTTCATTCAAGAGTTGATTGAGCACCGAGATCCTTCGCGATTGGCTACTGCATTTCTAAATCCGGCCACAGGCTTTCCAGATCCATTGTGCACCATTTGGGAGCCCCGGGCTTATGAACAACTACTTTATTGGTTGAGTCAAGGGTATAGCTGTCCGCGTAAAGTGCTTATTAACAACGATATTCAATTGGTGGAGTCAGCAAGGGCAGACAAGCTATTCAACCTCAATACTCCTGAAGATTTGGAAGAAGTGAAAGGTTTGCTGTGATTAAGGTCTAGCTGAAACCCATTCTTCCCCTCCTTCAAAGACTTCCTTTTTCCAGATTGGGACTTCCTTCTTGAGTTCGTCAATAATGAATTCACAGGCTTCAAATGATGCTTTCCGGTGTGGTGATGAAACGGCTATGACAACAGCGAGTTCGCCAATTTCAAGCTTGCCCAGACGATGGTGACAAACGGCATGACGAATAGGCCACTTCTCTATAGCTTGACTGCAGATTTCCTGCATGACCTTCTTCGCCATCGGTACATACGACTCGAAGTCAAGGTAAAGCACCTTGCGATCTCCGGTGTGATTACGAACCGCTCCGGCAAATACCACTTGACCGCCGCAAGCTGGGTCCTGAACCAACGTACGACATTCCTCAGTGGATAGCGGCTCAAAGCCTAGGCTAATATGGATATGCTTATCCTCCACTAACGGGTGGTATTATGACGATTTCGTCGGTGGTATTCAATAGGTGATCGTCTTCTGCATAGGCCTCGTTTACGGCAATCCGCAATGAAGCAAGCTCTAAAAATCCAGGATAGCGCGCGAGCAATTGTTTCTTCAACTCAAGCACATTAGAAGGTTGTTCCTCCAAATTCAGGTATTGTTGACCAATTATCTCTTTCGCTATGCCAAATGCGATCACTTTCATGACGCGAAGGTAATAAAGAGTTAACGTGACCATGGTCACTGCCACTGCCTGATTGTCGGCTGAATTTTGCAGTATGAAAGGATGGCTAGTATACTTTGGAATGATTGCTCCAATCTTATTATTCGGACAAGACCATCATCAAGCGAATGATACTACAAGGCAAGAAATAACATGTGTAAAAGACTTTGTATCTCAAGGAACTACCCATGGGCACATTCGCAATTTCTTTATGCACACGGTCAACGAAGGCAGCCTACGTGACTACTGGGCTAATGCTTCAGGAGGTTCGCTCACCTTTTATTCAGCAGAATGGAAAGGATTCATGTTTGGCATCCAAGGTATCTTCACATACAATACCTTTTCTTCAGATCTCAATCGAACTGACGACGCCACGGGCAAAGCGGCAAAGTGGGAAAAAGAACTCTTTGACATCAACCGTCCTGAAGAGACTAAAGATCTTGACCGACTAGAAGAACTCTTCATTCAATACGCTAACGATGAGTTTTATATCCGTGTTGGGAAAATCGACATCAACCATGGTCCGCTGCTGCTTCGAAGAGATGGCAGAATGAAACCCTTTGTATACAGAGGGTTGTGGAGCAAATGGGTTGTAAACGAAAAGACAGAATTATATCTAGGTTGGATTGACGGAGTCTCTCCCCGTGGAATGACAGAGTGGTATTCTCTCAATGAAGCCATAGGTATTGCTAATAACGGCTTCCAGTACGACGGTTCAGAAGCTTTCTATCACGAAGAAGGTCAGACAAAAGGCATGGCTATCGCCGGAATAGAGTGGCAATCTTCTTTGATTAAGTGGCAAGTCTGGAATCATCACTTGCACCGAATCACCAATATCTCTTGGGGACAAGCTGACCTAAGCTATCACAATTGGGAAGTTGGTGTGCAATATGCTTTTCAAACTGCAGCATCGAGGCAACGCGCCCTTGATTCCAATCATCGTTACTACCAACCTCATGAACAAGCACATGTATTCTGTCTTCAGATAGGTCGACATAGTACTAAAGAAGAACTATTCCTTTCAGCCGCCGCTCTCGCATCCTTAGATCAAGGTAGATTTCTTTACCCAAAAGAACTTGGTAGAGAGAACTTCTACGTTTCGCAACCAAGGGCATTTATTGATGGCTACGGAGATGCAAAGGTTTATCAGGTACGTTTAGAATGGAAACCCAAGGGTTTTGTACTTCGTCGTTTTGCGGTTGACCTGCGATTCAGCAGATTCGAATTGGCAGCAACAGATGATTATGCCATGAATAAATACGGCAGCCCTTCCTTTTTTCAATCTACTTCGTCGATATCTTATCGTCCCAGCAATTGCTTTAACGGTATGAGAATCACACTTTTGCACGTAGGCAGAATAACGGAGAGGTCAGCTCAACTATCTGAAGAACAGGTGTTTTACAACACCAATCTCAGTCACTTAAACCTCATTGTGAATCTAGACTTTTGATGAAACAAGACTCAAGTGATTCAAGTCACTTCCAGAGCAAAACCTTGACTCTACCTTTGTACCGTAATTGATCCTATGGAACTACTCGAAATACTTGGATATGTTGGCGCACTCGCTGTAGGTCTGTCTCTCGGACTCATCGGTGGCGGAGGCTCAATACTGACGGTTCCCATCTTGGTCTACCTCTTCGGAACGGAGGCGTCTGAATATGCTCCAGCCTATTCCCTGTTCATTGTTGGTAGTACCGCACTTATTGGAGGAGTTCAGAAATACAGAGAAGACCTCGTAGATCTACGCACATTCTTTGTTTTCGGAATTCCAGCCATCATTACCGTCTATTTCACACGCCACAACCTTGTGCCAGCCATACCAGAAACCATTCATCTAGGCGACTTTGAGCTATCTAAGCGCTTATTGGTCATGGGCTTGTTTGCTGTGTTAATGGTCGTTGCAAGCGTCAGCATGATCAAGGGGCGAAAGGAAGACGACAACGAGAAAGAAGAAGAGTTAAAATACAACTACCCGTTGATCCTGCTCGAAGGCATTGTTGTGGGTGTTCTCACAGGTTTAGTTGGCGCTGGAGGTGGTTTTTTGATTATCCCAGCATTAGTGAAGCTCAGTAAGCTCTCCATGAAGAAAGCGGTGGGTACTTCCCTGCTGATCATTGCAGCAAAGTCATTATTCGGGTTTATCGGAGACGCTCAACGTCTTGATTTAGACTGGTCTTTGCTTCTGATCATTTCCGCGCTAGCGATAGCAGGAATATTTATAGGAAACAGATTATCGCGTTCAATTCCAGGCTACAAACTGAAGAAGTCGTTTGGTTGGTTTGTCTTGGTAATGGGCGTATTTATACTTTTTAAAGAAATAAGCTAGTAGTAGCACGTAATACCAATTCATAACTGAAGTAATTTCGCATTATGAAATTAGAACAGATTTATACAGGTTGCCTTGCGCAAGGCGCATACTACATTGAGTCAGATGGTGAGGCAGCGATCATTGATCCCCTACGCGAAACTCAGCCTTACATGGAAAAGGCTGCAGACCGTGGTGCGCAGATCAAGTATATTTTTGAAACACACTTCCACGCAGATTTTGTGTCTGGACACGTAGATCTTGCTCAGAAAACAGGAGCTAAGATTGTATATGGTCCGAACGCAACTACTGAATACGATAAGCACGAAGCTACAGATGGTGAAGAGTTCGAGCTAGGAAAACTGACCATCAAGGTGCTTCACACTCCTGGGCATACGATGGAGTCATCTTGTTACCTCTTGCTAGATGAAAACAAGGAGCCTCACGCACTTTTCAGTGGAGATACGCTTTTCATCGGTGATGTGGGTCGTCCTGACCTCGCGCAAGGTGCTACGGGCATGACGACTGAAGATCTTGCAGGAACGTTGTTCGATAGTCTTCGCAATAAGATTATGCCATTGCCTGATAACGTATTGGTTTACCCTGCTCACGGCGCTGGTTCAGCTTGTGGAAAGAACATGAGCTCTCAAACATGGGATACACTAGGGAATCAAAAGGCGACAAACTATGCACTGCGTGCTGATATGACCCGTGATGAGTTCATTGCTGAAGTAACTGACGGCATTCTTCCTCCTCCTGGATACTTCGCAGCGAATGTGAAGATGAATAAAGCAGGTTACCAATCGATTGACAAAGTGCTAGAGCGTGGAAAAGTAGCCTTAGATGCTGATACTTTTGAGGCGATCGCCAATCACGAAGGTGCTCTCGTACTAGATACACGCAGCGAACATGAATTCGTTGAGGCACACGTCCCGAATTCTGTGTTCATAGGAATTGATGGAAACTTCGCTCCTTGGGTAGGCGCGATGATTCCGGATCTTTCACAGCCGATTGTTTTCCTTGCTGAAGAAGGACGCGAAGAGGAAGTAGTAACACGCTTATCTCGTGTTGGTTATGACAATACTCTTGGTTACCTAAAAGGCGGTGTACAGGCATGGAAAGATGCTGGAAAGGACACCGAGGTAATTCCAACGGTATCTGCTCAAGACTTGGCCGACAAGATCAATGCAGGTGAAACGCACGTCTTAGATGTTCGCAAGAAAAGCGAATTTGAAGCAGAGCACATTGATGGAGCAAGGAACCTTCCACTTGATTACATCAATGATAATTTCAAAGAGGTAGATCCAGAACAAGAACTCTACGTTCACTGCGCTGGGGGGTATCGATCAGTGATCTATGCTTCTATCCTGAAGGCCCGTGGGTATCACAAGTTGATCAACGTGGCAGGTGGCTTTAAAGCTATCGCCGAAACCGATATTTCTACTTCTGAATTCGTTTGTCCTAATTCAGGTAAATAAGCAATATGGAATTTCTGTATGAGCCGTGGCCATGGTATGTCGCCGGGCCACTCATTACCCTGACAATGATCATCTTATTGTACTCAGGGAGAAGGTTTGGAGTGTCAAGTAATTTCACAACTCTCTGTGCCATGGGAGGCGCTGGAAAGCTCAATGACTATTTTAAAATTGACTGGAAAGCCAATACATGGAACATCGTATTCGTCATTGGAACGATCATCGGTGGTTTCATTGGGAACTACTACTTGATGCCGGATGAATCGGTAGAACTCGCTGAACATAGTGTATCGGCACTTGAGGGACTAGGCTTCAACTCCCCTGGCGCTACTTTTGAACCGGCTGAGATCTTCGGAGCTGAGGCGTTGAGCTCTTGGCAGGGCTGGTTTATGTTGATCGTGGGAGGCTTCTTTGTAGGCTTTGGTGCCCGTTATGCTGATGGATGCACCTCAGGTCACGCGATTTCTGGACTCAGTAACCTACAACTGCCCTCACTAATTACGGTGATCGGATTCTTTATTGGAGGTTTAACCATGGTGCACTTGCTGTTCCCTCTAATCTTTGGCTCATGAAAATGATTCGATTCTTACTCCTCGGTATTTTCTTCGGAATCATCTTGACCAAAGGTCAGATCGTCTCATGGTACCGGATTTATGAGATGTTCCAGTTCGATAATTTCCACATGTATGGTGTGATTGGTTCGGCAGTCGTTCTAGGAGCCATTTTCGTTGCGATTTCTAAAAAACGTAACGCCAAGGCGATGAACGGAGAACCATTCCAGCTAATCACTTACCCGAAAGGTTGGAAACGCTACCTAATCGGTGGTACGATCTTCGGCCTAGGATGGGCAATGACAGGCGCTTGTCCTGGTCCGCTATTCATTCTTATCGGTAACGGCTACATGACAGTCTTCCTCGCCATTGCAGGCGCTATTTTGGGGACGATGGTTTATGCAATGTTGAGAGGGAAGCTTCCACATTAGGTTTTATCGGCGGAAGGGCTAAAAGGCGAAATGGCGAAATGGTTGACGGTTGACGGTTGACGGTAAATTTAATTTGCACCTCGCACCACGCACCACGCACCACGCACCACGCACTACGCACTACGAACCACGCACCACACACCACATTCCACCAGGAACCTTCAGCGGAAATTTCCATCTTTGAGCTAAGACTCAAACTATGCTCATAACCAAAAGTATCAGTCCTGGAAAGCTGTTGAGCTGGTCAGGACATCATTTAGTGTGGCTTACCGTGTTGATGGGAGCTATTTCTGCCGCTTATTATCATGAACTCATTACCATCAAACTGCCGTGGTTGCCGGTTTCAGTGATCGGTACTGCTGTTGCTTTTTATGTTGGTTTTAAGAACAACCAGGCCTATGATCGAATGTGGGAGGCTCGAAAGATCTGGGGCGGTATCGTAAACGACAGCCGTACTTGGGGAATGATGGTTGATGGCTATGTGACCGACCTCTTTGCAGAAGGAAAGATCACCGAAGAACAGATTTACGACATCAAGAAGCGATTGATCTATCGTCATATAGGCTGGTTGTACGCTCATAGAAGTCAATTGCTTGTGGTGACCAATTGGGAACATGCGAATCAGCGAGGTTCTGTTGGGAAATATGCACGTCGTTACCAAAAGCGTTTCGGGGTTGGTTTGGTTGACGACGAAGTGACTAAAGTTGGGCTGCGTGAATTCCTCCCCAGAGAAGAACACAATCGACTCATTGATTACAAGAACACCGCTACTCAAATCATCAATGAGCAATCAAGAGATCTCCGTGAACTCCGTCAACAAGGATTGATCGATGACTTCCGCCACATGGAAATGGTGAACATCTTGAAGAGCTTCTACACCCTTCAAGGAAAGAATGAGCGAATTAAGAAATTCCCCTTCCCTCGTCAGTACGCCAACATGAGTCGCTACTTCGTCGGTATTTTCATTGCCCTCTTCCCTTTCTCCATGATGCCAGAACTGCAGCAACTATCAACCGATGGCTGGACTGCCTGGTTGGCCATCCCTATCTCAGTGCTCATTGGCTGGGTATACATCATGATGGAACTAGTAGCTGACTACTCAGAAAACCCTTTCCAGGGAATGGCGAATGATATTCCAATGCTTTCGCTGTGTCGAACGATTGAGATCGATCTTCGTGAGATGTTGGGCGAACACGATCTGCCTCCTGCGATTGAAGCGAAGAATGATATACTTATGTAGACCTATTGTCTTTAGGCCTATGGCTTAAGGCCTATGTGGGTCTTGTGTCTATAGGTTTTGACAGTTGGTTATTAGTCACTAGACTCTAGACCCTAGACTCTCGTCTCTCGACCATACCCTCCTACTTCAGGAAGGTACATCGATCACCCAATCGACTAATGCGCACGGTCATGACCATTGAGTCTGGAATTTCTTCAGGTACGTTTTCATGAACACCTAAGGTGATGTGCGGGTGCCAGTTCTCGTAGGCGTGTTCTTTAAAATGAGAAACCCATTGAAAGCATGATGTTCCGTTGTCTTCTGCCTTGGGGTCATGGAATTGTTGTCTGATTTCCATGCTTTGTTGGTGAAGTTCTTTGAGTTGAATTGTCGACTCGGTATTCAGCCAGGTGATGGGTGCCTTCACTTCTCTTGCGAGAATGGAATAACCTATAAACTTCACCTGCACCTGGCGTGCGAGCTCTTCCGCGCTAGCGAAAAACAGCATACGATCAGCAACCGGCAAATGGAGCATAGCCAGTGTAATATGAGGTGATGCTTCGTCAGGATCATACCAAGACTGATTACCATTCGATTGTGAACCTAATAAGGTGTTCAGTTTTTCTTCATCAGATGAATAAGCTGGAACTAAGGCTATCCCAATTTGATCGTATGCATTCAGAGCTTCACTCATTAGTTTTGGCTGATTTTAAGAATTCGGTTAACACTTTTTAAACGCCTTCTACTGGTGTCATGGCAATGTCTGGCCCTAAATTTGAGTTAAACCTTTGAGACAATCAGTTAGATTTTATGAAAAGATTTTTCGGAACATTAGTAATTGCAATAGCAGGTGGATTGATCGCCGCGGGAGCGATGCATGTTTTCGGCGATAAGCAGCCTGTTACCATTATTGAAACTGTGACTGAACCAGCTCCAGTGACATATAGCAACCTACCCGCTTCAACGGAGGCATTGGATTTCACCCATGCGGCAGAGAAAACAGTGAATGCTGTAGTGCACGTAAAGACAGAAGCAGAAGTAGATGGCGTTTACAACCCTTGGTTTGATTTCTTCGGGTATGAAAACAATGAAACACAGATTCAACGTGGAAGCGGTTCAGGTGTCATCATTTCAGATGACGGATACATTGTGACAAACAACCACGTTATCGAAGGAGCTCAGAAGATTACTGTGAGCTTAAACGACAATAAAGTGTACGATGCTGAAGTGATTGGCGCGGATCCAGGAACGGACATCGCATTGATTAAGGTCAACGCTGAACGACTACCAAGCGTGACCTTTGGCAACAGCGACAATGTGCGCATTGGACAATGGGTACTTGCCGTTGGAAATCCATTCGACCTCACCTCTACGGTAACCGCAGGCATTGTATCTGCGAAGGCGCGAAACATCAACCTATTACAAGGAGATGCGAACCGCGAGATCTTCCCTATTGAATCATTTATTCAAACCGATGCCGCAGTGAATCCTGGTAACTCAGGTGGAGCCTTGGTGAACACAAACGGAGAGCTCATTGGGATTAACACCGCGATTGCTTCACGTACTGGTAGCTACAGCGGATACTCATTCGCGGTACCAAGTTCAATTGTCAGCAAAGTAGCGGCAGACTTGAAAGAGTTTGGTGTTGTTCAACGTGCATTCATCGGAGTTCGCATCACTGAAGTGAATCAGGAATTGGCGGAGGCTACTGGCCTAGACAAGATTGAGGGTGTATACGTTTCAGACCTTGTCGCATCAGGTGCAGCAGCTGAAGCAGGTATTGAACCTGGTGATGTCATTTTGAAGGTAGGATCAAGCGACGTGAAAACAGTGCCAGAATTGCAAGAGCAAATCTCTCGCTACCGTCCTGGTGATGAAGTAGGATTGGCTGTATGGCGCGACGGACAGATCGAGCGCGTAGCTGTGACCCTTCGTAATAAAGACGGAAACACTGAGCTTCGAGATGCTCCAGAAGTGGAAACAATGCAAGTTTTAGGAGCTTCATTTGAAGAAGTAAGCGATGGTCAAAAAGCTGAACTCGAGATTCACGGAGGAGCCGTTATTTCTGACGTTGGCCGTGGGAAACTGCGCGATAGCGGAGTAAAGAATGGCTTCATTGTGACCAAGATCGATGGCAAGAAAGTATACGACACAGATGACTTGATTGATGTACTAACAGACAAGTCTGGCGGCGTACTTATTGAAGGGGTCTACCCGAACGGACAAAAGGCATACTACGGTTTCGGGATGTAACTGAAATCGGTCTCTATATAAAAGCTTCGGCTTAAACTGAAAAACAAGAGCCATCTCAATTGAGGTGGCTCTTTTTTGTTTAATATGTCTATGTCAAAGCAAGTGACTACCTTTGCGGCGATTTTTAACTGGGAATCAATCATTCACCATACATTTTAATAATGGCAAGCACTGCACTCAAAGAAACTTACAGCAATGAACTGCAAGTTTATGTGAACCAAGAGAAAGCCGCGGTTGATCTGCTTAATTCTATTGGTAAGCTGCTTTTCGACAAGTCAATTGAACTTGTCATTTTCCGCAATCATTTGGTAGATACGAATGTATCTGAGATCCTTCGTCTGCACCAGTACGCTGGTGAAGTAGTGGGCAAGCCAATCAGCATTTTTGATACTGCTGACATTGCACGCACACTTTACGAAATGGACCTCGCTCCTGCCAAGATTGATGTGGGCAAACTTGCTAGCGAATGGCTAGCTGAACGTGATCGTTTCAAGAGTCTTGAAGATTTCTTGGAAAGTAAGTTGAACAACTTCATCTCTGATGGAGCTGCTCCACTTGAACCACGTGACGTTGTATTGTTCGGATTCGGACGTATTGGTCGTCTTGCTGCACGCGAGTTGATCAAACAAGCTGGAAAAGGACAACAACTTCGTCTTCGTGCGATCGTTCTTCGTTCTGTTGACGAAAAGAGCCTTGTGAAGCGTGCCGCTCTACTTGAGAATGATTCGGTACACGGACGTTTCGGAGGAACTGTTTCTGTTGACTTTGATTCACAGACGATCATTGCAAATGGACAACGCATTCAAGTGATTGGAGCGTCTGACCCGGCAACTATTGATTACACAAAGTACGGTATCAACGATGCCCTACTTATCGATAATACTGGTGCATTCCGAGATGCGGAGGCACTTGGTCTTCACATGAAGGCGGAAGGAATCTCTAAAGTGATTCTTACTGCACCAGGAAAAGGAATTCCGAACATCGTATACGGAATCAACCACCGCGATCTTGATATCGACAACACAGATATCTACTCTGCGGCATCTTGTACAACGAATGCGATCAGCCCAATCCTAAAAGTGATTGATGATAAGTTCGGAATCGAAGATGGACACATTGAAACAGTTCACGCTTACACAAACGACCAGAACTTGTTGGATAACTTCCACAAGAAGGAACGTCGTGGACGTAGCGCTGCTGTGAACATGGTCATCACTGAAACAGGAGCTGGAAAAGCTGTAACAAAAGTAATTCCTGGTCTAGCAAACAAGCTGACTGCAAACGCGGTACGTGTACCAACTCCAAACGGATCATTGGCGATCATGAACCTGCGTCTGAATGCTGAAACCACCCTTGAAGACGTTCAGAACTCACTTCGTTCAGCTGCGCTTAATGGGGATTTGGTAAACCAGATCTACTACTCTATTAACAAGGAGCTCGTGTCAAACGATATCATTGGTAACGAGTGTTGCGCTGTGTTTGACGCACCAGCAACGATCGTTCACCCAGGAGGTAAAAACGTTGTCCTTTACACATGGTACGACAATGAGTTTGGTTACACGAAGCAGGTGATTCGCCTCGCGAAGTACGTAGCTAAAGTTCGTCGTAACATCTACTACTAAGTCAACACTGACCCAAAATAAAAAAGGGACTCCAAACGGTGTCCCTTTTTCTATATCGTATGATTTTGGCTATTCCTCGAAGAATTGGGCGATATCGCCATCTACGAGTGAAAGATATTCGATTCGTTCTCCATACTCAATCAATACTCGATCGAGTTCTGCAGGCACCATGATCGACAAGTCTTGATCAATGCCCTTTTCTAAGAATGCTCTAAACAAGATCTCTTGATTCACCGCACGGAGTGTGACCATGCCTTGTTCCTCACAATTCAGCGATAAATCAACTTGACGTGTATCATGCCAGTTGTAAAAACTGAATTGACATTTCTCCTGAGGAGTGAGTCCTGGATAGAAGTTCTGAGAAAGATCTAGGGTCTCTTGCTTGCAACTCTGCAGAACAAACAAACCACCCACAAAGGCCAACGCTACTAGCGAAGCCACTCTCAAATAGTTTTTGCGAGTTACCATGTCGTGCATTTCGGTGTCCCTACTTTTTACGGCCATGACTAAGGTCAGTTTGTAAGTTATTGGTTGGTCCTACTGTCAGTGAAGGACTACAAATTAACAACTTTTAAAGGAACTCGGATTTTACCGTCACATCAAGCTTTCATGCCTCGTATGTTAATAGAAGCTATTCTTATTCTTTCGGGGAAACCTGTTCCTTCTTGTATTGTATATATACCGTGAGTTCCTCAACAACATATCTACCGCTCTTCCCTCTGAAGATCATGCTTCTACCAGGCGAGCAGACGGCATTGCACATCTTCGAAGAACGTTACCGAGAGCTAATCCGTGACGTGGAGTCGATGGGAATGACCTTTGGTATTCCATATGCCAGTACTGACGATGGATTGATCTACGGCGCAGAGGTCAGACTTGTGCAGATTACCAAGCAATATCCAGGAGGCGAAAGCGACATCCTTGTGGAATGTACTGGAGTTTTTCGCATTGCTGAATACCGCGAGAAAGATCCTGCCAAGCTCTATCCTAGCGGTGAAGTGCGCATGATCTCTCAATACGATCACTGGCCAGCTAAAGATGAAACGATGGCTGAGCTAAAACAGCTTCGTGATGCTTTGGGGCCAAAAGCGGCTGTCCTCGACAAGGATGAGTTCAGGTATGTGCCACGTATCTTACTCTCGCTCAATCTTTCAAATGAGCAGAAGTACCAGTTCGTTAAACTCGCTAACGCGGAACGCCAGGAGAGCAGCTTGTTCAATATGCTACGCTTCTCTCGATTGATCGTCGAACAGGAACAACAAGTCATCGACGGCATCTTCCCGAACTAGTCAGTTCTTTAACATTTTCGCCGGTTCTCATTTCCTATTTTTGTGGGAGACTGATAACCAATGAAACACTTTCTACTTCTCTTGGCCTTGTTCGCCAACGCAGTGTTGTGCGCGCAAACAATTACCATTACCTCACCAAACGGCGGTGAAGTTTGGCAAGGGTGTACCACCCAAACGATCACGTGGAACGATTCAGGAACTTCAAACTTCTACAGCATTGATTACTCGATCAATGGTGGAGTGAACTGGACATCGATCGCCACTTTCTACAATACCACAGATGGCGAGTATGTCTGGACGGTCCCGAACATCCAGTCAACCAACGTTTTGATTCGAGTACAAGACTCGAACAACAATGCCATTGAAGACGTTAGCAACCTGAACTTCTCGCTGGCCGCTCCTCTCCTGCTCACTTATCCGAACGGAAATGAAACCATTCAAGGTGGCGACAATGTGAACATCACGTGGGTAGCAGCGAATACAAGCAATTACTACATACTGGAATACTCCCTTGATGGTGGAAATACTTGGAGCTACATCGATGACTTCTTCTATAACACCAACGGCTCATTCAACTGGAATGTGCCCAATACTCCATCGGCTAACGTTCTAGTTCAAATTACGGACTACTACGAAGCATGTAAATCAGACAAGAGCGACAACCTCTTGCAGATCATCCCAGCCACGCCAACGATTACGATTACTAGTCCTTATGCTGGACAAACCTATTACGCCACCAAGCAATACAACATTACGTGGACGTCTGAGTATGTGGTCTCAGATCAAGTGCAAATTGAGTTTAGCAATGATAATGGAGCCAGTTGGCAAATCATTGCTAGCATCACAGAAGACGATGGTTTGTACACTTGGACCGCTCCGAATGTCATCTCTGATGATTACCTCATTCGCATCACAGACTTAGCGAATCCAAGCACCTTTGATGTTAGTGACAACTTCTCTGTTGCAGCGCCATTTATTGACGTCACCTACCCTAACGGCGGTGAGATTGAAACGCAATGTGAGCAGTTCACCATCACCTGGAATAGCGGCGGGTCATTCAACAACCGATTCCGCATTCTATACTCTGAAGACAATGGCGCGTCTTGGACAACCATTGCTAGCAATCAATTAGGGAGTAGCTACAACTGGGTTTACCCTCCGATTGAAGGTCCGGCTTTGATTCGTGTTGAAGACAATAACAATGCAGCGCTATTTGATGATAGCGATGCACCCTTCACCCTTTCTTCGCACGGAGACATTATCATTAATTCTCCAAATGGCGGAGAGAACATTCAGGTAGGCACAAACCACACGATCACTTGGGCTTCAGTCTCTCCGGTGAACTACGTAGAGCTCTACTACTCGATTGACAACGGTGTTTCTTGGCTCTTAATTGATGACTTCGAGAATAGTGATGGGAACTTCAACTGGAACGTACCGAACACGCCGTCTACAGAATGCCTAATCCGTATAGAGGATTATTACAATGGTAACTGTCGTTACGATGTATCAGACGCTGTGTTCACCATTGTTCCTCCAACACCGATCATCGAGATCACGAATATTGGAGCATTTGAGAATCAAGTCTACTACCCGAACAAAGGCTACAACTTGAACTGGAACAGTGAATACCTCACCTCTCCTTTCGTATCCATCGATTTCTCAGATGACAACGGCGCTACTTGGACGAACATCATTGCGGCCACAGAAGATGACGGAAGCTATGTAGTGACTTTCGCTGAAGAGTATTCAGAGACCTGCCTATTCCGCGTTAGCGAAGTAGGAAGTATGGTTGAAGGGATCTCACCTTACAATTTTGCAGTACGTCCGCCATTCATTGAAATCACTTACCCAACAGGTGGTGAGGTAGAAACACAATGTGAAGCCTTCAATATTACTTGGACGAGTGGTGGTACGTTTAACAACCGTTTCCGCATTCAGTACTCTGTGGATAATGGTGCTTCATGGACAACCATCGCCAGCAACCAAACAGGAACTTCTTACAACTGGGTTTACCCACCGGTAAGTGGACCAGTAATGGTTCGCGTTGAAGACAATACATGGTCGTACATCTTTGATGAATCAGACACACCGTTAACGTTAAGTCCGAATACTGACATCATCATCACATCGCCTAACGGCGGAGAGACTTTGGAAGTAGGAACCAATGTGACAATCAACTGGGCGTCGGTATCTCCGGTGAACTACGTGGAGCTTTACTACTCGATTGACAATGGGTCTTCATGGCTTTTGATTGATGACTTTGAGAATAGTGATGGAAACTTCAACTGGAACGTGCCGAACAACCCGTCAACGCAGTGTTTGATCCGCATTGAAGATTACTACAACGGCAACTGCCGATTCGATGTGTCGGATGCGATCTTCACGATTGCACCCCCTACTCCTGTCATTGAGATCACGAACATTGGTGCTTTTGAGAACCAAGTATACTACCCAAACAAAGGATACAACTTGAATTGGACGAGCGAGTACACGACTTCTCCATTTGTTGCGATTGACTTCTCAGATGACAACGGCGCTACTTGGACGAACATCATTGCCGCTACCGAAGATGACGGAAGCTACGTAGTGACTTTCGCTGAAGAGTATTCAGAGACCTGCCTATTCCGCGTTAGCGAAGTAGGAAGCATGGTTGAAGGAATCTCACCATTCAATTTTGCTGTACGTCCGCCATTCATTGAAATTACTTACCCAACAGGTGGTGAGGTAGAAACACAATGTGAAGCCTTCAATATTACTTGGACGAGTGGCGGTACATTCAACAACCGTTTCCGCATTCTGTACTCTGTGGATAATGGCGCTTCGTGGACAACCATCGCTAGCAACCAGACGGGAACTTCATACAACTGGGTTTACCCACCGGTAAGTGGACCAGTAATGATTCGTGTTGAAGACAATACGTGGTCTTACATCTTTGATGAAAGTGATACGCCGTTTACGTTAAGTCCAAATACAGATATCATCATCACTTCGCCTAACGGTGGAGAGACTTTGGAAGTAGGAACCAATGTGACCATCAACTGGGCGTCGGTATCTCCCGTGAACTACGTGGAGCTTTACTACTCGATTGACTACGGGTCTTCATGGCTCTTGATTGATGACTTCGAGAACAGTGATGGGAACTTCAACTGGAACGTGCCGAACAACCCGTCAACGCAGTGTTTGATCCGCATTGAAGATTACTACAACGGCAACTGTCGATTCGATGTGTCGGATGCGATTTTCACGATTGCGCCTCCAACTCCTGTCATTGAGATCACGAACATTGGAGCTTTTGAGAACCAAGTATACTACCCAAACAAAGGCTACAACCTAAACTGGAGCAGTGAATACCTCACCTCTCCTTTCGTAGCCATTGATTTCTCAGATGATAACGGCGCTACTTGGACGAACATCATTGCCGCTACCGAAGACGACGGAAGCTACGTAGTGACTTTCGCCGAAGAGTATTCCGAGACTTGCCTATTCCGCGTTAGCGAAGTAGGAAGTATGGTTGAAGGGATCTCACCTTACAACTTTGCAGTACGTCCGCCATTCATTGAAATCACCTACCCAACAGGCGGCGAAGTAGAAACGCAATGTGAAGCCTTTAATATTACTTGGACGAGTGGCGGCACATTCAACAACCGTTTCCGCATTCAGTACTCAGTAGACAACGGCGCTTCGTGGACAACCATCGCCAGTAATCAAACAGGAACTTCTTACAATTGGGTTTACCCGCCAGTAAGTGGGCCTGTAATGATGCGTGTTGAAGACAATACATGGTCGTACATCTTTGATGAATCAGACACACCGTTTACGTTAAGTCCGAATAATGACATCATCATCACATCGCCTAACGGCGGAGAGACTTTGGAAGTAGGAACCAATGTGACAATCAACTGGGCGTCGGTATCTCCGGTGAACTACGTGGAGCTTTACTACTCGATTGACAACGGGTCTTCATGGCTTTTGATTGATGACTTTGAGAATAGTGATGGCAACTTCAACTGGAACGTTCCGAACAACCCGTCAACACAGTGTTTGATTCGCATTGAAGACTACTACAACGGTAACTGTCGATTCGATGTGTCGGACGCTATCTTCACGATTGCGCCTCCAACACCGATCATCGAGATCTCGAACATTGGTGCTTTCGAGAACCAGGTATACTACCCGAACAAGGGCTATAACTTGAACTGGAACAGTGAATACCTCACCTCTCCTTTCGTATCCATCGATTTCTCAGATGACAACGGCGCTACTTGGACGAACATCATTGCGGCCACAGAAGATGACGGAAGCTATGTAGTGACTTTCGCTGAAGAGTATTCAGAGACCTGCCTATTCCGCGTTAGCGAAGTAGGAAGTATGGTTGAAGGGATCTCACCTTACAATTTTGCAGTACGTCCGCCATTCATTGAAATCACTTACCCAACAGGCGGCGAGGTAGAAACACAATGTGAAGCCTTCAATATTACTTGGACCAGTGGCGGTACGTTTAACAACCGTTTCCGCATTCAGTACTCAGTAGACAACGGTGCTTCATGGACAACCATCGCTAGCAACCAAACAGGAACCTCTTACAACTGGGTTTACCCACCAGTAAGCGGGCCGGTAATGGTTCGCGTTGAAGACAATACGTGGTCTTACATCTTTGATGAATCGGATTCGCCGTTTACGTTAAGTCCGAACAACGATATCATTGTCACTTCACCAAATGGTGGTGAAACGCTGATAAGTGGGACGACACATCAAATCACTTGGGCATCAATTTCGCCTGTCAATTATGTGCAGATCTATTTATCGCTAGACAATGGTGTTACTTGGGATTACATCGATGATTTTGAGAATAGCGATGGCCTCTACAACTGGAACGTGCCGAACACACCTTCCAACGAGTGTTTGGTGAGGATTGTCGATTACTACAATGCCGCATGTCGTGTTGATGAATCTGACGCCACCTTCAGCATTGAACAGCCAGAGCCTCAGGTTACCTACCCGAACACCTCTCAGGTCTTTGGTCAGTATCAAACAGTGAACATTACATGGACCGATGAATACTACAATTCTTCATTTGTCTTGATTGAATTGTCTGAAGACAATGGAGCAAGCTGGCAGACGATAAGTGCTGCGGAAGTAAATGACGGTTCATACTCATGGTTGGTTCCTGAAGTGATTTCAATTGAATGCTTGATCCGTATCACGAGTATTGACAACCCTTCTGAGACGGATGTGTCTGATGAGACCTTTGAGATTCGTGAGGCGATTATTGTCACTTCTCCGAACGGAGACAATGGAATTCAAGATTGGCGCGTGTGTACAGAAACTACGGTGACTTGGACCAGCGTGGGTACATCAGCCTATTTCAGAATTTATTACAGCACGGACAATGGAAACAGTTGGACAAGCTTGAATTCGAACTACTACTCTCCAGGTGTCACGCATAGCTTTGATTGGATTTTGCCAAGCGCGCCATCTCCGGCTACGTTGGTGCGTGTAGAGAACCGCTACAATACACTGCAAGTAGATGAAAGTGACGATACATTCACGATTGCACCGGCGATTACCATTACCGGACCAAACGGCGGTGAAGTCCTCGGTGTTGGCCAAAACATCGACATCACCTGGCTCAATGAAGGAGCTTCGGAATTCTATGACATCGACTATTCTGTAGATGGTGGTGTTTCTTGGAATAACATCGCATTCAATGTTTACATCCCGAATGAGAGCTACAGTTGGGTTGTTCCTGGTCAGCTTTCAACGAACTACTTGATTCGCGTGACAGATAACATTGACAACTGTAAGAGTGATATTTCTGATGACCTCTTCGAAGTGAGCGGTGTTCAACAAGGGCTGGTCAACTTGAACTACCCATTGGGTGGAGAGTCGTTTGCTGCTTGTACTCAGGTTGTTATTGACTGGAATGCCGTGAATACTAGTGATGAGTTCACGATCGACTATTCACTAGATAACGGTCTATCGTGGAACAACATCGTCAGCAACTTCTACACGCTTGATCAGCAGTATGTATGGACTGTTCCTAATAACGCTAGCGCGGAAGCGTTGATACGCGTTTACGACAGCACTTCACCCGTATTTACTGATCAAAGTAACTTCGGATTCAGCATAAGCGCACCAGTAGCCTCTGCAGGAAATGATGTAACCATTTGTGTAGGTGAAACTACGGTATTGCAAGCCGCAGGTGGAGTTAGTTATGCTTGGTCGCCAAGCGCAGGCTTGTCAGACGCTGGTAGCTCTAGTCCGAACGCTTCACCAACTACTACTACCACTTACATGGTTACGGTAACCGATGTCAATGGATGTACAGCTGACGACCTTGTTGTAGTCACTGTGGAAAGTGATTGTGATATCACCGGGTGTACAGATGAGAACGCTTGGAACTACAACCCGAATGCCACCTTTGATGACGGCTTCTGCTTATACACTGAAGGCGGAAACGTGACTTGTGCAGAAGACATTAATGGCGATGGTATTGTTTCTACAGGAGACTTGCTCTCGTTACTAGGTGCATACGGCCAGCTATGTGATTAAGACTGAGGAAAAGAGAAAAAAAAAGGAGGCCTATGCCTCCTTTTCTTATGCCGGTAATGACTGCAACTTCCGTTTCTTCCCAGCACGAGCGATCACCATGATCAGGGTAGATATGCCAAGGAAAGACAGAAGAAGGGTCCATATGCCTCCACGGTCTTCTTCTTGAGTCATCACTGGTGAGAACTCATAGTCTTCCAATCGATTGTTAAACTCTTTGATATAGCTATTCCCGTTCTTGACTCCCCAGCCTGTTAGTGCAGCCAGTTCGTCTAGTTCACGCTTTCTTCGTTGTTCAAGTTCCTTGAGGTACTTCTGACCCTCTTCACAACTCATGTCTCCGCTCGCAGGGTGCGTTAAAATGTATCGACACTGGTAACGTTCCTTGTTTGTCGTTGTTTGAAACTGTAGATCCTGAGGGAATTTGTCGCGTTCGTAGCGAACGTGCATACGCGTGAAGTAAGCGGTCCCTTGCCATCCGTTTTGTAACCAGTCTACTCCTGCTTTGACTAGGTCGTTGGCAATAGGTGGTGGTCCAACACATGGGTCGCATTTCACACTTTGTTGAGGACTTACATCCCACGCGTACTCTAGGAATACAGAGTTGCGTCCCTCCTGCTTCCAGCTCTTTTCGTAGAGAGCTTTGTAGAAGTCGCCAAACTGAGGCTCTACGAACAAAGGAATGTTGCGATTACTAGGTAGTTCAACCGTTCGGTAATTCGTACACTCGACTCTACCTTGGTTGGTGAATGTGTATACGATCATGTCTTGTGGACCGTTCGCGTTAGCCATACCTAAGCGAATTGGAAGCATGAAACGATCAGAGTTGTAGGTCAACTGAATCGGAGAAAGCTCTTCGAATGAAGAACCTGAAAGCTTGTGGAGATTGACTTTTACCACGAAGAACTTCATGTTCGACTTGATGTACGGATCTAATACTTCATCTGCGTTTTCAGGGATTTTATAATCGTGATCCGTTAGCCAACGACGAAGTCCATCTGACTCTTCTGCCGAGAGAATGAGGATTTCGTATTCACCAACTTCGTAGCGAGCTTCAACGTTTACTCTATAATTGGATTCATCAGCTACACTCATTGTCAGATTTCCGAAAGCAGGCCAGTTCTGGTCTAACATGTCGTACACCTCATAATCTTCAGTAACGATTTCAACCGGACATGGAGGTGAATCATAATACTCGACCAACCGTGGTGCCGAGTATTCATTGAGTTTCTCGAAGATTGATTTGTCTACGACCTTAATGTCATTCTCTTTGAGCACCGTTGGCACAGGAACAACCATAGCGAAGTCTTTGACATCTCCTTGGAAGTCGTTAGACATTGTCACGGTGGTTTTATCGCCATTTCGGACAAGGATTACCTCAGACTTATTGTTGAATAGTTTGGCATCGGCGCGAGCTACGTAGAACCCACAAAATGCATTGACCTGGAGACCGGAGAGCAAGGCTGCGGAGGCAAGTATGAATAACTTAAGTGATTTCATAATTCAGATTTTGTTCAGTGTGATTTATGATTGAAGTGGCTTGATGGAAGTCCACTGGAAAACGTTTGCTTTAAAGATCTTATCGAGAACAACCATGGCCGGAGCGGCGAAGAAGAGCGCCCACATAGGTGCGGTGTGCAAATAGAACCAAGAGGTCAAAACGAATGACAACACGCCAATACCTACAGCCCATAAAATCCTTGCGCCTGAGGCGTTTGGGGTCGTTCTGGGGTCTGTAATCATGAAGAAGGCGAAGAGTAACAAACTACCGTTCGACATCTTATGGAACAGCCAATCGAACTCCCAACCTAAGTATACCACGCTTCGGAAGTACTCTAAGACAAGAATGGTCAATAGAAACGTCAAACTCGTGTCGATGCGACCCACTCTAAAAAGCACCATGAGCGCTGCGCTACTAAAAAAGAATAGTAACATGGCACTACTGCCCCATTGTCCTGGTGAAATCCAAGCATCGCCAAAGAGAACGATAGGAAGGATTACACCGAGATTGGCTGGGTTAAATACATGCTTCCCTTTGGTTCGGATGAAGTATTTTGAAGAGATACCTAGAACCGGAGCAAGAATCCACATGAGCGGAGTTGAACTTTGAAAGAGAAGGCTTAGTCCTAATGAAGTAATGGCGCCGCTTTTCCATGAATCAAACGGGAGCCTTAAGCCCACCATGAAGAACAACTGGGTAAATATGCCCGCTGAAAGAATGGTGAAAATTCGAGGGAGATCAGTGATCCAGTCTAGATTGAAAACGCCGTAAGCAAGGAAACTAGATAAGGCTGTGATTTGAAACAACCGAGGATCTTGAAAGATCGGGTGTTTCTTCACCAATGAGAGAATTGATGTCGACATAGTTTGGATTTGTCATGCCGTACACGCTTCTTTTGAAAAGGTTCATAGAAACCTTTCATTATCTTGCGCAGTATAGTTGAGAAACATATTCTTACCCCATGCGACTACCCTTTGTTCTACTTCTGATGGCTGTGTCTCTTGCAGCATGTACTGGATGTGATGACCCTAAGAATGATTCTGGAAACGAACCAGACAAGCCAGTTAAGGTTGATCCTGTGCAAAGTCAAATTGAAGTGTCAGATGAAGAGCTCGCTGCGATCAAAGAGAATATGGGGCACTATTTTGACACGATGTCGGATGGCCGATTTGCAGAATACCTAGACTACGTATACCAAGGCGACGTTTTCGATGACTCTTTGAGAAATGAGACGGTGAAGATGATGCAGGACTATTACGACAAGGGATTTTACAATGTCACCAAGTCTTTTGATATCAAGTTTGCTTCTCCTCTCACGCCAGATTCAACTCGTTTGATCTCGCTCATCATTGCTGATATTGAACATGAAGTTTACGTGGGTGATGAGTTCTCAGCGAATCCTGAGCAATTGGAACCTATGATTCGTTCTCAATATGGAGAAGGAAGATATAAGTACAATGAGGGCGCGAAGCGCTACGAAATTGAAGGTGAAGCGAAGTTCTTTGCGATTACCGAGGAAGGAAGTCTTGACTTTAAGTTTGTCAACGATCAATATTCACAGAGCCGATACCTAGGAAATCTCCTCGGATATGACGCTGTTTTCTCTCTTCGAAAGTGGGAGTCTAATCTAAAGAGATGATCAATCCATGTACTCATCGAGGAGTGCTTGGATCTTTTCTTTCATCTGATTCGTATTGATCAAGTTGTATTGCGGGCCGAATTCGAACTGCTCGTCCGGAATGCTTGTGAAACTCACTTGACGTGCACGCAGTCGCATACGCATACCAAACTGTTCGATCTCATATCCAAGAAGCACTCCGTCGATTTCCTTGTATTGCGTAAACCAGTTTGGGTCTTCTACATCAATCTCTTTTGTGTGGTAAAGAGTAATTGGAGGAACGGAGTCAGTTAAGAAATGTGCAATCGTCACATCACACTCATACCCAGCAACGGTTTCTTTTTGATCAGTTGGTTCAAGTCTCACTCCTACTTGTTCATCGTTGTACGCATCTACTCCTGAAGCGTCTAACTCGATCTTGTAGTGTTCTTGATAGCTTTTGAATACTTGGCAATACGTACGGTCGTTTCCATTTGCCATAAACCCAGAGGCTACGATTCCTCCGAGAGACTGAAGATCGGCTTTGACGTTATTGTCTTTGAAGGTTAGTTTCATCTCCTCAGGGAAAACGTTCTTCAACACGCTATTTTCAAGAAATGGGAAACTAACATCATAAAAAATGATGCCTTGGTCTTTCTTCTGATCAGTATCGCATGAGATAAGTCCGATGCCAATGATCGCAATGAATAACCAAAAGAGTGGAGTAAGTGATTTCATGATTAGTCCGTTCGTAGTCAACGCAATATGGTAAGTCTGTAGAAGCGTTAACAACTTTCAGTCGGAAAGTTATTCTATTCCCTGATATGGATAACCTTGGATGAGTACCTTTGCCCTACTTTCAGCTAATTCCTACACGTCTTGTAAGTATGACAAAGATCGAGATCATCAATAATCCATCTGAATTAGGCGCTGGCACACGTGGTAGTAGTTTAGGCTACGACGCACTCAAAGTTGCTGGATGGAACAAAGAGAATGACCTACTGAATCGTTATGACACCCACAAGGTAGAAGTCAATAACGGAGCGTTGTATGAAGCTGATCCCAACCCACATGCACACCGCATTGCTGGGATTACGGATGTATTCAGACAAACAGGTGAGTTTCTCAAAGCCATTCAGGAACGAGGAAACTTCCCCGTGATCATTGGAGCTGACCACTCTGTTGCCGCCGGAACTATTAGCGGATTGAAGATGATTCATCCAGACAAACGCATTGGTGTTATCTGGATTGACGCTCACGCCGATCTTCACACTCCATACACCACTCCGTCTGGAAATGTGCATGGAATGCCTTTGGCTATCGTATTAGGTGAAGATAACTTAGAAGAGCGCAAGAATGACCCTAAGGAGGCTACAATCAATGAGTGGTCTGAGATCAAGAATATGTGGGGCATCTCCCCGAAGCTCGGTCATGAAGACCTCGTTTTCTTCGGTGTACGAGATACCGAATCTGAAGAAGATGCACTGATCGCTCGCAAAGGCATTAGAAACTTCACGGTAGATGAAGTACGTTCCCGTTCAATCAGTGAAGCGGTGAACGAAGCATGTGAACGCCTAAGCAACTGTGACTTGGTCTACATCTCTTTTGATGTTGACTCCATGGATCCAGAAATCGTGAGCCATGGAACAGGAACTCCAGTTGACAACGGTTTCACGCCTCAAGAATCGGCAATGTTGATCAAACTATTGATCGAACGTCTCCCTGTAGCATGTTTCGAAATGGTAGAGATCAACCCTACCCTCGACGAAAAGAAGAATAAGATGGCCGAAGTGTCATTCGAAATTCTCGAACAAACGATTGAGTTCATCCAACAAAAGATCAGCGGCTAAACGTCATGCGCCAATCGACCAACAACATCCTGATGATTCGTCCGGATGGATTCCGAAAGAACGAAGAGACTTCGGATAACACATTCCAGCAGAATCTTTCCATCGAAGATGCGAATGAGAAAGCTCTTTTTGAATTCGACCAACTCGTAGAAACCCTTCGCAACAAGGGTGTTCACGTAGCTGTAGTTGAGGCTGATGGAGAAAAAGACACTCCTGATGCGTTGTTCCCCAACAACTGGATTAGCTTCCACAATGACGGAGTAGTTGCTCTTTATCCGATGAAGGCTAAGAACCGACGTCGTGAGCGTCGTGAAGATGTGATTGATTATGTCGGAAACGAATTTGGTGTAGAAGCGCGCGAAGTGCTTGACTTTACTGAATTCGAAGAGCATCACAAGTTTCTTGAAGGAACTGGAAGTCTCGTCCTTGACCGTCAGCACAACAAGGCATACGCTGCTATCAGTGAACGTACTGACCGATTAGCTGTAGAGCGTTTCTGTGAAGCCTTAGGCTTCGAAGGCATTGTTTTCCATGCCTCTGCGAATGGAGCCCCGATCTATCACACCAATGTATTGATGTCGATCGGCTCGAGTTACGCTATTCTCTGTTCTGATGTTATAGAAGATATGGAAGAAAGAAGCATGGTCATTGACAGCCTGAAAGAGAACGGTCACGACGTCATTGATATCAGTCTTGACCAGATGAATTCATTCGCAGGTAACGCACTGGAAGTCTTAAATGAAGACGGAAAGAAAATCTGCGTCATGAGTAGCCAAGCCAAAGCGAGCCTGAACGAAGAACAATCACAGCGCATTGCAACGCATGCTGAGATCATCGATGCTCCCATTCCTACTATCGAAACCCTTGGTGGTGGAAGTGTGAGATGCATGATGTGTGAAGTCTTCCTCCCAAAAATCTAAGCCATGAAATCCCTAGATTCAATACTATCTGCTGCTGTCGTTGACGCAGCGAAAGATCTATTCGGCGCTGAGCCAGAAGCACAACACATTCAGCTTCAAAAAACACGGAAAGACTTTGAAGGAGATGTGACTCTTGTTGTTTTTCCGCTTGTACGTCTGGCGAAGACCAGTCCTGAGAAGGCTGGGACAATGATCGGTGAATGGTTGGTGGCCAACACGCCTGAAGTTGAAGGCTTTAACGTGGTAAAAGGGTTCTTGAACCTCGTGGTAAGTGAGGCTTACTGGAAAGGATTTCTTAAGGATGCCTTTGCTCAAGAACATTTCGGCTACGCTCCAAAAGGCAGTCGAGGACAGGTTATGGTGGAATACTCATCACCAAACACCAATAAGCCGCTTCACTTAGGTCACCTTCGAAATAACTTCCTAGGTTATTCTGTAGCGAAGATTCTGGAAGCGAATGGCCATGACGTGGTGAAGGTTCAGATTATCAACGACCGCGGTATCCATATTTGTAAATCTATGGTGGCCTGGGAGAAATTTGGTGAAGGTGAAACACCGGAGTCGTCAGGCCTCAAGGGAGACAAGCTTGTTGGGAAGTACTATGTGATGTTCGACCAACATTACAAGCAGGAAATTAAGGACTTGATTGAACAAGGCAAGTCTGAAGAGGAAGCGAAAGCTGAAGCCCCTATCCTACTCGAGGCGCAGGAAATGCTCCGTAAGTGGGAGCAGAAAGATCCTGAAGTCACTGCGCTTTGGGAAAAGATGAATAGCTGGGTATACAGCGGATTCGATGTGACATACCATGAAATGGGTGTTTCCTTTGATAAGCTGTACTACGAGTCAAATACTTACCTCACTGGTAAAGATGAAGTTATGCGTGGCGTGGAAGAAGGGTTCTTCTACAAGCGTGATGACGGTTCCGTTTGGGTTGATCTGACTGATGATGGCCTGGATGAAAAATTGGTCTTGAGAAAAGATGGTACCGCGGTGTATATGACACAAGATATCGGTACGGCTATTCTTCGTTTCAATGAGTTCCCAGAACTCAAGTACCAGATCTATACTGTAGGAAATGAGCAAGAGTACCACTTCAAGGTGCTATTCCTCATTCTAGGCAAGCTTGGCTTTGAAAACGCCAAAGACAACTTCCACCTGAGCTATGGAATGGTTGAACTTCCGGAAGGTAAAATGAAGTCTCGTGAAGGAACGGTAGTTGATGCTGATGACCTTCTGGCTGAAATGGCGGCGACTGCTCAAGAAATTGCGGAAGAGCAAGGTAAACTTGACGGAATCTCTGAAGAAGAACGTGCAGGATTGTACAAGAAGATTGGTTACGGTGCCTTGAAATACTACTTGTTGAAAGTAGATCCTAAGAAAAAGATGATGTTCGACCCGAAAGAGTCGATTGATTTCTTTGGTAATACCGGTCCTTTCATCCAGTTCAACTATGTCCGCACACTGGCGTTGCTTCGCAAGGCTGCGGAAGCAGGTATTTCTGCTTCTATTGCTGATGATGTTGAAATCGCTAGCGCGGAACGGGCATTGATTCGTAAGATATATGAATTTCCCGGGGTGCTGGAAGATGCTGCGAAGTCATATGACCCATCTCAGATTGCAAATTACGTCTATGACCTCGTGAAGGAGTACAGCTCATTCTACCAAACCTCTCCTATTCTGAAAGAAGAGAATGATGACTTGCGCTCATTGCGTTTGGCCATCTCACAACAAACTGGAGAAGTCATTCGCGACGGTATGAATCTACTCGGTGTAGATATGCCTGAGCGTATGTAATTAGACCGAGAAAGGTCTTTCTTGACGGTGATTTGATGTGGTAAGTACCAAACTGTACTTACCTGATGCTAAATCAGCGATGTTTACGTCTACGTGATGTTCGCCTGCATCTACGGTAGAGTTTGAAGCTACTTTCACTTCTTCACCAGCGGCATTGAAAACAATCACCTTCAGTGTGTCTTTGTTTGGAACTTCTATGTGAAGATTAATCGTGCCCCCCTCCTGCTTTTGAGATACAATGTGGGCGTAGGCGTCGGATGCTTCCTTTTCACCCATCTTCTTGACTAGGCGTTTGTACAGGATATACACCAGCATCACGATCAATGCGAGTAGAAGAGCGTTCCTGAGCGTTTCGAGACTTGTATCCATGAATTACAGCGAAATGATGCCTTCAATGCGAGAGGCCTTGGAATAAAGATCAAAGATCTGGTCTGCGTTCAACATCACGGAACGAATGGTAAAACTGGTGTAATTACCTTTCTTACTCAGTCTTGAACGGAATTCAGCTGACTCACCGAAAATCTCGTGTAGTTGCTTAATCTTCGTCTCATCGTTCGGAAGTACGAATTTGAACATATACATCGACGGCCACTGATGTTCCGCATCCAATTGCTTTCTTAGCGCATCTAAGCGCGCTTTTTCTTCTTCAGACATAATGCAAAATTAGTCAAACCACGGGCGAAACGCCAGATGGAACTCACTTATCACTAAATTGTTTGAACCTCTTTGAAAGTTAGGTGTACAGACACTTGAATATGCGAAACAAAAAGATCATCCTGACATTCGTCTTTCCGCTCCTGGCAATGGTTTGCGCTGGACAGAACTCCTCGCGTGTTACTCAGGAAGACTACCAATCTATGAGTACAAGTCAGCTTCAGTCGGTACTCGAAAGTCAACCGAAGAATGATTTGGCCTGGTACAGCTTGTACATGAATCTTCGAGAAGACGCATGGGATGGACCAACGAAAGAAGTCTCTTCTGGGGAGGCCAGGACACTAAATGAAGTGGCCACTTCAGCTTATACGAATGTCCCAAACAGCTACGCTGGAAACTTGCTCTACTATCTAGAGAGTGATTATGACCCTGAGGCCCTACCTGCGCTCAAAGAAGCGCAACGTATTTCCCCCTTGAGCACAGAAGTGAGAGAACTTATGGTTGCTCATTACTTGGCCAACGCTGACGATCAAGAATTGGGCACGCATTTGTCTATTCTTCATCAATCAGGAAAATATGGTTCTGATCTGTTGACCTACGCGAGAGACGTACTCATGATGCTTCCTGAAAACGCCGCATTGGTAACTAATGGAAGCGATGACACCTACCCTATTCTGATTACCCAACACTTGTTCGGACTGCGAAAAGATGTTCTCGTTATTCCGCTTGATCTCTGCGTCAATGAAGATTTCAGAGCGAAAATCTCAGCCAACACTGGTGTCGATGTAGACAAGCTATCGGGAAAACGCCGAGTATCTGCTGAACAGCTCATCAAGTCAACAAACAGAAGTGTTCACTTCGGACTAACACTACCAAATGAATGGTTGACTGTAGATCACGACTATCAGCTCGCTGGGTTCAGTATTACCAAAAATGACCCGATAGGTTATGACGGTTTAGCTCAGAAGTTTCTCTCTACCATTGATGTGGGTGCCATTCCTGAGAATTCGAAGGTCAGCGTTAACTATCTCCCGTTCCTATTCTACATGCACGAGTACTGCGAACGTGTAGGGCCTTTGGATAGACAGGCAGACATTGAATCAAAGATTAGAGCCATTGCTGAGCATTTGCCAGCTAAAGAAGACGTATTGCAGCGCCTTGAGCCTTGATGAGATTATTCCGAACACCATACACGGAACTTACAGACGAACAGCTTATGGAAAAGGCTGCTCGCCATGATGAGCGCGCCTTTAGCACGCTGTATGACCGGTATTCGGATCAACTTCTCCATTACTTCTGGAGAATGCTCTGGAAAGACCGTGAAATGGCTGAAGACTTCCTACAAGAGCTATTTATTAAAGTAGCCCACAACGCGGCCAACTTCGACGGTAAACGAGCGTTTAAGACCTGGTTGTTTAGCATAGCCAACAACATGTGCAAAAACGCCTACCGTCATGCTGAGGTTAAGTCAAGAGCGAAAGAAGTCTTAGAAAATGAAAAAGAGCACGTGGAGAAAAGTAGATCTGAGAAAGACCTCGATCACGCCACGTTCCATGACCAGTTAGAAAAAGCTCTTCAGAAACTGGATACAGATAAACAAAGCACCTTTAGGTTGCGCTATTTCGATGAGATGTCAATCAAAGAAATAAGCGAAGCACTAGAGTGCAGCGAGGGAACCGTGAAGTCCCGATTGTTTTACACCTTAAAACACTTGAATCAAGCTTTGAAAGGGTTTGAACACTTATTAAAAGAGTAGAGATGAATGATTCATACACATATGATCCTGAAGACATTGAGTCTTTGATGAAGCACAAAAGCTTCAGCGAGCTCTATGCCGATGAACGGGCGTTTGTACTCAAGCATATTGATGACGAAGACGAATATGAGTCTATGCGTCACTTGCTGTTGAGTATGTCGAATGTCTCTTCGGATGATGGATTGCGCAGTAGGCCTGCAACAAAAGAAGCCGTCATGGCTGCGTTCCGCGAACAGCGAAAACGACCGGCATGGTATACCTTAAACGGATTGATGAGTTTGCTCGTAATTCCAGAGCGCAAATGGTTCCTTCAACCAGGATTACAACTTGCTGCTTTAGTGGGAGTAATTCTATCCGTTGCTATTCTCCTTCCTTCTTCGGATGAGTCAAATCTTGTTGCTGAGGCTGATACAACTGAAACACAGCCTGATCAACGAGTAGCCACTGATACTGCTACCTATAGAGCTACTCCTATTGAAGAGAGCAACGAAGTAGACAATGAACTTCAAGAGAATTCAGGCACAAAAGAAATTATTGAGCCCACCCCTGAAGAAGCTGAAGAATTGGACATTTCTCAGGAAGGTCGTTTTGCTGACGTCAATCAAACGACTTATGAACCGCCGGTAAATGAAGGGTACGTAAACATAGAAGACACTTCATTTAGAACGGTGTACAACTACTACTTCACAGCTGAATCAGAAGCCTTAGCTGACTTGGAGGTTGCTTCTGCTCCTGAGCCAACACCAACTTTTGGCGATGCCAATAATGTGAAACCTAATATCAACCTTGATAGTAGTACAGTCCTTGCTGATGCTTTGATTGCTGAGAACAACGACACTTCAGCCGAAGCTGAAGAACGAAAAGACAAGGTTGATGAAGAAGCGGGTGTGTCTTTTCAGAGCACAGATGCAACCGACTATTACCTAAGTACGGATGATGTTGCGATTACAGAAGACTTCAATGTGAATACGTCGATGGGTAACTCTAGCCAGCCTTTGTCAGCTACGTACACCATAACAGATGAGTCATTGAGTAATCTGGAGTTGACTGCTGAAGCAGAAGAAGCTACTGTTCCTTCTGGTCGTGACTTTTCGCACATGTTGAAGGCTACAGAACAGAAGAGTTTACTTTCAATGATGTACAGTGCTTATTAATTAGTTGTAGTCTAGCTCGATCCAGTCATCATAGAACAGTACTTCATCGAGATCTAACTTCCAGATCTCCAGCTCTCTTGAGGTCTTATTGAATCGAAAGTAGCCATCTGAAAGAACTTCTTCCGAGCATTCCTCCTGCACGAAGCTCAGGCACATGGCATTCTCTTGAATCAGTAGCTGATAGGTATAACAGTCAAACTCCGTTTCGCTATCAACGATGTAGATGTCGCCGTCTTCATCTTCTTCCGTCGTATTACTCCACCATTCAATGGTCGATTCGATCATGTCATGAAATAAGAAACGCTCCTTTTGGCGGTCAAACATGGCCATTTCAGTATAGGATTCATGAAGTCCTCCTGACCACCCACTTCGTCCGAAGTAGTACTTATGGGTAATGAATACCACATCTCCATCGAAGACTGTATTTCCAAAAAGATCGAGGTTGTATGGGTCATCGAATAGATAGTCTGAAATCACGCACCACCGGGTGCTCTCATCGTCTGAATGTTCTAAAAACACATTCGCCTGGTCACCTTTCCAGACGTGAAGAATGTACCAGAAACCTAGCTGAACCACCGTGTCTATTCGGTCGTATGGAATCTCTCTTGAATCATAGCAATCAACGAGAGGAAGGTCTTCAATCGCGTAGTCGAATTCTTGAGTGTGGGCGACTATGCTTGGCAGAAGCAAGAAGATGAACAGGAGTTTTCGCATGATGCAATAAACGCTGCTAAAACTACCTAGAAGAAAGAATCCATTAGTTGTGTCTGACGACCATGAATCCGCTTCGAATCAGAGATTATTTGATCACTACGGCTTTACGATTTACAAAGCTCAAGATGCCATCTCTTCCCAGTTCACGGCCATATCCAGAAATCTTAACCCCGCCGAACGGTACACGAGGGTCTGACTTAACGAAATCGTTGATAAATACCGCCCCCTCAGCAAACGATGAGATGTGCTCACGGATAGACTCCTTGTCAGTTGTGAATACGCTCACTCCAAGCCCGAACTTGCTGTTGTTCGACAAGGCGATGGCTTCATCTAACGTCTCAAACACCGTCACCGCTGCTAATGGACCAAAGGTTTCTTCTTTAAAAACATCCATTTCTGGCGTGACCTTCGCTAAGACGGTAGGTTCAAATAAGGCTTTGTTTCGCGTTCCTCCTACCAAGAGTTCTGCGCCTTGAGCTATGGATGATGTCATTTGTTGTTCTAACTCAATCGCCAAATCTTCGCGGGCCATTGGGCCAATGTCAGTGTCTAATTGGTTTGGATCACCCACCTTCAATTGTTGTACACGACCGACAAGCGCTTCTAGAAATGAATCATGAATATCTGACTGCAACAAGAGTCGTTTAGCGGCGATACAGCTTTGTCCGTTGTTCTGGAACCGCCCTGTCGTGAAAGCTTCCAGAGCTTGTTCCAGATCAGCATCGTTGAGTACAATGAATGCATTGCTCCCTCCTAGTTCTAAAAGGCTTGGCTTGATATGTTTTCCTGCAAGCATGGCTATGTTGGCGCCCGCTTTTTCACTTCCTGTTAAGGTAACTGCGTTGATTCTAGGGTCACTCAAAATGCTGTCCATAGAAGCACCTGAGACTTTCAATGCTTGAAGCGCGTAAGATGGAAATCCGGCGTCTTCCAAGAGATTCGTCATCGATTCCGCGCTAGCGAAAACGTTAGAAGCATGCTTTAAGACACACACATTACCCGCAGCCAATGCAGGAATGATGAAGCGGAAGACTTGCCAGAGAGGATAATTCCATGGCATCACACCCAAAACAACACCGAGCGGATCAAAGCGTACGAAGGTCTCTTGTCCTTCAATATCGATGGTTTCATCTGCTAGCATGGTAGCCGCTTCTTCAGCGTAATACCGACACAACCAAGCACATTT
Organism: Sanyastnella coralliicola; assembly: GCF_030845195.1. GTDB lineage: Bacteria > Bacteroidota > Bacteroidia > Flavobacteriales_D > Sanyastnellaceae > Sanyastnella > Sanyastnella coralliicola. The sequence continues at coordinate 1,630,893 of NZ_CP132543.1, forward strand.
CTCAACTTCCGCGACTCCTTGTTGGAATGGTTTGCCCATTTCTTTGGTCATCGTCGTGGCCAAGGAACTTTTCCGCTCAAGTAAAAGACTTGACAACGAACGTATAAGGGCCGTGCGTTGTTTTAGTGGAGTTCGATGCCATGCAGCTTTTCCTTCGTCGGCTCGAGAAAGAATGCCATCGAGCTCTTCGCTGCTATGAGGTTCGTAGCTAGCCCACTGTTCTTGTGTGTATGGATCGGTTGAATTAAACATTAGTCCCAGATTACGTCAAAGGACTTCTCCGTTCCCTCGCGCATGACTTTTACTACTGTGGTGTCTCCTTCTTCAAAAATGCCAAGACCTTCCATGTATGTATTCATGTCGGTCACGGCGTGGTCACCCATTTGGGTAACTACATCTCCTTTGATGATGCCAGCGTTGAAGGCCGGACGATCCTCAGAAACACCATCGATGCGCATTCCTTCCCCATCAAACATATAATCAGGAACCACGCCTAGCGTCACATTAAACCGAGGTGAATCGTCTTTTGATTGATCTTTTGTCTTGGTGAATTCTAGCTTCGCTTCATCATCTAATTCCAACACAATTCTTTCCACAAAATCAGCGACCATTAGTATGCCTTCATAATTAATCTTCTCTGGATCATCTGTAGGCTTGTGGTAGTCTTCGTGTTGCCCCGTAAAGAAATGGAGTACTGGCATGTCGGCTAGGTAAAAGCTTGTGTGATCAGACGGACCCACTCCTGATTCATGGAAAACAAGGGCAAGGCTATCAATATTCACTTGATTCACCAGATCATTCCAAACAGGAGAAGTTCCTGTACCGTATACCGCCAATGAACTGTCTTCTTTCATACGTCCGACCATATCCATATTGATCATATAATTGACCGTATTCAAATCTATGGTTGGGTTATCTACAAAGTGGTTTGAGCCGTAAAGTCCTTTCTCTTCTCCACTGAACGACATGAACAGCACATTGTAATTCAATGGTTGTGCGCTCAAACGTTCTGCTAGTAGAATCAAAGCGGAAATTCCTGAAGCATTGTCATCCGCACCGTTGTGGATTTCTGAATCCCCAATAAATAGTGAGTTCTCATCTCCCATCCCGAGGTGATCATGGTGGGCTCCGATGATGATTGTTTCTGACGCGCCATTATCCAACATTCCAATTACGTTCTTCCCTGTTAGATTCTGTACAAGTGCCATTCCGATGCTTGTTGAATCACCTGATCCATGGCGTTGGATTGGTGGATGCGGTCTAAAAGAAAACGCTTGAAAGAAGCTACTGCTATCACCAAATGGCTTCAGTCCTAACTCTTCGAATCGAGATGCAACATATGCTGCTGCTTTTGCTTCTCCTTCGGTTCCTGTGCCTCGTCCTTCAAGTGAATCACTTGCCATGAACTCGATAATTGCTTGTAGTTCTGCGATATCTCTTCCGTGTTCATCTCTGACTGGTGAGCATGAAGAAAACCAAGCTGTGATCATGGCTAGCGCCGAAAAGATGACAGAGGTGCGGAACGCCAAGGTCTCACTTAATTGAGGTATTCTGATCATTTTTGAAACTGTTGAGGAGGTCAATTGTTACCTTCGCACGAAACTAAGGAGGAAGCGTGATATGAAAAAGCTATTCGGCTTATTTGCACTGGCATTGTTAGTAAGTGCTTGCAATAACGGAAACCCAACTGCTACGGAAGAAACCACAGCTGAAGTGGAGGCAGCCAACCCACATGAAGGTCATCACGGGGAGCACCACGGACACCATGGAATGGAGGCTGAGGAAGAAGAACGAGTTCATTACGATGAAGAGGTTCACCTCAAAAATGTACGTCAGCTAACCTATGGTGGAGATAATGCAGAAGCATACTGGAGCTTTGATGATCAATCATTGGTGTTCCAGGCCAACAACCCGGCCTGGGGAACAAGCTGTGATCAGATCTATGTGATGAACCTTGCAGATGGAACTCCTGATAGCATCCCTCCTGCCATGGTTTCGACGAGTCTTGGACGTACAACATGTGCTTACTTCATGCCTGGAGACACCACAATCATCTACGCTTCTACCCACCTAGGGGACGACGAATGTCCTCCAGTACCAGAGCGTAAAGAAGGACGTTATGTATGGCCTATCTACGATAGCTATGACATTTTCGTAGCTGATCTTGAAGGTAACATCGTTAGTCAATACACTGACAACCCAGGTTACGATGCTGAGGCAACACTTTCACCTAACGGAGACAAAATCGTGTTTACAAGCACGCGCAGTGGTGACCTTGAACTCTACGTGATGAATGTTGACGGAACCGAAGTAACGCAGATCACGAATGAATTGGGCTACGATGGCGGGGCGTTCTTTTCACCTGACGGAAGCAAGATCGTATGGCGTGCTAGTCGTCCGACGACAGCTGAAGAAGTTGAAAAGTACAAAGGCCTGCTATCAGAAGGATTGGTTGAGCCAACGAACATGGAGCTTTTCGTAGCCAATGCAGATGGAAGCGATGCTCGTCAGATCACTGAGTTAGGAAACGCGAATTGGGCGCCATTCTTCCACCCGAGCGGTGAGAAGATCTTGTTCTCATCAAACCACATGAGTGAACGCGGCTTCCCTTTCAACTTGTTCATGATCAATCTTGACGGAACAGGACTAGAGCAAGTGACATTTGATAGTGCGTTTGACAGTTTCCCAATGTTCTCGAATGACGGGAAGTACTTGGTGTTTGGTAGTAACCGAAACAACGGACGCACACGTTCAACGAACCTTTTCTTGGCTGAATGGGTTGATTAGGCTTTAGGCCTTAGGCCATAGGCGTTAGATATGACTGAGGAGAATAACAAGAAGGGACTTATTGCTTGGATCAAGCGGATTGGAATCTGGGCCTTTCTGTTCTTTCTATTGAAAGGAATAGGCTGGCTACTGTTGATCTATTTTGGAATAGACCTTTTTGGATGTAATTAAAAAAAGGCGCCTTACGGGCGCCTTTCTTTTTATCTAGAGATCTCAATTATGAGATAAAGCGAATAGTCATTGGGTACTTGTAATCTTTACCACCTGAAGCGGCGATCGTTGCAAGGATTACGAAGACAAACGCGGCAATTCCGAGGGCAATCGCCAAGAATACACCGATCACAATAACGGCTAATATGATGCAAACAACCATATAGATCATAACACTGATCTGAAAATTCAATGATTCCTTTGCATGACGTGCGATAAAGTCGCTTTCATCCTTCTTCACTAGCCAGATAACTAGAGGTACAATCCAGGCTCCGATGAGGGTTCCAATGTGTGCAAGAAGCGCCACCGTTTTCTCATCTTGACTTGGTGGCTCTGTAATTTGATCTAATGATTCCATAGTGTTTTTTTGTTGGTATAAAGATACTTCCGAAACAGGCGCGAAGTTGACCATTTAATACGAACTTCTGTACGCTCGCCACAATTTTTCAGTCTTTCGGGTGTTTTAAGAGGCTGAAATAGCGCTCCTTTATTAATTCTGGAGCTACTCCCTCCTTCCACATTTTATAGGCTTTATAGTTCGCGCGCTGCACTTGTAGGTAGCTGTTTGCTTTGTACTTGCGTGGACTCACTTTTACGCTTCCGGGTAATCTGTGGTAGTGAATACTGATCGATTCCGCGCGAGCGAAAAGATCATACTCCTCCATAATACAGTGACTCTCTGAAAATCCTTCAAGACGATCAAAGGCATCACGAAGAATAAAGACCGTTTGATCACCACCCCTACATACCATTTTATTGAATCTTGTGAACATTGAATTCAGCTTCAATAAAGGACGAGCAGATTGAAAGTCGAATGCATAGCCTCCCAGTTGATGTCCTGATTCTACAGCCTTGTGAATATCATTAAAGAATGTGAGCGGCGGCAAGGTGTCCGCGTGCACAAACCAAAGGATTGGGGCTTGAGCAGCACGAGCACCCAAATTCATCTGAACAGCCCGAGACCGTTGTGTTTCATTTTCAATTGAGATCAATTTCACATTCACGAAGGAAGCTACAACCTGTGCAGTGCGGTCTGAAGACATGGCATCAACTACGATAACCTCACAGTTTGAAATAGCCGGTGACTGTTCTAAATGAGTCAAAAGCACACCGATGTACTTCTCCTCATTTAAGGTAGGTATGACGATACTAATCTTTGGTAGAGGCATCTGTCCAAATTTGCAATATCTCTGGGATGAATTTGTCACAAAGTCCTCGCATCTTTGGAAAAATCATCCATATGCTTAGAATCTCTGCGCTTATATTCCTTGGTTACATTATACTTGGCTGCGGTGTGGGTCAAGTTCATTCAGACTCCCCTCCCTTCCGTCATGACCGATGGAACAGCCTGGTAGAGAAGCACGTCTCCGAAGATGGATGGGTCAATTATGACGGGTTCATTGCAGATAGCGTCTTACTCAATTCCTACTTAGATCTAGTGGAAACCCACCACCCCAATCAGAAGTGGAGCATCACAGAGCAAAAAGCTTATTGGATTAACGCTTACAACGCATTTACCGTGCGATTAATCATTCGAAATTATCCCACGGAGAGCATTAAAGATTTGGGTGGTTCGCTATATAAGATCAATACCCCTTGGGATATCCGGTTTATTATGATCGAAGGACAAGACTATGATCTGAATAACATCGAGCACGATATTCTACGCAAACAATGGGATGACCCACGTATTCATTTCGCGATCAACTGCGCTAGCGTGAGCTGTCCGAAACTACTGAACCATTCATTTAGTAGCGATGTCTTGAACGTTCAGTTAGATCAAGCTGCACGTGATTTCATCAATGACCCTTCTCGTAATACGATAACCGCTGAACGTGCTGAGCTGAGCCGAATTTTTAAGTGGTTCAAAGGCGACTTCACTAAAGAAATGGAGCTCTGGGAGTACATTAATCAGTTCAGCGTGGTTAAGATCACAGCTGATACAAAGATCTCATTCAAGGAGTACGACTGGAACTTGAATAGTCAATAATGGGCTTACCTTTGTTCTAGAAGACCTTACGACTTGCGCCGAATTCTACTTTTTCTTGTCCTGGCTCTGCCTTTGATTTCTTCTGGTCAGTCTGATCCAGAGGCGAGAAAGAACACCTTCTTCCCCATCCCAGTGGCGTTTTGGACGCCTGAAACCAGAATTGGTGTGGGAGCCGCGCTCATTTACAACTTTTACCTCGACAAGTCAGACACCATCTCCCCTCCTAGCCAACTGCAAGGTGGTTTTGCCATTACTCAAGAACGACAACAGTTGTATTATTTACCCTACAAACTTTGGTGGGGTGAGCGGCAGAATTACGCCTTTGGAGAAGTTGGTTATTACAAGTACAACTACTTCTTCTACGGTGTAGGTAATGATGACGCTAACGCGGAAGAGCGATACGGAGTTGATTTCACAAGAATTCGAGTGAACTACTTAAGGCAAGTGCTGAAAACGAATCGCGGCGGATGGAGCTTAGGTGCACGTGCCTGGATTGAAGACTGGACCTTCACTGAATTTGAAGACGAAGGAGCGCTGGCTTCAGGGAGAATTAACGGAGCTGAAGGAGGTCTGACCATTGACCCGGGCTTTATCATCTTCGGAGACTATCGTGACAACGTTTACAACCCTAGTCGTGGTAGTTACCTCGAGCTTGTCACCCAACATAGCACCGGAGACTTTCGATTTCATCGATACCGTGTAGATGCGCGTGTCTATAACAAGATCGCGAAACCCGTTCTCTGGGCAAATCAAGTCTTTGTGGATGTAACCACTGGAGACACTCCCTTCTACATGATGACTATGCTCGGTGGCACAAAACGTATGCGAGGGTATTACGAAGGACGTTTTCGAGATAAGTCAGGTGTGCTCTATCAAACAGAGTTAAGAGCCAAGATTTGGCGAAGATGGGGAGCAGTAGCTTTCTTTTCTGCCGGAATTGTCGATCGTAATCCGAACTATTGGTCAATCGCCAATTTGAGAAATGCAGGCGGAGCTGGAATACGATTCCTACTTGACCCTGAAAAGAACATCAACGTGCGATTTGACGTGGCTGCAGGTCCAGGAAGCACACAATTCTACTTCACTGTAGGCGAAGCCTTTTAAAAAAGAAAGGGCCCGCAATCTGACGGGCCCTCTCCTCCTTACAATCCAAACAATCCTATTCCTTAATAAAGGAAGTTGTCAGGGCTCTGTTAGAAGTGATCAAACGGATCACATAGTTTCCAGTCTCTAGTTGAGACAGGTCTAGCTCTAAGCTATTCGAACCTTCAGCGAACTGAAGCGTTTGCATCGATTTTACTACTCGTCCAGTGACATCATAGATCTCCAGCTGAGCGTTTGTCGTTGAGGCTGCATCCACTTGAAGCGTGATGTTACCTACCGTTGGGTTCGGATATACGTTGATTGCAAACAGGTCTGCCGGTCCATTCTGTAAGTCGTATTCCGTGATGATTTGCTCGATCACACGTGGGTCAGTTGGAACATCTCCACGGAAGAACTGCCATAGGAAGTCGCAGATCCACTGATCAACCGCAATCAACAGCGCTCCGTACACATCAAGAGAACCACAAACCTCTCCTCCACCTTGGGTGAGTAAGTCGTTGACATCAAAACCTGTTGTTACTCCGAGTTCAACAGCTCCTAGGTTCAGCGTTTCTGGGTTATACACAAGAGTGTGGATTCGGTAGAATCCGAACTGTGTCACCTCGAACGTTGGTTCTGAATTCACGTCTAGGATGGTCAAGTTGTATGCGTTTGTCAACACATATAGCAATTCGTATCCTTCGGGAACAATCGCGTCGCCATCAGCTACTGCTGTAAGCACAGTTGGTTCATCGCTCAAACAGTTCAAGAAGTTTTCTGGGTAAAGCGTTCCTGCACTTGGGTTTTCAATGACAACTGGTGCACCAGCTACGTCAAGTGAAGCGCAGATCTCTCCACCTCCTTGGATGAGCAGTCCGTTCACATCAAAACCAGTGGTTACTCCTAGTTCAACGATTCCAAGGTCAAGCGTTGTCGGATCAAACACCAATGAGTGGATAGTGTACAGTCCACCGCCTTCTACTTCGAATGATGGTTCAGCACCTGCATTCACAATGACGAGTCCGTCTCCCTGAGTCAATACATACACTTGTGCGTATCCTTCTGGGATAAACGGCATCTGATCTGTTGAAGCGCTAATTGTGGTTACTCCACTTGAACATACCGTTGAAGCATCAGCAACCAAGCTTCCAGCATCTGCTACACATGCACATTCTACTACTGAGAATGCAGCTCCTGGAACGTCAAGTGAAGCACAGATCGCTCCACCGCCTTGAACTAATAGTCCGTTCACATCGAATCCAGTAGTTACACCTGTCTCAACGATTCCAAGATCAAGTGTCTCAGGATTGTAAACTAGAGTGTGGATCGTGTAGTTTCCTGCTTCAGTTACTTCGAACGAAGGTTCCGCGCCAGCGTTAATGATCGTCAGACCATCACCTTGTGTCAACACGTAAACTGTTGAGTAGCCTGAAGGAACGTTCGCGTCACCATTTGGAGTCGCTGAAAGCGCAGCTGAGCCACCTGCCAAACATGCTTCACCGCCACCAGACAATGTTCCGGCGTCAGGGTTCTGCACCATGATCGGCGCTCCTGCTACGTCAAGATCTGCGCAGACAGACCCTCCTCCTGGAGCGATCAATCCAAACACATCGAATCCAGTGGTTACGCCAAGTTCAACGATTCCGAGATCTAGCGTCTCTGCATCGTATACTAGCGTGTGGATCGTGTATAGTCCAGGTTCAGTCACTTCGAATGAAGGCTCTGCTCCAGCGTTTACGATAACGAGTCCTTCACCTTGAGTAAGGACAAACACTGAAGAGTACCCTTCAGGAATCATCGCATCACCATTGGCTGTTGCTGAGATGGTGTTCATGCCGTTTGAGCACACCATAGACTCAACTGCAGTCAAGGTTCCTGCGCTTGGTGCTACTACATTGAATGCGGCACCAGGTACGTCAAGTGAAGCACAGATCGCTCCGCCACCTTGAACTAATAGTCCATTTACGTCGAATCCTGTTGTTACACCTAGCTCAACGATTCCGAGATCAAGCGTCTCAGGGTTGTAAACTAGAGTGTGGATGGTGTAGTTTCCTGCTTCGGTCACTTCGAACGAAGGTTCCGCGCCAGCGTTAATGATTGTCAGGCCATCGCCTTGTGTCAGCACGTATACTGTTGAGTAGCCTGAAGGCACATTCGCATCTCCGTTTGGAGTCGCGGTCAATGTAGCCGCTCCGCCTGCTGCACAAGCCTCATCGCCACCAGACAACGTTCCGGCGTCAGGGTTCTGCACCATGATTGGTGCACCAGCTACGTCAAGATCTGCACAAATAGACCCTCCTCCTGGAGCGATCAATCCAAACACATCGAATCCAGTGGTTACGCCAAGTTCAACGATTCCGAGATCTAGCGTCTCTGCATCGTATACTAGCGTGTGAATCGTGTATAGTCCTGGTTCAGCCACTTCAAATGAAGGCTCTGCTCCAGCGTTTACGATAACGAGTCCTTCACCTTGAGTGAGGACAAATACGGAAGAGTATCCTTCAGGAATCATCGCATCACCATTGGCTATTGCTGAGATGGTGTTCATGCCGTTTGAGCACACCATTGACTCAACTGCAGTCAAAGTTCCTGCGCTTGGTGCTACTACATTGAATGCGGCACCAGGTACGTCAAGTGAAGCACAGATCGCTCCGCCACCTTGAACTAATAGTCCGTTTACATCGAATCCTGTTGTTACACCTAGCTCAACGATTCCGAGATCAAGCGTCTCAGGGTTGTAAACTAGAGTGTGGATGGTGTAGTTTCCTGCTTCGGTCACATCGAACGAAGGTTCCGCGCCAGCGTTAATGATTGTCAGGCCATCGCCTTGTGTCAGCACGTATACTGTTGAGTAGCCTGAAGGCACATTCGCATCTCCGTTTGGAGTCGCGGTCAATGCAGCCGCTCCGCCTGCTGCACAAGCCTCACCGCCACCAGACAACGTTCCGGCGTCAGGGTTCTGCACCATGATTGGTGCACCCGCTACGTCAAGATCTGCACAAATAGACCCTCCTCCTGGAGCGATCAATCCAAACACATCGAATCCAGTGGTTACGCCAAGTTCAACGATTCCGAGATCTAGCGTCTCTGCATCGTATACTAGCGTGTGAATCGTGTATAGTCCTGGTTCAGCCACTTCAAATGAAGGCTCTGCTCCAGCGTTTACGATAACGAGTCCTTCACCTTGAGTGAGGACAAATACGGAAGAGTACCCTTCAGGAATCATCGCATCACCATTGGCTGTTGCTGAGATGGTATTCATGCCGTTTGAGCATACCATAGACTCAACTGCGGTCAAGGTTCCTGCGAATGCCTCACAGCCTCCGTTGATGTTAACTGTGTAATCTTCAACTTCTCCATAGTTGAAGTGAGCACAAGGTCCTTGAAAGTGGTAGGCATCCATGGAGATGCGCAGACGCGTTTCTCCGCCTAGTGCGTCTTCTGGTACGTATATAGAGGCATACTCATTTCCATAACCTGATTGGTGAACCACCAGCTCATCCTCGTCGAACGTACCATTCTGATCATAATCGATCCAAGCTGTCCAACGGAAGCGGATCCACCAAGGACCTCCGGGGTTGAGTACAATGTCGTTGTAAGAATCTACTTCAAGATCGGTACTTAGGTCAGTGAAGTCACCGTAGCCATCGTTATCACCTGAATAGTTGTAGATATCACCGAATGTGATTGATTCGATGTTCGGGTAGCCGTCGCCTCCGTCTGATTCACAGTATTGTGCCGTCAGGTTCGAAGTGAATGCGAAAAGCCCCATCAATGAAAGGAAAGCGATCATTGCGCTTTGCTTCCAGCGAATAAGCGTAGTGTTCATCTCTGCTTAATTTGAAGATTTTGTTTAAGGATTTGATTGAAACGTTAAACATCATGTGTGCCTAAAAGTTTCGAGCAGAGTGATTTGCACCTTGTACCAAAAATTGAATTCGGAGTGAACAAATCGCAAAACGCTGAATATCAATGATTAAATACAGTTGTATTCAATGAGATATTGATTAACTTCAGGACTTAAACCAAAACTTCTATGAAAAAGCTGCTAACCCTATTGGCTGTGCTTGGTGCGTTCTGTGCTGAAGCTCAGTTAAACCAGGTGGTGATTGAGCCATATACCTTTACCAACCCGCTTTCGGTTCAACCTCCAGGAACAACAACTTATCGTGTATACGCTGAAATGGGTTCAGCCACAGATATCGTAACAGCTGTTTTCGCTATTGAAGACTGCCACCCTTTGGATGTATCGACTACAACTGAATTCTATAATGATAATTTTGGCGGTATTAACCCCACCGGAATCAACCCTGCTTTTTATGCGGTTTTTCCTTTCATAGAGGCTGACTCCTGGGTAACGATTGGTGTAGATGACACCATAGATCCTGGTGCAGCTGATATCGGACAAGCTTCGACCATTCCAGCTGATCCTTTTACGAGCTCTATGAACACTCCATCAGGAGGGAATTTAATTATGGATGATGGAGCGTGGTTCGCACTTCAAACCTCTCCTGCTGCCTTGCCATCAGGTCTGCTAAATCGTGTGTTATTGGGGCAATTCACAACGGATGGCGCACTCTCATTCAATCTAAATCTTCAGGCTTTCTTAGGTGGAGATTTGGTAAACGGACGAGTTGACTACGTGCACTCCTTTCCATGCGATGATGGCGGGGTGTTAACAGGGTTTGAGCAAGTGGAACCATCCTTAAGTCAAGTTTACGGCGTATTGGCCTGCGGAGACCCTGAAGCATGTAATTATAACGAAAGCGATGACAACTCAAGTTGTTGTTATGACTGTACATGTACCGACCCGAATGCCACCAACTATGGTGGTGATGTTGGATGTGACAACGTTAGTGTTTGTACTTATTCGATTTCGGGTTCTCTCGATGAGTTCTTTCAGGATGTGCCGCTAGGAAATCAAGAGGTTGTGTTGTCTCCTCTTGGTTTGACAACTACCACGGACGTGAACGGTGAATTTGAATTTACTGACCTGCCATATGGATTCTATGAAATCGAATTCACGAATAGCTTCATCGAAGACGGATTTCTTTCTGATATATCTTCAGGTTTAACCGTGTTATTAAACAACAATTACGAGCTTCAGTACTTCTTCGAACTAGATCCTGGTTGCGATGATCCAGAAGCGTGTAATTATGTTGCGGGATCTGCGAATGATTTATGGTGCTGCTACAACTGCATTTGTACAGACCCCTTAGCATCCAACTATGGCGGAAATGATGGCTGTGACAATCCATCTGTCTGTAATTATGATTTACACGCAAACTTCCTGAACATTAACGACCTCCAAGGAATAGAGGGATTGTCAGTTACGTTGGAGCCTTTGGGGATAGAAGCATCAACAGATGCTAGTGGTGCTGTGACTTTTGAAAACATCCCATACGGCTTATACAACTTGGATGTGCAACCTGCTCTGGTCATGCAATACTTTGTTATTGGAGAGTCGAGCCCCCTTCAATTCGTGGTTTCGAATAACACACTTGATGGGCTCAATTACTACTTCGACTTTCAATTTGGGTGTGCAAACCCTCTTGCCTGCAACTACCAAGAAGGCAATATAGTTGACGATGGCAGTTGCTCATTTGATTGTGGGTGTCTAGATCAAAACGCCTGCAATTATGCAGAAGACCCCGAGACCATTGTAGACTGCATATATCCGAGCTGCACCAATCCGCTTGCATGTAATTATGATTCCAATGGATTATGCTACAATGATGAGTTTTGCGACTTCACCGGGAAGCTTTACGTTCAAGTCTTCCAAGACATTGACAACGATGGGGCTTTTGATGGTGGTTTTGATGATGGGGGCTTGTTCTGGAGCCTAGAACCGACACTGATCAATGTACAAGTAACCATTGAAGAACTCGGTTGGCAAGGCTTTACCAATGAAGATGGTCACATCCAATTCACTGATCTTCCATACGGTACCTATACCATTACAGTAAACCCTGACCCGGGATGGGAAACGGACACCTATAGCTACATAGTAAACATTTCAGACTGCACAGAAAATGAGATCTTCTTTGCGCTTGACTGGCAAGGTGACGAAAGCTTCTGGTTTAACGGCCCATGTTGTATTTGGCTTCAAGACATTCATTGTGATGATGGATTTGATCCAGGTATTTGGGTAATGAATTCAGGTGGTGTGCCGCTCAGTGGTGTAGTAACAGCTTCGTTTTCTCCGCTACTACAGGCAGTTCCGATGGGTGGTGGTGCTGTAGACCCAACGACGATTAACCCTGGAGAAGTGGTCTGGGAGTTTAACAATCAACAACCAGGGCAAGACGAACTCTATCAATGCCATATCATCGGACCTGGAGTTGATTACATTGGCGTGACCTTCCCGATTGACCTGAACATTGTCTTATTCAATGACGAAGGCATTGAATACTACAACAACACCTGGACACTCTACCCAGAAGTTGTTTGTGCATATGACCCGAATGATAAGTACACGGAGTTTGAAGGGTACACTGAAGAACACCACTTCATCCTTCCAGAAGACGAGATGGAATACCGTATTCGTTTCCAGAACACAGGAAACTTTCCAGCAGGTGATGTGATCATTCGGGATACGCTCGACATTGAGCACCTTGATCTAGACACTTTCTACCCTGCGTTCGGATCGCATGATTTCACCACGTGCATTAAGCCAGATGGTGCCATCGAATTTAACTTCGCAGATATTCAGCTTCCTGATAGTACTTGTTGTGAAGAGGAAAGCCACGGATATGTGGTATATCGCATCAAACCTCGTGAAGACGTCGAGCCGGGAGATGTGATCAACAACACGGCCTACATTTTCTTTGATGGGAACCCACCTATCGTCACCAACACCACTTGGCATACGATCTATGAATGTACCGACGAACTCGCTGCCTATGAATTGGCTTCAGATACCCAATGTCAAGATCAATTGATTCAATTCAATAGTACCGGTCAATACATCGAAGATTATTACTGGTCTCAAGACGGTCAGACCGACGGTGTGGAGTCGACATATTTCATCATGCCTGAAGAACCAGGAGACATCAATATCGGATTGATGGCTGTGAATCCGCTCTGTGAGGCGGAGTATAGCTCAGTCATTACGATTCATCCTACACCTGCTATTGACGCAGGACTTGACCAAACTGTTTGTCCTGAAGAGCCTGTCACTTTCCTAGCGACTGGAGATGGTGATCTTCAATGGGATGGTCAAGATATGGGCGCTTCTCTAGATATTATCGCTAGCGCGGAATCGGAATACAATGTCACTGCTACCACTGAGTTTGGATGTGTAGCTACGGATCAGGTGTCCTTATTCCTTCATCCAGAACCGGTGGCATCATTTATGGCTAACGGAAACCTATTGACCTATGATGGAGATGCGGGCATCAACTATCAATGGTACTTGAACAACGAGATGATTGATGGTGCTACTTCAGAAACCTACGAGGTGCTAGAAGACGGTAATTACGCTGTTGAAGTCACCAATGAGTTCGGTTGTAGCGACATTTCAGATGAAGACTTCATCGTGTATTCAGGTATTGAAGAATCAGACCTATGGAACATCCAGGTCTACCCTAACCCGAACGATGGAATGCTCCATATCTCCATGGAACAACAAGGTAGCTTCAACCTACAGATTATAGACAACTCAGGTAACTTGGTACATCAACAGGCTTTCCAAACAACCAAGCTTGATGTCAACACAAGCAAGCTTGCTAGCGGAATCTACACATTGCGCATATGTCATGAAGATGGTTCAGTGTGTTTGAATCGCCGAATCACGATGAGATAAAAGAATTAGAAAAATTGACGCCCTTATCCTTTTTCCACGGAAATAGTAACTTCTGTCGATAACAACTAAGACTGCATGAAGAAACTACTCACCTACATAGCGCTGCTTACTTCATTAACGATGCAAGCTCAGCTAAACGAAATTGTCGTTGAAGAATACCCTTTGCTCGGGGATGTTTCAATTCAACCTGAGGGCACAACGACCTATCGGATATACGCTGAAATGGGTTCGGCGACAGATGTTGTCAATGCTGTTTTCGCTACTGAGGATTGCCATTCACTTGATGTTAGTACAACCACTAGTTTTTACAACGAGGTCCAATCTGGTGAAGTGCTTGGCGCTGATATTAATGCCTTTTTGCATGGGATTTTCCCATTACTTGAGGCAGATACATGGGTAACTATAGGAGCGACTAATCACTTGGAACCAGGGGCTAGTGACGTAGGATATGCTTCGCTCGATCCAGAAGGTGCATTCATATCTTCTTTCGACACCCCAGATGGTCAGAACCTCATACTCGACAATGGCGCTTGGTTCACCTTGCCAACATCTGTAACAGCACTACCTTCAGGGCCATATAACCGCGTACTTCTCGGTCAATTCACCACAGATGGTCAGCTATCTTTTAATCTAAATATTCAAATATTCGCAGGTGGAGATCAAGCGAATGGACGCATTGACTACGTACATTCACTCCCCTGTGAAGGAAATGGCACTCCCACTGGTTTTGAGGTTCTGTCAAGCACGCTCTCTCAGATTCATGGGCTTGCTATGTGCAATGATGCAGAAGCATGTAACTATTCTGAAGAGGCATTGAATGATCTTGGCTGCTGTTACGATTGTACATGTACCGACCCAAATGCAAGTAACTACGGAGGGGACGTTGGCTGTGACAATAACTCAGTTTGCACCTACGACATCAATGGCAATCTTCATGACGACATCTATGACCTCCCACTTGAAGGAGTTGAGATGACCATAGAACCGTTAGGAGTCAACGCCACCTCTAATAGTAATGGTGACTTTGTGTTTTATGATGTACCCTATGGACTATTCACGTTAAACTTCGCATCTGAAGAACTAGCAAACACGCTGGTGTCGGAGACATCAAGCAGTTTGGCTCTTGATGTGGTCGAAAGCATCCCCACCCTACAGTACAATTTTGAATCCCTGGCGGGCTGCAATGATCCCAGCGCGTGCAATTATGACGCGATGGATCAGAACGATATTTGGTGCTGTTTTGAATGTGGCTGTTCTGATCCTGATGCCGTTAACTATTCAGAAGATGGAACCTGCACTAACCCCAGTGTATGTCTGTATGACATAGAAGGCACTTTGCTGGAACCAGTTCAAAATGACCCCTTAGAAAATCAAGAGGTCATTCTACAACCAATAGGTATTACAGCTATTACAGACGAAAACGGCGTCTTCGAATTCTCAAATGTCCCCTTTGGTATTTACAACATAGAATTTGGCAATCCAGAGCTCATTGAAGCTTTTGTCCCAATGATATCTTCTTCCTTGGAAATTGTCGTGCAGGGTGGAACAGAAGATCTGGAATACCGCTTCGAACTGGTGCCAGGGTGCAACGATTTGTCTGCATGCGTTTATATGCCTGGCACTACTAACGACTATCTGTGTTGCTACGATTGCACTTGTACAGACCCGCTGGCTTCCAACTACGGAGGAGTCATAGGATGCGACAACCCTACCGTATGTACTTATGATATCCCGGTCAACATTTTGAGTACGATCAACGGAGGGGGCATCCCGGAAGTTGCTTTTAACATTGAACCTGGTGGCATACAGGGCATAACCGACAATAACGGAACGGCCGTTCTTTCAGACCTATCTTACGGCACATATCAAATTCAATTCGTAGATCAATCCTTAATGGAGTTCTTCAATGAAAACTATTCTAGTGCGCTTGAATTCACTGTGACAAATGAGATTGTGACAGGATTGACATACCAGTTTGACATTCCATTGGGTTGTACTGACCCTACTTCCTGCAGTTATAGTGAAGAGGCATTGATTGACAATGGAACTTGTATTTACCTATGCGGCTGTCTAGATGAAGCGGCATGTAATTACCTCGAGAATCCCGAAATGATCGTGCCATGTGAATATGAATCATGCCCAAACCCAAATGCATGTAATTATGATCCGAATTTCACGTGTCCGAATGAAGATTTGTGCGAATTGCAAGGTCGAATAAATATTCAGGTATTCCATGACGAAGACGCAGATGGGGTTTTCGTGGGTGGATATGACAATTTCTTCATATTCTGGTTTGAAGAACCTGTAATCTCCAATGTGCAAGTTACCATTGAAGAATTGGGTTGGGTCGGATTTACGAATAGTCTAGGTCAAGTACAATTCGATCAATTACCATTCGGGGAATACACTATTTCAGTGGAAATGTCTGAGAACTGGCAAAACACGACTCCTGAGACGTTTACCGTCGAAATCGATAATTGCGAAGACAACCTGCTCCATTTTGGATACGATTGGCTTGGAGAAGAAGTAGCATCAGTAGAAGATGCCTCTGTTCTGTGGTTCGGGATTATTCATTGTGAAAATGGACACGACCCTGGTTTTGAAGTCACCAATTACGGCGGTGTTCCATTCAGCGGAACTGTAACCCTCACCTTCGACCCCGTTTTAACAGCCGTTCCTTTCGGCGGAGAAGCGATAGACCCAACTGCCATTAATCCTGGAGAGGTTATCTGGGAATTCACTGACCAACTTCCTGGAAGTCAGGAAACATATAAGTGTTTAATTGAAAGTCCTGGGTTAGAATATCTAGATGAAACTTTTGACGTTGTAATGCACGCTCAACTCTACGACTCAGAAGGAATTGAGTTCTATAACATCGTTGCAACAAACCCATTGACCGTTGCGTGTGCCTATGACCCTAATGATAAATACACTGAGTTTGAAGGGTATACTGAAGAACACCATTTCATTCTTCCAGAAGACGAGATGGAATACCGTATTCGTTTTCAGAATACAGGAAACTTCCCAGCGGGTGATGTGATCATTCGAGATACGCTCGATATTGAACACCTTGATCTCGATACCTTCAGCCCTTCTTTCGGTTCTCATGATTTCACAACTATCGTAAAGCCGGATGGTGCAGTAGAGTTCATCTTCTCTGACATTCAATTGCCTGATAGTACATGCTGTGAGCAGGAAAGCCACGGGTATGTAGTATATCGAATCACGCCCCGCGATGATGTGGAACCGGGAGATGTGATCAACAACACGGCCTACATCTTCTTTGATGGAAACCCACCTATCGTTACCAACACTACTTGGCATACGATTTATGAATGTACCGACGAGCTTGCTGCCTATGAATTGGCTTCAGATACCCAATGTCAAGATCAATTGATTCAATTCAATAGTACCGGTCAATACATCGAAGACTATTACTGGTCTCAAGACGGTCAGACCGACGGTGTGGAGTCGACATATTTCATCATGCCTGAAGAATCTGGAGACATCAATATCGGATTGATGGCCGCGAATCCGCTCTGTGAAGCGGAGTATAGCTCAGTCATTACGATTCATCCTACACCTGCTATTGACGCAGGACTTGACCAAACTGTTTGTCCTGAAGAGCCTGTCACTTTCCTAGCGACTGGAGATGGTGATCTTCAATGGGATGGTCAAGATATGGGCGCTTCTCTAGATATTATCGCTAGCGCGGAATCGGAATACAATGTCACTGCTACCACTGAGTTTGGATGTGTAGCTACGGATCAGGTGTCCTTATTCCTTCATCCAGAACCGGTGGCATCATTTATGGCTAACGGAAACCTATTGACCTATGATGGAGATGCGGGCATCAACTATCAATGGTACTTGAACAACGAGATGATTGATGGTGCTACTTCAGAAACCTACGAGGTGCTAGAAGACGGTAATTACGCTGTTGAAGTCACCAATGAGTTCGGTTGTAGCGACATTTCAGATGAAGACTTCATCGTGTATTCAGGTATTGAAGAATCAGACCTATGGAACATCCAGGTCTACCCTAACCCGAACGATGGAATGCTCCATATCTCCATGGAACAACAAGGTAGCTTCAACCTACAGATTATAGACAACTCAGGTAACTTGGTACATCAACAGGCTTTCCAAACAACCAAGCTTGATGTCAACACAAGCAAGCTTGCTAGCGGAATCTACACATTGCGCATATGTCATGAAGATGGTTCAGTTTGTCTGAATCGTAGAATCACGAAACGATAGTTCAAAACGCCCGGGTTACACCGGGCGTTTTATATTTAGCTTGCTCAACAAAATCATAGCTGTGTATTCGTACTACAAACTTTACAAGCCGTTCAATATTCTTTCGCAGTTTTCTGATGAGGGAAACAAGAGAGGCTTAGGAAGCTTCTTGAATCTCCCGCAAGACGTTTACCCAATAGGTAGGCTTGACAGCGATTCCGAAGGCTTGTTGCTGCTGACAAACAACCGCACCCTAACGAATCAGATTCTAGACCCCAGGAATCGACATGTAAGAAGTTATTTGGTTCAAGTGGAAGGTGAATTCACCGATGATGCCATTGAACGGATTCAGGCTCCTATGGCGTTGAAGCACAAGAAAACACGCTATGTCTCGCTTCCGGCGGTAGCCGAAAAAATTGAAGAACCGAGTCTCCCTGATCGGAACCCTCCTATTCGATTTCGCGCCAACATCCCAACGTCTTGGATACGACTTCAACTTAGAGAAGGTAAGAACCGTCAAGTAAGAAAAATGACAGCAGCAGTGGGCTTCCCCACCCTCAGACTCGTCCGAGAATCTATGGAAGGAATCGGTGTTGAAGGCATGGAATCTGGGCAGCTCGTTGAACTTGAAGAGCAAGAGTTTCTGCGATTACTAAATCTCTAAGGTCAAGGACCGAATTCGTTTACCTTTGCCGCCATGCGCATTGTTGCCCTCATACTGATATACCCTTTCGTATTTCTCTGGACTTTCATCTCCGGATTAACCGGAATGATTCTATCAATCATCTTCCGAGCACGAGAATTGACCTTGTCTTTTGTGCCTGGAAAAATGTGGGCTCCCGTCATCTTTTGGCTGATGGGAATAAAAGTCAAGCGCGAAGGACTAGAGAATATAGATCCTGACACGCCTTCTATCTTCGTCTGTAACCACGGGAGCTTTTTAGACATTCCTGCTTGTGTCATGAAGATTCCAGTGAATTTGAATTTCATCGCAAAGAAGGAATTAAAGAAAACTCCGGTTGTTGGGTGGTACATCACTGCAACAGACCAAATCTACATTGATCGTAAGAACAAAGACAGAGCTATGGAAAGCATGGCTCAGGCGGCTGAAAAAATCAAGCAAGGCAAACATGTCTTGACTTATCCTGAAGGAACACGTTCAAAAGACGGTAGCATCAAGATGTTTCGCCGCGGGTCATTTATCATCGCTAAAGAAGGGAATATTCCGATTATCCCCGTAGCCATTAGTGGTGCAAACGCTATACTTCCTCCGGGTTCTTTTTTCGCTAAACGCGGAAACATTGAATTGTCTATTGGAGAGGCTTTCCGTCCTTCTGATTTCCCTGAGATGTCCGTTGAAGATTTGGCAAATGAAGCCCGACGTCGTGTCATTGCCATGTCAAATGACCATCAAGAGGATTGATTCGTAGACCAGCACTTGTCTCCTAAACCTAAAACCCTGTCATTCTGGCCATTGGCTTGAACAATTCTAAGTCAGAATTGTTTCTGCTACATGACCGCCCTACGAATCATTTTCATTCTGAACATTTTTGTTGCCGGATCCGTAGGGGTTTCTGCACTGTCTTCACCTAAATCAGCCGCACTTCGCGTTTTTTCAAATGCCTACCCACCAAGTGAGTTAAGCCGTTTAGTTGGCGCATTATGGATTGCCATTGCACTAGTATCTATTGCCGGTGCCTTTCGTCCAATGACTTTCTCTACGGTATTAGTTATCCAACTAATCTACAAGGGGCTATGGCTCATTCTTGTCGCACTACCCGCCTTCAATACGGAGTATCCTTATCCAAGGGCTATGGCCATTTTCTTTGCGATTTGGGTATTCGTCTTACCCTTCATCATTCCTTGGAAGACTCTCTTTGCCTGAATACAGAATGGCGTACCTTTGGGCGCTATGAGCGACGAAAAAGTCAGGATTAATAAGTACTTAAGTGAGATTGGATATTGTTCTCGTCGAGCAGCTGATAAGCTAATCGATCAAGGACGTATTATGATCAATGGGAGCATTCCTGAGCTTGGCACTAAAGTGGGCGAAGACGATGAAATCGCTGTAGATGGCGAGGTGATTCACCGTCCAAAAACCAAAAAGAACGTCTACCTCGTATTCAACAAGCCGGTAGGTATTGTGTGCACTACCGATACACGTGTTGAGAAAGACAACATTATCGATTTCATCGGTTATCCAGAGCGTATATTCCCTATCGGACGTCTAGACAAACCCAGTGAAGGGTTGATTCTATTGACCAACGATGGCGATATTGTCAACAAGATTCTTCGTGCACGTAACAACCACGAGAAAGAATATATCGTGACCGTGAATCGTCCGATCGACCGTAAGTTCATTCAAGAAATGTCTAACGGTGTTCCGGTTCTTGGCCAGATTACTCGAAAGTGTAAGGTGGAACAATTAGGTAAAGACAAGTTCCGAATCATCCTTACCCAAGGATTGAACCGTCAGATTCGTCGCATGTGTGAATACCTTGGTTATCGAGTACGCACACTGAAACGCGTACGAATCATGAACATCAAGTTGGATGTCCCAGTTGGGAAATATCGTCACATGAAGCCTGCAGAATTCAAAGAGCTTCAGCGTTTATTGAAAGGAAGCGAGAAGACGTTTAATTGATCAGATCGCAATCGCCGCGAGCATCCCATCTTTGATCGCACGCTTCGCATCTAGCTCAGCCGCTAGTTTTGCACCGCCAATCACTTGTACATTCTTATCCGCAAGGGAATCGAGAATCCCTACATTGCTGGTTTGTCCGGCACAAACGATGACTGAATCCACATCTAAAACTTGTGATTTCCCGTCAACTGTGATATGGAGTCCTTGGTCGTCGACTTTGTCGTAAGAAACACCGCCAATCATCTTCACCCCAGACTTCTTCAAAGATGCGCGATGAATCCAGCCTGTCGTCTTTCCTAAGCCCTTACCGTGCTTCGTTGTTTTACGTTGGAGCAAGTAGATTTCACGCTTCGGTTCATGAGATACAGCCTTCTTCAATCCCCCTCCATCAGCGTAGTTCATATCAACTCCCCATTGCGCCATGAAGTCTTCCGTCGAAGTATGGCGATCGTGCAATAGGAACTCAGAAACATCGAATCCGATACCACCGGCACCAATCACGGCTACCTTCTTCCCTGCCTCCTTGGATCCATTCAATAAATCGGTGTAGCCAATCACCTTATCATGATCAGCACCTTCAATCTTGAGCTTTCGAGGCGTTACCCCTGAGGCGAGAATGACCTCCTCAAAGGGAGCGAGCGATTCCGCGCTAGCGAATTCACCCAAACGAAGTTCAACCTGATGCTTCTTCAACATTTGATTGAAATAGCGAACGGTTTCGTCAAACTCTTCTTTACCAGGTACACGACGCGCTAGATCAAACTGACCACCAATGTGATCACGCGCTTCAAAGAGGGTGACTTTATGTCCTCTTTCAGCCGCAGTCACCGCAGCTGACAACCCTGCTGGGCCAGCTCCAACGACAGCTACTTTTTTAGGGTTTGAAGTTGACTTGATGACAATCTCCGTTTCAAATGAAGCACGAGGATTCACCAAACAGCTAGCTACTTTCTGCTGGAAAATGTGATCTAGACAAGCCTGATTACAGGCTATACAAGTATTGATTTCGTTCTCACGCCCCTCTTGCGACTTGATCATCAAATCAGGGTCAGCCAAGAATGGACGCGCCATTGAAATCATATTCGCACAACCGTCTTTCAAGACATCCTCAGCCACTTGAGGCATGTTGATTCGATTGGTGGTAATAAGAGGAATCTTCACCTCTCCCATCAAACGCTTGGTCACCCATGCAAAGCCAGCGCGGGGAACCATCGTCGCAATTGTTGGAACACGCGCTTCGTGCCAACCGATACCCGTATTGATAATCGTCGCACCAGCCTTTTCTACCTCTTTCGCGAGTTGAACTACTTCATCCCAACTAGAACCATCATCTACCAAATCAAGCATGGACAGGCGATAAATGATGATGAAGTTTTCACCCACCGCTTCGCGGGTCTTTCTGATGATCTCCAGAGGTAGACGAATTCGATTTTCAAATGAACCTCCGTATTCGTCGGTACGTTTATTCGTCTTTGTAACAATGAATTGATTGATCAAGTAGCCTTCTGAGCCCATGATTTCCACCCCGTCATAACCAGCGTCTTGGGCTAGTTTCGCAGAGCGAGCAAAGTCATTGATTGTCTTTCGAATTCCTCGTTTTGAAAGAGCTCTTGGCTTAAATCGATTGATTGGTGCTTGAATCGCTGAAGGAGCCACATTTAGCGGGTGGTATCCATAACGACCTGTGTGGAGGATCTGCATACAGATCTTCCCTCCTTCTTTATGCACTGCTTCGGTAATGACACGGTGTTTACGCGCATGAGATCGATTGCTCATTCGAATACCGAATGGAGCCACCCACCCCGCTCTATTGGGCGCAACGCCACCTGTGACAATTAAAGCCGCACCACCAGCTGCGCGTTCTGCGTAAAAGGCAGCCATACGCTCAAAGCCGTTTTTCTCTTCTTCTAGTCCGGTGTGCATAGAACCCATGAGCACTCGGTTTTTCAATGTGGTGAAACCAAGGTCTAGGGGTTCAAAAAGCAAAGGGTATTTCTCGTGCATCAATCGAATTCTCTGAATCTATCTACAAAGTCGTTACGTTTTTTCTTAGATGCAACTACCTGATAAACAAACTTGTTTCCTTCGTCGTCTTTGGTCTTGCGTTTATCGTCCTTCAACTCTGTAATTGTCTTGATGAACTCAGCATCCGTACTAGAGATATTCATAATCCCCAATTTGTAATCGAAGTAGTACCAGTTTCCTGGGTCTAACTCAAGATAGATACGCATAATATCTGCGCTTCGCGCCTTGGCGATTTCAATCTTTCCTTTCACGTAGCGGAAGATCTGCTTCTTGCCCATACTTGCAATTCCCAGAGGACCAACAGATACATACGACTCTTCAACTGGGTCCCATTCAAACTTCACATCAGCGAAGTAGAAAGTGCTTTGAAGCTCGTTTGGAATCTTCTTGAACTGACCATTCAACGAAAGTTCTGAGATGGCCTTATCTGCCGCTTCAAGTCCCATGATCTCTGAAATCGATTTCTCGTATTTCGTTTTTGTGATATCGACAGGCTGCAACCCAGGCCACTGTTCTACGATTTCAATCACTCGTTTCATAGCTCCGTCATCGAAGAAGAAATCAATAGTGAACGCTGTACTCATGGTTGTTTCACCATTCATACTGTTGTGCAATACGTCACCAATCTGCTTGGTTTTCACGTGACCAAGATCAACTTGGAAATCTAGTTGTCCATCACCTGTGATTTCACACGATTCAGTTTTCAGCGCAATCAAGTTACCTGGCAACTTCGGCTGTTTGATCTTTTCTTTGGAACCAATGAGGTAGGACTTCTTGTTCTTGTCATAGTACAAGTATCCCGTTGCCGCAATCAATGGATTGTCTTGTCGATCTTCTTTGCGGGATAAGAATGAACCGTAAAGTGAATACGGCGAATCATCTGCGATCATTACCCCTGCCCCTAGCTTGGCCATACCAATGTCACGCATGTTGGTGTCAACAGGAATGTAGATATCGTTCGGGTTTACTTCGGATCGGAACTTGAACCAACCACGTTCGAGCTCATCACAGGTATGAATAATGCGTGTACCTCCCTCGAAAGTCAAGTTCTCGTTGTTCGCATAGAGTTCGAAGTCTCCCTGGAAATCGAAGAACGGTGATAAAGCGAAGGCATCTTCCTCTTGAATCTTTCCAGTTCCTACCGTCTGAAGGGTGCTGTCTACCTTGAATTCTTCAATATGAATAATCTGTTCACGCTTATTCATGTCAACGTAGGTGTAATCCCCTTCTCCTTCATATTCGAGTCGACCATAGATCTGAAGATCAGCTCCAAAGATTCGGTGGTACTGCGTTACGTAGTTTGAAATGACTGTAGCACGGCTCAGTGGATCCATCTTCGCACGCTTTCGAATCACCACCTTGCCACTATCAGGAAGCACACGTGAGTCAGCAACTGTGATGTACTGAATCTTCTGACATGCGATCACAGACTCTTTCACATCGTACACTGCCTTTGGGGAAAGGAAGTTCAAGCTGTCTTGCAGTTCATTCACCGAGAAGAAGTTACTGCGGGCAGCATCTTCAGATGTATCAATGACGAAGTCATCTGTCACCTTACGGTTAGAACTCAACTCCATTTCATCCTTATCCATGAACCACTTGAATTGATCCATGTAACAGATGTACTGGTTCGTTGGGAATTCGATCTTCGTCTCACCTCCATTCGACTTGAATTCACCAATGCGTTTATCAAAATCAACGGTTGAGTTCACGTCGTCAGTCTTGAAAGCAAGATTGTCTAAGCCACTTTGGTTAAGCTGGAAATTCGCAGACTCGGAAAGTATCTTCCTGGCGGTATAATCGAATGCGGTGGACTCCAGCATGGCACCCTCGAATTCCATTTCACCAAGACCAGTCATTCCGTTTGGCTGAAGCTTTAGGGTACCTGTTAACACCGCTTCATCATTGAAGAAGACAATCGGTTCGTTCACACTAGAAGCCGTCAGATAATCAGCGTTTGGATCAAACACGATATCAACCTCACCTGCGACCACCTTAGGCACTTCGATACCACCTCTCTTTTCATCATTGAGGAAGGCTGTTGTTCGTCCTATGGTAGAATCTGGAAGGAAGATGAACTGCTCTGACGAAGCCATGGCTGTCAGGTAGTCTAGATCCCCTTTCCCTTGGAGACCAGTGTAATTGAGCGTGATGTCTGAGGTGAACTGCCCTTTTCCTTCGTACAACGGCAACCCACCACCACCGGTGTTTACTTTGAATCCGAGGGAATTATCATCCATCAGTCCGAGTGGCTCTGTGATATCCGGGAAGATCCCTCCGGAATTCAGGGTTCCGTTGAACTTCAAGTCTTTTCTGGAGAAGTTATCGAGTGAGTCAATGGTAAATGGTTCCACCTGGTAGTAGAAGCGATCACGGTTGTACACCCCTTCTTGGATATTACTGTTGTCGTAATACACATACGCATTCTGCTCACTCGTCAGGATGGGATACTGCGGATAGACCTTGGATTGAGTACCGGATTTATTTGTGGGGGAATCAATCTTGAGCGTACCTGAGATTTCTTCAAGTACGTTTTTGATTCGTGATTTACTGCGGTTACCATAAAGGTCAGCGGCACTATTCTCGTCTTCAACATAGATTCTACAGCTGTCTACCGCTAGGAGGTCAACCTTGAACTCATCGTAGTTGAAGTAGTAGTCTTTTCCAATGAACTCGAAGTTACCAGCGCGCACTCTACCTCCGAATTTGAAGTCGCGATTCTTCTTTAGAATTACCTCTTCATTCTTTGGGTAGATGGTCACATTTTGTGAATCACTCAACTGAATCCACTTCACTCCTTTCAGCAGCAAGTTGTAATTCAAGAGATTTAATTGCGCATTGCGCGAACCGTCCGTCTCACTGTTAAATTGGATCACATCATAGTCTCTTTTTCCAGAACTATTCTCGATGTAGTGATACATCTTGTCGTTGACAGTAGCCCAACGGCTATTGATATCATAGGTCACAAATCCGGCGTTAGCCAGATTAATCAGAAGAACAATGGCCTGCTCTTCAGAAAGGCGAAGGAAACCTGCTAAATCAGATGCATAGAAGGAATCTGAATTCCGTCGTTGAATGAACTCTCGAAGTTCTATCAATGGATGGACAAGGTTCAATCCAATCATCGCATCATAACGCTCTTCTTTGAAGAACGTATTCGATTCAAACTGTGCAAAGTGCTGGGTAGAACCGAAGATAGAACCCATCTCAATCAGCGGATCATCAATGTTCCAATACAGCGCCTCGAAGTACATATCCACATTGTGGAAACTATTGTAGTATGGCCCTTTTGAAAGTCCTTCATCACCGCGGATCAACACGAGCTGACGCTCCTTGCGATCAAACTTCATGGAGATGTCTGGGTGATAGATGGAGTCTTCTTCAATCTTAAATAACACCGATGTATTTGAAGAAGTGAAACGTTCCGGACGAATCGTAAACTCAAGTGAATTGGCAACGAGGAATTCCTTCCCGTCTCGGAAGAAGGTTAGCTGAGCCGGTTCTTCTGTAGTTCCAGTACCTGCAAGCTTTGAACCTCGCATGGTAAAACCGCCATCGTAATCGACATTCTCGAAGATGTTCTTGATTTCAAGGCGTTTGTTGTACGATTCAAATCGAGGATAACTAGCGTTTTCACCTGTGCGGTCAGCCAATACCTTCTCTGTCAATTGGCCAATCAATGGGGTGTCGAAGTAATCGTTGTAGAAGAGAACACTATCTACAATGAAGCTCGAACCTTTGATTCGAACCTGGTACTCTTCAAATTGAGCATAGGTAGTTTCTGGGTTGAACTCTGCGCGATCCCAGGTCACTTTACCTCCATCACCCATCCAGCGCTCACGATCGAATACGTAATACCCTTTGGTACCTAACACACGTGTACTGTCTCCTTTGGCGTAACCGATTAAGTCTCCTCCAGGGAAAGCGATCAGAGGAATCGAGTCAAACTTAAACTCATAGCTTTCATTAGAAAACGCCCATTCTACCGATCCTGAGCTGTAGAAAACGCGCTTTTCAAACAAGGTTTCTGAACTCGCTAGATACTCGTCAACTAGCTTCTTCGTCTTCTTGTTATCCATCATCTTGTACAGCACTTCATGCCATTCGTAAAAGAAGGCCTCGTTCTTCGATGTACCCGTGAAGTTTACCACTGACGACAAGTACAACATATATTGTGGATAGGCTCTAAACTTCTTCTCTTTGAATCGATTACAAGTCTCAATGACTACTGACTGCATATCAGCTGATACGGCCCCTCCAAGGAACACCGGTTCAAAGTTGTCTTCGACGAACTTCTTCCCTTCCTTTTTTGAGGCCCCCATAAACGAAGCCAGCTCTTTGACAAAGGCTTCAGGTTCATTTGGGAAGTCACCTTTCTTTTGGGCCTTGACAGAAAAGACGAGCAGGCTAGCGAGAAATACGAGTAAGATCTTACGCATATGCTTGAGTTGGGTGTGTTGATTCAAAATTCAGCTTTCCAGAGCAGATATACAGGTGAAATTGCAATTGTTGTGCCGCAGGTTATCCACAGCATATGATCATAACGGATGAAGCACCTACGAATGTTACGTGCATTGCGGAGAAGTTCATAACATTCACCTAACCAGCATTCACGACAAACCTCCTGAAAGCCCCATCCTTTATAGGATGCGCATGACAACCAGAAGGTTACTCAGCATTACATTTTCATAACCTCAGAGCAACGTTGACCATGCAGTCTGACGATATGTTTGCTGCACCAAAATACTATACCATGAAGTCCCTTACTCTCTCAGTTATTGCCTTGGCAATGATCTGCCTTTCAACGACAAAGGCTACCTCTCAAAATTTCGGAGGAGAAGTTCTTCCGACCATCTCGTTCAGTGAAGATTTCAGAAATGTGAATGAAAATGCCGGCGTTGCTTCTTTTGAAGTTGAGATTACTGAAGCTATCGCCGAAGACGTTGACTTCACTTTTGCTGTGAATCCTACTTCAACTGCCCTGGCAGGTACTAATTGGGATGTGGCTTCATTTAACGGAACGATTCCAGCAGG
Source organism: Sanyastnella coralliicola (assembly GCF_030845195.1). Taxonomy (GTDB): domain Bacteria; phylum Bacteroidota; class Bacteroidia; order Flavobacteriales_D; family Sanyastnellaceae; genus Sanyastnella; species Sanyastnella coralliicola. The sequence goes on from NZ_CP132543.1 coordinate 1,658,709, forward strand.
ACAAACTTCCACTTCTATTGATTTCATCATTTATGATAACGCTAGCGCGGAAAATGAAGTGTTCGTCGCATTCGATCTAATTGCTGCTGACAATGCCAACGTCGATCTTAGCGCAGATCCATTCTTCATCTTTATTCAAGACGACGAAGTGATGGAAGTTGAACAACAGGAAAGCATCACATTGGAGTACCTAAACAGCTACCTCGTAGAAGACGGCGGTTCTGCTGAGATTGTCGCTTACGAACCGAACGTAAAACGCCTCTATGTCTTGAACTCTGAGTCGACTACGGTGAACATCCTTGATTTCTCTGACCCTTCTAACATTAGCGAAATCAGCGCTATTGATATGAGTCAGTTTGGTGATGGTGCAACGTCTATTGATGTAAGAAACGGAGTGGTTGCAGCTACCGTTGAAGGAGATATGACGGTAGAAGGATCTGTTGTATTCCTTGACCTCGATGGAAACATTATTTCAAGTGTTGATGTAGGCGCACTCCCTGACATGCTTGTTTTCACTCCAGATGGAAACTCAGTTCTAGTGGCCAATGAAGGTGAGCCAAATGATGATTACACCCTTGATCCAGAAGGTAGCATCTCTCGTATCGACATTTCTGGAGGAGTTGAGAACGTGACGCAAGATGACGTCATTACCATGACATTTAACGTCTTTGATAATCAAATCGAAAGCTTGCGAGAGGCAGGCGTTCGAATCTTCGGTCTCAACGCTACAGTTTCACGTGATCTCGAACCGGAGTATATCACTGTAGCAGAAGATGGTTTGTCAGCATGGGTTTCGTTGCAGGAGAACAATGCGATTGCAACGATTGATCTCGTGAATAACGAGATCACTTCAATCATTCCTCTAGGAGTGAAGAATCACAACCTTCCTGAGAATGCTCTGGACGTATCAGATCGCAACGACGAAATCTTCTTCGCGAACTGGGACATCTACAGTATGTACCAACCGGATGCCATTGCTTCATACGAAGTGAACGGCGTTCCTTACGTTGTGACAGCGAATGAAGGAGATCAACGAGAATTTGGCCCCATAAACGAAGATGTTGACGTAGATACCGACAGCTACATTCTAGATGCCGAAGCCTACCCATATGCTGATGAATTCAAACTAGATCATTTGCTCGGACGAATCGCGGTATCACCATACACTGGAGATACAGATGGAGACGGAGACATCGATCAGATTCATGTATTCGGTGGACGTTCATTCTCTATCTGGAATGGCCTAACTGGAGACTTGGTTTACGACAGCGGGTCTGATTTCGAACGTATTACTGCAGCTGACCCTGTATTTGGGGAGTTGTTCAATGCAAGTAACTCGAACAACAATTTCAAGAACCGTTCAGACAACAAAGGTCCTGAACCGGAAGGTGTAACTGTAGCGACAATTGGACAACGCACCTACGCGTTCGTCACGCTAGAGAGAGTGGGTGGTGTGATGACATATGACATTACTGACCCTGCCAATGCCATTTTCGTAGGCTACGATAACAGCAGAACACTTGGCGAAGGTGAAGACGAAGGTGGAGATCTTGGTCCGGAAGGAATCATCTACATCTCTCCTGCTGACTCACCAAACGGACATGGCATGGTCATTATGGCTAACGAAGTCAGCGCAACGCTTTCTATCTACACAGTCGATCCTTCTGCTTGCTTTCTCGCGGATCTTGATAACGATGGTGTTGTTGACGCAGCAGACTTGCTGATCATGTTGGCCAACTTTGGTTGTCAAGAAAACTGTATTGTAGGCGACTTTAACAACGACGGAGTTGTGGCTATTGCTGATCTACTAATCTTCCTCTCTGGATACGGAGAGACTTGTAACTAACTTACCTTTAGATCGATTTGAAGGGGGCCTAGCCCCCCTTTTTCTTGCTAAATTATTATCGTTTTGCTAAATTCATATATGCAACGAACGATATGTCCAAAATGCAGTCATGATTCTTCCACGAAAGCCGGAATTATTAATGGGAGGCAGCGTTACAAATGCCGTAATTGCGGATATCATTTCACAATAAATAAAGTCGGTAAAAGGATCGACCAATACTACGTAACCAAAGCCCTACAACTCTATCTGGAAGGACTCTCATATCGTGAAATTGAAAGGATCATTGGGGTTAGTCATGTCTCAGTCATGAACTGGGTCAAACAATACGGTATCAAAAGAGTCGAAACCGGACAATACCACCCTAATTACCGCATAGTTAGCCACGAAGAGTTGGCTTCATATTTTTCCGACAAAAGTGAAGTTCAAGGGAAGGGAATGCTTATCACTGAACTCGGTGACAAATTCATGGTAATTCGGTGGGAGAGATTTCGTGAATAACTATGCTATTAACAATTTGCTATATCATTTTGGTGAGATAGCTTCTTGATATCTCACATTTGGGTCATTGCCAAAGGGCAATTAACACCTTACACTATGACCCAAATCAAAACTTTACTTCTAACGGGAGCTTTATGTTTCCTTATGATAGGGCTACATGCTCAGGACTCTCCTACCGTGCCCGAACCATACAATGGAGGGCTCAAAGTCAAGCTGAACGATTCTGGCAGCAAATACTTCCGACTTATTACCTGGCATCAATTCCAACTTCTAGCCAGTGATGAATTCGACGAAAACTTCGACGTTTCAGCACAATTGCGACGATCACGCATGCTGATGTTTGCCCAACTCAGTGATCGTTTTCTAGTCTTGACTCATTTCGGACTGAACAATCTGACAAGCGCGGGATTGCACCCCACTGGGCAATCGTCGCAAGCACAGCTTTTCATGCATGACGCTTGGGTTGAATACAAACTAGCAAACAATGTTTACATGGGCGGCGGACTCCATTATTGGAATGGAATTAGTCGACTTAACAATCAGAGCACACTCAATATGATGCCCCTTGACAACCCGAGGTTCGCTTGGGCTACCATTGGAACATCAGATCAGTTCGCACGCCACATCGGCCTTTACGTTAAAGGAACAGTAAAGAATAAATTGAACTATCGTTTTGCGTGGAATCAGCCCATGACAAACAGCATCGACTTAGGTGATGAACTTACTCCAGACGCTGCAAGCTATCAAGGAGCTTTCTACGAAGGACATAAAGACGCAGGGCACGCCTTCTCGGGATATGTGAACTACGAAGTGTTCGATTCAGAATCTACCAAACTCCCCTATTTCGTTGGCACCTATTTAGGAGCGAAGAAAGTTCTGAGCGTAGGTGGTGGATTCTTCTATCACCCTAAGGGATCTGTCTCGTTGAATTCAGAGTCAACTGAAATCATCTCACATGATGTCCTACTGTTCTCAGCAGACGTATTCTACGATGCCCCTCTAGGAGATAATGGATCAGCCATCTCTGCTTACGCAGGATATTTCAACTATGATTTTGGGCCGAATTACGCTCTAGGCGGAACCAGCGTAGATATCAACACAAGTAACACCATCTACACCCAGATTGGCTACTTGCTACCGAAGTTTTCGGAAAAAATGAGAGTTCAGCCCTATGTAACAGCATCCACAAGAGATGCGGACGCATTTGGGGACAACTTGATTCAGGATGTAAACCTCGGCGCCAACTTCTTTATCAATGGACACAACGCGAAATACACAATCCAATACGGGTATCGTCAAGTAGGAACGGCTCCAACTGACGGAATCACCGTTCAAGCCCACATTTTCCTCTAAACCTACGATCATGAATGAAAAGCATAAACAATATTGGAAGACTAATCTCCGGTTGATGGGGATTCTGCTAGTCATCTGGTTCATCGTGTCATATGGTTGCGGCATCCTATTCCGTGACGCACTTGACAATATCAAAATCGGAGGTTTCGGTCTTGGGTTTTGGTTCGCACAACAAGGAAGCATCTATGTCTTCGTTGTGCTCATCTTCTACTACGTAAAACGAATGAACAAAATCGACCACCAGTTCGGTGTCGACGAATAACCCTTAATCGAACGAACATGGATATTCAAGTTTGGACCTTTATCATCGTCGGCATCACCTTCGCGATTTACATTGGAATAGCGATTTGGTCTAGAGCTGGCTCTACAAAAGAATTCTACGTTGCAGGAGGAGGTGTTCCCCCTCTTGCTAACGGATTAGCTACTGCAGCTGATTGGATGTCAGCCGCATCTTTCCTTGGAATGGCCGGGCTTATCTCATTTATGGGATATGACGGATCTGTTTTTCTCATGGGATGGACTGGAGGTTACGTTCTCCTTGCACTCTTACTGGCACCATACCTCAGAAAATTTGGGAAATTTACAGTACCTGATTTTATCGGTGACAGATACTATTCAAACGTCGCAAGAACAGTAGCCATTCTTGCAGCTCTTTTCGTATCCTTCACTTACGTAGCAGGACAAATGCGAGGAGTTGGAGTCGTATTCGCTCGATTCTTGGAAGTAGATGTTGATACTGGAGTATACATCGGTATGGCCATTGTATTCATCTACGCTACGCTAGGTGGAATGAAAGGTATTACATACACCCAAGTAGCTCAATACTGCATATTGATTTTTGCCTTCATGGTGCCTGCATTCTTTATTTCGATGCAGTTGACTGGAAACCCACTTCCTCAGATTGGAATGGGCGGAAAAGGTGAAGACGGAATGTACCTATTGGACAAAATAAATCAGCTTCACACAGACCTAGGTTTCAAAGAATACACTGCTAGCTCAAAGAGCATGACGGATGTACTGTTTATCACCGCAGCATTAATGGTAGGTACAGCAGGACTACCTCACGTGATTGTTCGATTCTTCACGGTTCCTAAAGTTCGAGATGCGAGAAAGTCTGCTGGGTGGGCTTTATTATTCATTGCCATCCTCTACACTACAGCTCCTGCTATAGCTGTGTTCGCTAAAACGAATCTCCTTTCAACGGTAAACAACAAACCAGCTGAAGAACTCCCTGCTTGGGTAGGAAATTGGCAAGAAACCGGACTTCTTTCTTGGGAAGACCACAACGAAGATGGAGTGGTTCAGTACTACAACGACAAGAACCCGGAATACGTTGCAAACGTCGCTGATCCAGCTGGTTTAAAAGGAAATGAGTTGACGATTGATCGTGACATCATGGTGCTTGCAAACCCTGAAATCGCAGGGCTCCCCAATTGGGTTATTGCACTAGTTGCTGCCGGAGGATTAGCAGCTGCGCTTTCGACTGCAGCTGGTCTACTATTGGTCATTTCGACTTCAGTTTCTCACGATTTGATCAAGAAACAAATTGCGCCAAACATCAGTGACAAAGGCGAGTTGTTATGGGCCCGCGTAGCTGCGGTAGCTGCGGTTGTGGTTGCCGGATATTTTGGAATTAACCCACCAGGATTCGTCGCCTCGGTAGTAGCACTGGCCTTTGGCTTAGCTGCCGCAAGTTTCTTCCCTGCTATTATTTTGGGAATCTTCAACAAGCGAATGAACAAAGAAGGTGCTATCGCTGGAATGGTCGGTGGTTTGCTCATCACCTGTTATTACATCGCTCGATTCAAGCTGCATTGGATTGGTGATCCTGAAACTTCAGGAGCCGACCACTGGTGGTTTGGTATTTCACCTGAAGGATTCGGTACCATTGGTATGTTTGTGAACTTCGCCATCGCACTGACGGTCAGCAGATTCACCCCTGCCCCTCCTCAACAAGTTCAGGATATGGTGGAAGATATCCGTATCCCAAAAGGAGCCGGTGCTGCACAGGAACATTGATATATCTCAAGAAGGGGGAAGCCATTTGGTTCCCCCTTCTTCACTATTTTAAGACGATGAAACTCGGAAAGTCATTTCTCTTCTTTATCCTGTTGATTCTAGTTGTTGGATTAGGGTATCCAGTGTTGTCACTATTCAGTAGCGCTGTTGCTCTCCTCGCATTCATTTTGACTTTGTGGATTCTACTCGTCGTTACTATGTGGTTATGGAGTTCTAAAACAAAGGAACAAGACCATTGAGCACCCTCCTTCTCATATTAATTGCACTCTTGTATTTAGGAGGATTATTCTTTGTTGCTCAACGAGCAGAGAATAAAAAGCTTCCTAAACTGCTTCATCGCCCCGGAGTTATTTATGCTCTTTCCCTAGGCGTATATTGCACTGCGTGGACTTTTTATGGATCCATCGGTCGAGCAGCAGACCACGGCATTGACTTCTTGACAATTTACATTGGCCCAATTCTAATGATGCCGCTGTGGTGGATTGTAACCAGAAAAGTGATTCGCATAGTCAACTACCAACACATCGCGTCTTTAGCAGATTTCCTCGCTGCGCGATACGGCAAAGATCAGCGTATTGGAAGCATCGTAGCTTCAATTTGCCTATTAGCAATTACACCCTATATCGCTCTTCAAATCAAAGCAATTTCAGACACCATTGTCTTAAGTAGTGGTTCTCAATCTTTGGTAGAAGGTTTCGATGCAGGGCTTATTACCGCCGTCTTTTTATGTCTGTTCACTATTCTCTACGGAGCGCGTTTCGTTGGACAACATCAAAAACGCAAAGGAATGGTCACGGTTGTGGCGTTAGAATCTGTCATTAAGCTAGTGGCGTTTCTCATCGCTGGCATCGTTATCCTGGTTTCAATGAAGCCTGATTTAACGACCCTTTGCTCTCAATCTGAAGTCATAAAGAATTTCACTTTTGAGCAAGGAACTGGCATGGGGAATTGGATCATTCTAACCGTCATTTCGGGTTTTGCAATGATTCTGCTCCCAAGACAGTTTCAAGTAGGGGTTGTAGAAGTAAAGAAGGAAGAACATCTAAAGACAGCCATGTGGATGTTCCCTTTATACCTGCTCTTGATTAACATTCTAGTGATTCCCATTGCATTGCTGGGGAATAGTATCATCGCCGATTCTCCTTCTGACTACTACATGTTATCTCTAGCCGCCATTAGCGGCAATGACTTCCTCATGCCATTAATATATCTGGGAGGTTTCTCCGCTGCGACGTCAATGATCATTGTAAGTAGTATCGCTCTTGGAGGTATGGTTTCAACGAATCTGGTGATCCCTGCCATTATTCAAAAAGACGCTCCTGAAGATTATTCAAAACGAATACTCAATTCAAAAAGACTGAGCATTCTTCTGGTATTCGTACTTGCGTACACATACCAACACTATTTGTCAGAGCGAACAGCCCTAGTGTCGGTTGGTATGACTTCCTTCATTGGTATCGCACAATTAGCCCCGGCGTTCATAGGAGCGATTTATTGGCGAAACGGAACTAAAACAGGCGCCATTAGTGGACTATTGGTTGGATTCATCACTTGGAGTGCCTTACTGATTATCCCCGGTTTGATCATTGATCCTGAGCTAGCCACCACTGGAGAAGCCACTCTATTTGGTCAGTGGATCTTTGATGCGATAGGTCTCGATCGAATTCCAGGAACAGCCCTCATTAGTATTACCGCGAATGCCTTGACATTTGTAGGGGTTTCATTGCTGACAACTCAATCTCAAACAGAGGTGAATCAGGCCAACATCTTTTCGAATATTATGAAGATCGAGAAGTCAAAGTTTGATAGTACAGGGATATGGGCAACAAGCGCCTCTTTTCCGGATCTTAAGTCTTTGTTGATTCAGTTCCTTGGAGATCGTAGAACGGAAGAGGTATTGGACCGTTATGCTCGTATAAATGACATTGACTTCTCGAAGCAAGACAAGGCTGACCCTAGAGTCATTTCATATGCTGAACGCCTCTTAACCGGAGCTATTGGCCCTGCATCAGCACGAATCATGATCTCTCATGTCACTCAGAATGAGGAAATTAGCATCGAAGAAATCGTTGATATTTTGACCGAGTCTAGGCAGGTTCACCGTCTGAACAGAAAACTCCAGCAACAACAAGACGCCTTAATTAAAGCAGGAGATCAACTCAAATCTGCGAATCGACAATTGCAAGAGTATGCTGAGCTCAAGAATGAATTCTTGTATACGGTAACTCATGAGCTTCGCACTCCCCTCACTGCTATCCGTTCTCAAGCTGAAATGCTCGCAGAAGAAGAGATCCCAGAAGAAGACCAGCAGCGCTTTTTAGAGAATATCGTCTCAGACTGTGAGCGACTCACACAGCTGATCACCAACGTATTAGACTTAGAACGTTATGAGTCAGGCAACTTCCAAACGGACTTTGAGACGATTGAAATTTCCAAAATAATCGACGATGCGGTTCGTAGTATGCTTTCGCTAGCGCGGAATAGGAATCTCGAAATAAACTATTGGTCTCATACCCTTCCTAAGATAAAAGGAGACGAAGGCCGTTTAATTCAAGTCCTGATTAACCTGATCTCTAACGCGATAAAATTCTCTTCAACAGATAGTGCTGCCGTAGCCATAGAAACAGAATTACATAATGGCTACATACATATTGATGTATGTAATAACGGTGGAGGCATTGCTGCAGACGAACGTGATCTTATCTTCGAAAAATTCTATCAATCGAAACACCAGACGAGGAGAAAAAAAGCAGGAAGCGGATTAGGTCTTGCCATATGTAAGAATATAATCTCTGTGCATAATGGAACCATCGAGGTAAGCGAACATGATGACTATAATACTTGCATACGAGTTAAACTTCCTGTCAAGAACGAATTGAAAACCCCTGAGAAACTAGATTATGAAACGCATTTTGATAGTGGATGATGAACCAAACATCGTCATGTCTCTAGAATACTACTTCCGTAAAAAGGGGTTTGATGTATTCATTGCTCGTAACGGAACGGAGGCCTTGGATGCTGTTGATCAGCATCAACCAGAACTCGTAATTCTTGACATTATGATGCCAGACATTGATGGATATGAAGTGTGCGAAAGAATCAAATCCAACGAGACGAGCAAAAACACCAAGATCATATTCCTTTCTGCTAAAAGCCGGAAAGAAGATATCGAGAAGGGATACGCTTCTGGAGCAAACCTATACATGCAAAAACCCTTCAAAAACAAAGAACTATACACAGAAGTCACCCAACTTCTAGAATAAAATATTCCCATGGAAACTTTAGAACAAACAACCATGAATACGCCATATCAAATCACCTCTTTCGACGACTATAAACGTTCATACCAACAAAGTGTAGACGACCCTGAAACGTTCTGGGCAAACATTGCAATGAACTTTAAATGGTCTCGTCCTTGGAAGAAGGTTCTAGACTATAACTTCAGAGAGCCAAGTATCAAATGGTTCGATGGGGCTCAAACGAATATCACCATCAATTGTCTCGACAGACATCTACGGGAGCGCGGAAACAAACTCGCCGTTATATGGGAGCCAAATGATCCTAAGGAGCGATTCATTCGATTGACCTACAGAGAATTATACGAACGTGTTTGTCAGTACGCTAACATATTGAAGAAGCACGGAGCCAAGAAGGGAGATCGTATCGCGATCTATATGCCCATGGTACCAGAATTGGCGATCGCTGCGTTAGCATGTGCGCGAATTGGGGCTATTCACTCTGTGGTATTCGCAGGGTTTTCAGCTCAGGCACTTGCCGACAGAATAAACGACGCTGAAGCAAAGATGGTCTTGACTGCAGATGGTCTATACCGTGGAGCAAAGGAGATCCCGGTAAAACGCGTGGTAGACGAAGCTCTAGAGTCCTGCCCTAGCGTTCAAAAAGTCATCGTTACAGAGAGAACAAAATGGGCTGTGAATATGAAAGAAGGCCGGGACGTCTGGCTTCATGAAGAGCTCCCAACGGTAGATAAAGAATGTCCCGCAGAGCCTATGGATGCGGAAGATATGCTATTCATTCTCTACACAAGTGGATCTACAGGGAAGCCAAAAGGCGTGGTTCATACTGTGGGAGGCTACATGGTTTACGCAGGCTACACATTTAAGAACGTATTCCAATTAAATGAATCTGATGTTTATTGGTGTACAGCTGATATCGGCTGGATTACTGGCCACAGCTATATTATTTACGGACCACTCCTAAATGGAGCAACCACCTTGATGTTTGAAGGGGTTCCTTCTTGGCCAGACTATGGCCGATTCTGGCAGGTATGTGATAAATATGGTGTGACTCAATTCTATACAGCTCCTACGGCAATTAGAGCGTTAATGGCGGCTGGTGATGATCATGTTTTGAGTTACTCTCTTGATTCACTCAAGGTACTAGGATCTGTGGGAGAACCAATTAATGAAGAGGCATGGCAATGGTATAATATCCACGTAGGAAAAGAGAAGTGTCCGATAGTTGACACTTGGTGGCAAACAGAAACTGGTGGAATTATGATCTCAGGACTAGGTGGTCATAGCCCTCAAAAGCCAAGTCATGCAGGATATCCTCTTCCAGGAATTCAGCCCGTATTGTTAGACTCTGATGGTAACGAAATCAAAGAGAACGAACGAGAGGGCTACCTCTGTATCAGACACCCCTGGCCTGGTATGCTTCGAACTACATACGGAGATCACGAACGATGTAAGAACGTGTATTTCTCAAATTACGAAGGCTATTACTTCACAGGCGATGGCGCACGAAGAGATGAAAACGGTATGTACAGAATTATCGGTCGAGTTGATGACGTGATTAACGTTTCAGGACATCGTTTCGGTACCGCTGAAATCGAAAATGCCATTAATTCTAACGATAAGGTGGCTGAATCGGCAGTCGTTGGCTATCCACATGATATAAAGGGGCAAGGAATCTATGCCTACGTTATTTGTAAAGATGCCGATGTAGACGATGATATCCTCAGAGCCGAAATCACAGAAAGTGTGGTTCAAGAGATCGGTAAAATTGCAAAACCAGATAAGATTCAAATAGTTCCTGGTCTTCCAAAAACGCGCAGTGGGAAAATCATGCGTCGAATTCTACGAAAAGTTGCGGAAGGAGACACCTCAAACTTAGGTGACACCTCTACCCTTCTAGATCCAGAAGTCGTGACGATCATTAAGGAGAATGCACTCTAACGCATTCTGTTTTGGGCGAAAAGGTCGGGGGTTCCCGGCCTTTTTTTAGACCGCCAATTTTGCAATTAGAGAGAAATACTGTGTCCAGGGCCTTCGTTCACCAGCTGAATAAACCTGTCCGTGCCTTTCATAAATAACTTCTTCATATCCAGACTCAAACATGCTCTCAGAGCGAATTCCAATACCGAGGCCTGAATCCCACTCCTTCATCACACCGAATTGAGAAGAAAACGACACATATACGGAGGGGTAATCTGATTCTGAGAACTGTTTTTCAAGATCATACCACAGGCCTACTCTCACACCATAAACAATACTCAACCCTCGTAGTAAAGGAATTTGAACCGACGGACCAACGGCAGCACCAACTAAGACGCGATTCTTTAGCCCGCTTTGCCTCAATGATCCCTTCAGGCCTATAAAGTGAATTCGATCTTCGAATCTTCGCTGAAACTCAACCTCTAGTGTCGATGAAGTGTAATGAACCTCTCTAGACTCTATTCTTCTGAATGGATTGAGCACACTTAAAGAACTTGACTCTCCATCAGCATAGAACTGAGATACCGAAGTGCCAAATCCAACGGAAGGTTCCATTACCCATTCAGACTGAGCTCGGCTGGTATTGGTAATAATTGCGAGTAGAAGTAAAAGAGCGAGAGTACATCTCATGATTTTAGTACAGTACGAGTGGCTGACTCCCGAATAAAAAGTGACTAGAAAATCATTTAAGCATTAAAGAACCCCAAAGTCATCGTAGCCAAGAAGCCGGCATTTACCCTTTCAATCGGGTGCTGAAAACCTTCTAGTATCTTGAACTCACTGTTGGATAAAGACGCTGCTGCACGTTTCGATTCTTCAATCGATACCATGGTGTCTTCATCACCTACCGTGATCAATACACGATGATTAATGCTCGACAACACTTCTGAAGTAAGATTAGGAGCCTCTCCCAGATCGATCATCATTTGTGCGGTGCTTCGCATTACTCCTTTCCACTTTGCACCATGTGTGCTTTCCAAATGAGCTGCGAACTTTGGCACCTTTTGCTCAATCACTTCTGGATTCAACATCTTCACTTCTTTCTGAGCTGATTCCGGTGTCCAATTGAACTTGGTCCCATAGGTCGCAATTCGGTTTACCCTATGTTCGTGGTGATGCGCGAGATTCAACGCTACATAGCCTCCCATACTATATCCGAAGATATTCACCTGATCAAGTCCATTCTCATCGAGAAAATGAACAACATCTGATGTGAACTGATCAATTGCGAAGGAAAGCTCGGTGCGATTATCTCCATGTCCGCTGAAGTCCAACGAATAAACCTCACTGTGTTCTTGCAGTGCTTCTTTAACCTTGAAAAGTTGACGCTGGCTGCCTAAAGCGCCGTGTAGGAGTAGTATGGACATGACTAAAGATTCAGTCTAGCAATCTACGAATCACCCTTGAGGGCAGCGTTAATTCGCTTAAAGTTTGCGGGTTTTTCGAAGAAACCGTTAATCAGCTTTGAATCGAGTGCCTCTTTAATCTCCTTGTTTAAGGAATGACCCGAGAGGATGAAATATCTCTTTCCGGTATGGCGCTTTTGAGCTTCTTGAATAAACTCCAATCCAGACATCACAGGCATGTGAAGATCACTAATGATTAATTGGATCTCAGGATCGGATTCAAGAGACTCTAATCCTTGTGGTCCGCTTTCTACAGAGATTACGTCATATTCTTTCCCAAGAATACTCGAGATGATGTGCCTGTTGATAGGTTCGTCATCGACGTAAAGAACTTTCCTTTTCTCCCCCATAATTACAACATCGGAATGCTCAGAGTAACGGTTGTTCCTTTGCCAAGTTCCGATTCAAAATCGATGGTTCCTCCATGTTCTTGAACGATTGAATTGACAATAGACAAGCCTAGTCCTGTGCCTTCACCAGGAGCTTTGGTTGTGAAAAAGGGATCCAAGATTTTTTCAAGGTCCTCCTTCGCAATTCCTGCCCCGGTATCGACGATCCGAATTACCGCTTTATCGTTTTTAGTTTCAGTGCTGATCTTTACGACCCCGTCTTCCTCAATAGAATCAATGGCATTGCCGATAAGATTGAGTACGACTTGATGCAATTTGCCACTATTTCCCTTCACCACTCCCAAGTCACTCGAGAATTCCTTCTCTAGGGAAATCTGGTCTTTCGTTTTGTATTGTAGAATCGACAAACATCCATCAATGATCTCATGAAGATCACACTCTTCAGTAAAGTCGTCATTGGTTCTGCTATAGATATTCAGGCTCTTGACGATCTGACTAGCCTTTTCGACGCCAACATTGATCCATCGTAAGTACTCACGAAGCTCTTCCTTGTTTACTTCTTCGTTTTCTAATTCTGCGTTGATCGCTGCTGAACCACCATGAATGAAATTCAACGGATTGTTGATTTCATGTGCCACACCAGCTGTCAAGACACCTAGGGAAGCCATTTTCTCTGATTGTACCAGCTGTGTCTGCGTCTCCTTGAGATTCTCAAGCGTATTTTTCAATTCATTGTTCGCCCCTTGCAACTCTTCTGTTCGCGATTGTACCTTCTCTTCAAGGATTACATTCTGTTCCCGGATAATCCGTTCGTTTTCCCGGGCCATTTCTAAAGCCTTCTCTTGAGACTCTTCCGTCTCCTTGCGTAATGCATTGATTCGATCGGCTAACGCAATTGAGAGTAAGACGACCTCAATGCTTGAGCCAAACAAGATTGCCCCTAAGAAGTAAGGCTTGTACGGAATCACACCAAGATTTGTCATGGCAAAAATAGCCACTGTTACGATCAAGATGCTCCATGCGATGAGTAGGAATTTCGCCGGTTTAAAGCCATTACGTGACAACTTAAGCGCTGCAGCAATAACAATGCAAGACCCATACAAGGAAGCCACATTAGCGGTATGATAAGCGGCTACATCTAAATCGAATATTAATTGGGTAATGGCAACGAAATCTAGCAGCACCGTGCCATATAATGGGATCAGAAATTTTGGTGCCTTCAGTTTGAGTTGAAGGAAATTTGTCACAAAAATCACCGTGGCAATTCCAACGACGGCTCCGGTCAAAACAGTGAATTTCTGATTCAATGCAGGCCAATCAGCTAGCAAATATCGATCAGTATATCCGAATAGAGCGTACTGAGCAGTTAGAATACACACCAAAAAGATGATGTAGAAACCATAGCTATTATCACGAGTAATGAAGGTCAGAACCAGGTTATACAGGAACATAACCATCATCGCTCCTCCATATATTCCAAAGAGAAAATCTTTGAAGGTTAACTCTCTGACAAGTTCTCCCTTCTCTAAAAGCTTAAATGGAAGAACTACGGGCTTGGTGCTAAAGACCCTTAAATAATACTCTTCTGATGTCCCATCAAGAGGAAATACGAAACTAGAATTCTCATAAGGACGTGTATCAAAGGCGAATGCTTGACCGGTTTGACAAACTAGTTCCAGTTGCCCATTGACATCAGCTTTCCACAATTCAACCGTGTCGAGCAAAGCATAGTCAAGATGAATAGAGTTCTCGCTACTAATAGCATCTTCTCGGACTTCCAATTTGACAGCTACGTGCGTCCCATTATCAAGCGTGGCAACTTCGTTTTGATTGAAAGTGTAATCTAGCTGATCAAGTTTCTCGCCATTCGTAGTGTTATCAATGATAGAGATGGAGACCCCAAGGGCTTCCTTTTCCGACTGAGAAAGAAGAATTTGAGTGCAGAAAACAAAAAAACAAATGACCAGAAGGCTTCTCATACGAACTAAAGTAGTCTATTCCAGCCTTCACTAATCTTGCTTCAAGGCCATTGTTTTCCAAAGAACGATGTCAATTCAGCCTAGCAGCTAGTCTCATGTACCCAAAAGATTATAGGAATTGTCCTACCATGAGAACTTAGTCTTGCACTCGAACCATTTCAATGGTCGTGAACCCTAATAGGGTGTCAGGATCTTCAAGATAATTGTGAAAAATGATAGGGTAAGTCACCTCCCCAGTGAAGGTCAAATGAGTTTGACTCATTGAGTACCGCGACATTTGCGGAAGTAGACTCATCAAGCTTCTTTCGTCGTCTGTATCACAGCAAGCTTCGGTACAATCCGCAGAGCTGAATCGAATACTATCTCGAGATAAAAGCTCGAAGGAACCAAAACACTTGTTGACTTCGAAATTGGAGTACCCGTAGTGTCCACCTGAGTGAATATTCAAATACACAGGACGTTGCAGCTTCACATCGTCGCCATCTTCAGATGACATAATGACGTAGCTCCATTTCGATTTTTCGACTTGATCAAGCGGATTGAGACCGCCGGAAAGACATGATAGAATGAATGCAAGGAACAACTGGTTCATGACATGTACAGATTTACATGACTGTACACGAAACTCAATTTATTGTTCAAGCCTGCCTTATTTGATAAAACGCATGCTTCCCCAACCATTACGCTCCCATTCCCCTTGCCAAGTGAGACCGTTCTCTTCCGCGCTAGCGCGAATAATTGGAAAATCAGTTGGGAAAAAGCCGCTAAATTGGATCGTAGCCCCGTCATTCATAGAAGCAGAATACACCGGCATATCACTGGTTAGAACGTTTCGATTGATGTTCGCTAGAATCACGTCATACTGCCTTCCATTCAACATCGTGCCATCGCCTTGATACGCACAAATATTAGTGCACCCATTTAATTCGGCGTTTTCATCGCAGTTTTCTTTGGCCCAATCGTCTATGTCAATGGCATCAACTTTTGAAGCACCAAGCTTTTCAGCCAAGATCGCCAGCACGCCCGTTCCACTGCCCATATCCAACACCTCTTTCTCCTTGAGGTCTTGGTCCAACATCAACTTCAGCATGAGCCAGGTGGTGTCATGGTGCCCTGTACCAAAGCTCATTTTGGGTTGAATCACAATGTCAAATCGTGCGGAACTCTGATCGTGAAAAGGAGCGCGGATGCACACATCGTCATCCACAAAGATCATCTCGAAGTCTGACTCCCACTTTGCGTTCCAGTTCTCTCGGGCTACAGATTTACGTTGATAAACAACGGTAGCCCCTTCAATGCCGAATGCACTTAATTCGCTGATTTCAATGTCACTAGGCCCCTCTCCTTCAATGTATGCGTCAAGACCATCTTCACGTTCAACGAAGCTCTCAAAGCCAAGCTCTGCTAATTCCGCAATGAGGATTTCTCGTGCCGGTAATACCGGTTTTAATTGAAAACTTAGCTCGCAGTAGTCCATTCGCTATTGGCTTCAATGATCGCCATAAAATCTTCAGCTTTCAGTGAAGCTCCACCTATCAAGCCGCCATCTACGTCTTCTCCTTGGAAGATTCCAGCAGCATTGCCCGGCTTCACGCTTCCTCCGTATAGGATGCTGATATCACTAGCCACCTCTCCGTATGCTTCATCCAGCAAAGAGCGAATATGCGCATGCATTTCTTGTGCTTGCTCATCTGACGCTGTTTTACCCGTTCCAATCGCCCAAACTGGTTCATATGCCACCACAACGTGGTTTGCCTCTTCTTTCCCGATTTGAGCGGTAAATGCTGCCTCAATTTGAGTCTTTACTACATCGAAATGACGTCCTGACTCACGTTCTTCAAGGCTCTCACCGACACAAAGAATCGCGTAAAGCCCAGCATCAAGAACCTGACGCACCTTTTGCGCAACAACTTCATCAGTTTCATTATACATCGCACGACGCTCAGAATGTCCTACGATAACGTACTTCACTCCTACGCTAGCTAACATCCCAGCTGTGTATTCTCCAGTGAATGCACCCGTATCATTTGCGCTGCAGTTCTGCGCTGCAAGGGCGATCATTGGCGGCAACCCGCTTCGGATAGCAGCTAAATAAGGTGTAGGAGGTGCGATAACTACGCGTGTATTGATATCTTGTCCGGTAGTCATGCGGCTCAACTCTTCAACAAGTTGCTTAGCCTCTGTCCAAGTAGTGTTACTTTTCCAGTTACCGGCGATGATTCTTCTTTTCATAAGAATGGTTTCAAGCGATCTGCAAACTTTTGGCTCACATTTGCAAAATCAGCAGGTTTAATACCCCAAAGGTAGGACACAAATTGGAACGCACTTACGTAATATTGTCTTTGATACACTTAGATGCAAGCTGACCCGCTCGAAATACTTGAACAGTACTGGGGATTCACGTCTTTCAGGACCAAGCAATCTGACATCATCAACGCAGTGATGCTCGGGCAAGATACCTTAGCCCTGATGCCCACTGGAGGGGGTAAGTCACTGTGCTTTCAAGTTCCGGCGTTAGCCAAAGAAGGAATCTGCGTAGTCATTTCTCCTTTGGTTGCCTTGATGAAGGATCAAGTAGATCGATTGAAAAGCATGGATGTACGTGCCGCATATATTACAGCGGCTCAAAGCAGAAAGGAGATTGATCACTTGCTTGATTCCGCTATTTATGGGAATATGAAGTTCCTATATGTATCTCCAGAGCGCCTCAAGAGTGAGCTTTTCATCGAGCGCTTTAAGAAGATGCCGGTGAACTTGATTGCGGTAGATGAAGCACATTGTATTTCTCAATGGGGGCATGATTTTCGTCCGGCATACAGGGAAATCAGTGGTATTCGTGAACATCATCCGAACGTTCCAATCATTGCTGTTACGGCATCTGCCACACCTGAAGTTGCAGATGATATTGTAGCGCAACTTGAACTAAATGATCCTGCCCGTTTCGAATCTTCGATGGTTCGAAAGAACCTCAACTATGTGGTTCTTGACGAAGTAGAACCCCTGGGTCGATTGCTTCGTGCTTGTAAGCGAATTGGCGGTAGTGGTATTGTGTATGCCCCTACACGTAAGCAGGTTCGCGCTACCGCGGAATTCTTGAACTCGCATGGTGTTCAGGCTGGTTACTATCATGCGGGTATTGATGCTGCCACGAAGGAGAAACTCCAGAAAGACTGGTTGAAGAATAAGTTCTCAGTGATGGTAGCAACCAATGCCTTTGGAATGGGAATCGATAAACCTGACGTTCGTTTTGTAGTGCATATTCAACCGCCTCAAAACTTAGAGAACTACGTTCAAGAAGCAGGAAGAGCAGGACGAGATGGAGACGAAAGTTGGGCCATTCTTATGTGGAACACCAAGATGGTGGAACGTCTTACTTCTCAACTACATGATCGCTTTTCGCCGAAAGATCAAGTCAAAGACACCTATCATCAGCTGAATTCGTTCTTCCAAATTGCCTTTGCAGCAGGACTTAACGAGCAGTTCACTTTTGATCTATCTGCTTTTAGCAAGCAATATAACCGGCATCCTAGAGATGTTTACTTCGATATTGAGACGCTTGAGATGTCTGGGTACCTATCTATGTCCGAAGGCGCCATGCTCCCTTCCAGAGTGATGTTCCAAATGCAGGCGCAAGAGCTGTACAACTTCCAAGTTCGGAACGAACAGCATGATGCCTTTATCCGTTTGTTGCTCAGAACTTACGGTGGCTTGTTTGAGACCTATTCGCGCATTGATGAGCACTTCCTCGCTCGCAAAACTGGATGGAGCACAGGACAGGTGCGTGAGACACTCGCAAGACTAGACAACATGCAGGTGCTCTCTTATCGTCCAAGAACCGAGCACCCGACTATCACCTTCTTAACTGGAAGACAGCAAAAAGAAAACTTGATCATCCCACCTGGAGCTTACGAGGAACGAATCGAAAGAAGTGTTTCTCGTTGGGAGGCAATGATGCGTTACTTGCATCACGACGGATGCAGAAGTCAGTTCGTTGCCACCTACTTTGGAGACGACGAATCTGCATTATGTGGAGTTTGTGATTGGTGCCGCAAAGAGAAGATTGTGGCCTATGACGTTCGTGAGCTGATCAAAGAAAGCCTCCTCTCCGCTCCTACCGACCTCAGCGGATTGATAGACCAACACAGTGAGGTTCCAAGAGAGGAAATCATCACCCAACTCAATCGTTCGATAGACGATGGAGAGGTCTCGCGTGATGAAGAAGATCTATTGCATTGGACAGAAGAACGCAACTAGTACCTTTGCCGTCCCATGGAAGTAACAGCCAACATTGCCCTTAAGCCAAAGAAAACGCGATCTATCCAACGATTCCACCCGTGGATTTTCTCCGGAGCGATTGCCTTCATTGATGGAGAACCTGAGAATGGAGATTTCGTCCAAGTCACGGATACGAAGGGCAAAATCCTAGGACATGGCTTCTTCACCCCTGATGCTTCCATTGCGGTGCGCATGACTCATTTCGGAAAAGAAAAAGTCATTGAGCGCTGGTGGCATGAACGTTTGCAGCGTGCTTACGACCTGCGCAATGACCTTGGTTTTGTCGCTAACGCGGAAACTACGGCATACCGTCTCATCCATGGTGAAGGCGATGGGTTCCCAGGGCTGATTATTGACCATTACGATGGTGTTTTGGTCATGCAGGTTCATGCTCCTGGAATGTGGATGATCAAAGACGAGCTCGTGGCTAGTTTAGTCGAGATCTATGGCGACAACTTAAAAGCAGTCTACAATAAGAGTCGCGACACGCTACCAAATGCTGAAGCGATGCAGGTCGAGAACTACTATGCACATGGTTCCGATTCCGCGCTAGCGAAAATGACCGCCAAAGAATACGGACTAGAATTCAACATCGATTGGGAGAAGGGTCAGAAGACAGGTTTCTTTATTGACCAACGCGAAAACAGGAAGCTCTTAGGCGATTTATCAAAGGGAAAAAAGGTGTTGAATACCTTCTCGTACACGGCAGGATTCTCAGTGTTCGCGCTTCAAGCAGGCGCAACGTTAGTGCACAGCTTAGATAGTTCAGCACGTGCACTAGAAGTTGGTGAGAACAACGTAGCGCTGAATTCTTTGGACGACGGACGACACAAAAGCATTCAAGCAGATGCGGTACAATACCTCAAGCAGCTAGAAGAGGATTACGACATCATTGTGTTGGACCCACCAGCCTTTGCGAAGCATCAACGCGCCAGACATCGCGCGGTTCAGGGATACAAGCGAATTAATATGCAGGCCATCAAGCACATCAAACCAGGAGGCTTGATTTTCACCTTCTCATGTTCACAAGCCGTAGATAAAGAGCTCTTCAACAACACAGTGATTGCTTCAGCAATTGAAGCGGGTAGAAAGGTGCGTATCTTGCATCAATTGCATCAACCTGCTGATCACCCAGTGAATGCCTTTCATCCTGAAGGTGAATACCTTAAAGGGCTTGTTCTTCGCGTAGACTAGAATGACCACTATCTTCATTCTTGCACTTGGAATGAAAGCTTATTTTTACCTCAAATTCAGACCAAATGCGCTACTTGCTCCTGCTCGTGCTATGCGCAACTCTTTGGAGTTGTTCAACTAGTTCATCCTTAGAAAACAAGCCTTTGTGCGAATGGGTTGATCCATTCATTGGCACTGGCGGACATGGCCACACCTACCCTGGTGCAACACGTCCGTTCGGTATGGTGCAGCTGAGCCCAGACTCTCGGCTTACTGGTTGGGATGGATGTGGTGGTTATCACTTCACAGACAGCATAATCTATGGGTTCTCGCACACCCATTTGCAAGGAACTGGAATTTCGGATTATGGTGATATCCTGATCATGCCAACCAATAATGAAGTTCATACCGGAAACAACTGGGGTGAGCGCTACCGCTCTTCTTTCAGAAAAGAAACTGAGCGTGCTCATGCAGGATACTACTCTGTGCATTTGGATGATCACAATGTCACTGCTGAGTTGACTGCTACAGAACGCGTGGGCATCCATCGATATATCTATGACCAACCAGATAGCTCTGTGTTATTTATTGACATGCAGCACCGCGATGAGCTGATTTCTTATCAATTCGAACCAATGGGCGATAGTATGATCGTGGGGCTTCGTCAATCCAAGGAATGGGCTCAAAATCAGCTAGTATACTTCGCTATGAAGTTTGACAAGCCTTTCGAGTACTTAGATCAGACTTACGAACTCTACCAGGCCTATGATTCTACTTTGGGTGAGTATGTTGAGGTAACTGAGTATGTTCCTGTTTTCCCGTTGAAATTTGGCGTTGTTGACACCTTGAATGTGAAGGTGGCACTCGCAGTGTCTGGAATTGACGCGGCTATTGAAAATCTTAATACCGAAGCTCCTCACTGGAATTTCGATGAATATCTCGCTAGCGCGGAATCGGCATGGAACAACGAACTAAAGGCGATAGAAATTGAAACTTCCAATGCAGAAGACAAGACCATTTTCTATACCTCCCTATATCACAGCTTGACAGTTCCGAACGCATTTGATGATGTAAACGGAAACTTCAGAAGCACAGATGGAAATGCCTACACCACTGATGGACACAGACATTATACGGTATTCAGCTTGTGGGATACTTTCCGGGCAACGCATCCGTTGTACACCATCATTCAACGTGAGCGTACCAGTGATTTCATTCACACCTTTCTTGACATGTACCAAAAAGGTGGTGAACTGCCCATGTGGGAATTGGGCGGAAACTACACCGGATGTATGATAGGATATCACGCCATTCCAGTGATTACGGATGCGTACAAAAAAGGAATCACCGATTTTGATGCTGAACTAGCTCTTGAAGCCATGGTGGCCGAAGCTACAATGGATGAATTGGGTAAACGTGAATACGAATCGCAGGCCTTTCTTTCATCTGAAATTGAGCATGAAAGTGTTTCTAAGACGTTGGAATATGCTTACAACGACTGGTGTATTGCTGATTTCGCACGTTCGTTGAACGGCAATGACGACCCGATCGTAAAGCGCTTTAGTCGACGTGCTTTGAATTACCGCAACCTCTATGACCCAGAGACTGGCTTTATCCGTCCAAAACGAGGAGGAAGCTTTATCCCTGGATTTGACCCAAGAGAAGTCAACTTCAATTACACAGAAGCCAACGGCTGGCAATACAACTTCTTCACCCCACAAGATGTGAACGGACATATCGAATTGATGGGAGGAGACGAAGCTTTTGGACAAAAGCTCGATTCACTGTTTTACTCAAGTAGTCAGCTTATGGGTCGAAACCAAGCTGATATTACGGGGCTCATCGGCCAATATGCTCATGGAAATGAGCCAAGCCATCACATGGCCTACCTCTACCCTTACATTGGACAAGCTTGGAAGACGCAAACGCTTGTCGACAGCATAATGAGTCATCTTTATCATGCCAAGCCTAATGGACTTTCAGGGAATGAAGATTGCGGCCAAATGTCGAGTTGGTATGTCCTTTCAGCCATGGGCTTCTACCCAGTAACTCCTGGAAGTGACATCTATGTTTTCGGAACTCCTCGATTTGACGAGGCATCGATCAATCTAGAAAATGGTAACACCTTTAAGATTGTAGCAAACGGTGACGCAGACGACATCTTCATTCAATCCGTGACCTTAAATGGAGTTGATCATACACGTGCCTACATCAAGCATGACGACATCATGAAAGGCGGTGTGCTAGAATTCAATATGGGTTCAACTCCGAACAAATCATTCGGACAAGGGCAGTCTGATCGTCCATATCAGAAGGTACGAAACGACCGTTTCTTCCCTACACCGATCATTCGTGCTCCTCGCACGTTCAAGGATGAAACGGAGATTACTATTGACATTGCCGCAGACGAATCGTTGATTTATTACCGATTCCTTGCTCCAGACACCACTGATTGGTTGGCCTACAAGCATCCGTTGAAAGTGACTGAGAGCTGTATCATTGAGACCTATTCAGAAAGTGGAAGAAGACACAGCAAACCAGTCCGCTCTGAGATTAAGAAAATCGACCATGACTATAAGGTCTTTGTCAAGTCAGCATACGACAACCAGTACCACGCAGGCGGAGATCAAGCCTTGATGGATGGCATCACAGGTGGACCAAACTTCAAAACTGGCGAATGGCAGGGCTACTACGGTAAAGACGTTGAAGTATGGATTGACCTTGGTAGTGTCCAGTCTGTATCCAAGGTGAGTATTGGCGCGCTGCAAGATGTCAAGCCGTGGATTTGGCTTCCACCAGCTGTTGAGTTCTATGCTGCCAATGACACCGCTACCTTCAACCTCTTTGATACTGTGTCACATGACATCGCAGTTGATGACTATGAAGTTCAGACGCACGATTTTGTCAGTACTAAAGGCGCTGAAGCTCGCTGGATTAAGGTTGTTGCAAAGAACTATGGCCTCATTCCCCCTTGGCATCTAGGTGTTGGTAATCCTTCATGGCTCTTCTTAGATGAGATTGAAATCGAGCTCGCTGAATAATGCCTGAAAATCATTCATTCTTTGATCAGCATTTAGCGCAAACAACCCCGTTTCCGTTTGGTTTAGAAATCGAACGGGCTGAAGGAGTCTGGCTTTATGATCCTTCCGGTAAACGATACATGGATCTCATTTCTGGCGTTGGCGTCTCGGCCCTAGGACATGGTCATCCGAAAGTGATCAAGGCCATCAAAGACCAAGCAGAGAAACACCTACATGTGATGGTGTACGGGGAATTCATGCAGGCTCCTCAACGTGAACTGGCTCATAAACTCACTTCACTCATTCCCTCGTCATTAGACACATGCTACTTTGTCAACAGCGGAGCTGAAGCGATTGAAGCTGCTTTGAAACTAGCCAAAAGGGTTACCGGTCGATCTAAGCTGGTTTCTTGTCGTGGAGCATACCACGGAAGCACGCATGGGGCCATGAGTGTCAGCGGAAATGAAGTCAAAAAGCAAGCATTCAGGCCGTTACTTCCAGATGTCTATTTCATGACCTTCAACGACTTCTCAAGTCTCGATCTCATTGATAAAAACACGGCCGGAGTTATCATCGAAACCGTTCAAGGTGACGCTGGAGTTCGCATTCCATCGAAGGAATGGATCCAAGCATTGAGAAAGCGATGCACCGATCATGGAGTTCTTCTTATCCTTGATGAAATTCAGGCTGGCCTAGGCAGAACAGGGAAGCTCTTTGCATTCGAACACTTCGATGTGGTTCCGGACATACTTGTTCTAGGCAAAGCATTAGGAGCCGGAATGCCCATCGGAGCCATTGTAGCTTCAAAGCACCACATGGCTCAATTCTCCACTGACCCTATGCTCGGTCACATCACCACCTTCGGTGGACATCCTCTTATCTGCGCTGCGGCAAAAGCAGGATTAGACGTATTGACCGAGGAGGTCGACTTGAATCTTGTCAGTCAACGTGGAAAGAAACTGGCTGATTCTCTACGGAAGCACCCCAAGGTCAAAGAAGTCCGTCAAATCGGCTATTACTTTGCCATAGACATGGAAACACGTGCTGACGTAGAACATGTTGTCAATTATGGCATGGAGCACGGCTACATTGGGTTCTGGTTCTTGAGTTGTCCGAACTCGTTCAGAATAGCCCCACCTCTCGTTATATCAGATGAAGAATTGTCTTGGGCGGAAGATCAATTAATCAATGCGCTTAATGGCCTTCGATAGTAAATACACTAAACAGGTCGTGAACGACATCTTCGAATGGGATGTAGTCAACTGGAGTTCAGCTCTTCCACTATGGGCGAAGGCCTTGGAGTCTAAAGAGAAATCAGGCCAAGCGATTGAAATTGGCGGCCGTAGAGGCGGTTTGAGTCTATTCGCGGCACTAGAAGGATATGACGTATCATGCACCGATTTAGAGTCTTCAGAATCTTCTGCCAAGCCACTTCATGAATCTCATGGTATTGCAACTAAGGTAGATTACAGGGCACTCAATGCCACCGACTGGAATGAATTGGAGAAGTACGACGTCATTCTTTTCAAGAGCGTCTTAGGTGGAATTGGGCGTGATGACAATAAAGCCGCGCAACTTCAAGCCATTCAAAATATGAAACAAGCCTTGAAGCCAGGTGGTTTGCTACTGTTCGCTGAAAACCTTGATGGTTCAAAGGGACATCAATTCTTTCGAAGACGATTTACGAAATGGGGTGCTTACTGGCGTTACATGTCTTATTCTGAGATTGAGGAGTGTCTCGGAGACGGCGAACTTGAGCTTCGTCGCTTTGGTTTCCTTGGTGCCTTTGGCAGGAATGAATGGCAGAGGAGATTGCTTGGGAAGGTGGATCGAATGGTGTTTTCGAGGGTGGTTCCAGAGGGATGGAAATATGGAGTTGCGGGAAGCTATCGAAAGCCAAAGAACAACGATTAACTCCTCATCGAGAACGACGGGGGCCCCACCCCCACCACCGCCGCCATGAGAGAGGCTTCGAAGCGAAGTTCGGCGGAATTTCGTAGCCCACCAAAGAAACACTCAATGACTTTGTAGGCGTTAGACTATCCTTTATTTTCGTCAAGTGAAACGTACCATCTTCATCTACATCGGTGCCATATTCCTAGGATTCATACTTGGAGTATCGCTCGAAACAAGCTTCTTTCCTATCTCAGTAAAAGACGGTGCGTCATCTTCTGTACCTGGGTATGTCTTTGAAGAAATTGCAGACACGCGTTCTCTAGCAATCATGCTCTGTTGTTCAGGCACCCTGTATTTTGCGGCTCTAATTGATCTCATTCAATCTGGTTGGAGATCAGTAGCTGGGGCAGTGGTGAATTTTGTCTGCGCAGCTTTCTTTCTCTGGGCGTACTTCAGAACAACGTTTCAAAGTGCTCTACTGAATTCTATTGCAGAGCAACGCGATTCTGAATTTGACACATATATGATCACTTCAGATTTCGTAGAATCGAGTTACCTGGTTCCTGTTTTCATTACCGTGGCATCCGTAGCTCTTTTTGCGTTGTTCCGTTACATCGGTAAAGTTCTTGCCGAAGAGCGCAAAGAACAACAAGCCTAAATCTCTTCAATTAATCCTAAAGCAAACTCTACTTAAAGCTGAGTTAATAGTGCGTCGGTTTCTTGCACTCGGATTAAGGAATGAACAATCGCAGTTCTCTTCTCTCAGTCTGGAGGTTCTCAGCAAGATGAAGCAAAGGCTTCATCGTTGGTCTAACTTGACACAACTATTGCATTATCCCAAGGCATTAGGCCGTCGCTAACGAGTGATGGCCTTTTGTATTTTTAGGGCGGAACAATTTTGCTTGCACCTCGTAAGTGTGCTTGAAATACGACCTCATGAAAAAGACCATCCTCTTCCCTTTGTGTGCACTGCTATTCGCGTGCAGCACTCCAGACCCTCAGAAAGAAGCACTTGGTAACGAAGCTGTTACCTATGAAGAACAAGAAGCGATTGAAGAGGTCGTTGAAGAGCAACAAGAAGTAGTGGAACAAGCTGCTCCTGAAGCTCGACGTGTTTCCATGGGTAATGTTCAAGGAGAAGCCAAGGGGTTTTATAACAATGGAGCTCTCGCTAAAGCAGACCTGTATCTAGAGACCGAAACTGGACCTGAGGAGGATACATTTATTTTCGATGAGTCTGGAAAACTGATCTTTAGCACACATCGTTCGCTAACGCGGAACTTTGCGGGGAAAGACGGCGCCTATGTGATTGAGCACAAATTGTACTACGATGACAACCAGCAAATCGTGAGTGCATTGATCCGACACGGAAAGCCTATCTCTGAAAATGAACTGACGCTTCAAGGAAAGGAGTTTGAAAACGATAATCCAGATATGGAGGCGATGAATGACACCTATCTTCCTCGATTGAAAGAGTGTCTATCTAGCCTTGGACAGGAGTCGTTGCTGAAATAAACTCAGCTGCCTTTTCAAGCGAACGTTTTGCTTCCGGGACAAAATCCGGGAAGAGCTGCCAGCTGTGGAATAAATGAGGCTCTACTTGCATCTCCACATCTACCTTTGCCTTTACTAGCGCTTCAGAGAAACGAAGCGAATCAAAGTACAGAAGCTCATTTTCCGCTACCTGAATCAGGGTTTCCGGGAATCCCTTCAGATCTGCATTTATAGGCGATATCGCTGATGAATTCGGATTCAAATCACCAACGTACATGCGGCTATAATGAATGAGGTCATTCTTATCGAACAAACTGTCTTCATCGCGATTCTTTTGGGCACTTTCAGATTCAGGAGATAAGTCTAACCACGGCGACATCAAGATGAACTTATCTGGTGCCTTTTTTCCTTTTCTGAGAATTTCAAGTACCGTTTCTGTAGCAAGGTTCCCTCCTGCTGAATCACCCAGAAGAATGATTTTTCTTCCTGGGTGACGCTCTATCATTCCTTCGTAGGCAGCAACGCAATCTTCTAAAGGAATCGGATATGGATGCTCAGGGGTCAATCGGTACTCTGGGATGTAGCCTGTGAAGCCGGTCATTTTGCATAAATGGGCTACCGCCGAACGGTGTGTATTCACTGAGCCAAAAGCAAAACCTCCACCATGAATAAACATGAGAACGCCTTCATCATTTGGAGTGCGGTAGGTGATTTTTCCCGTTGGGACACCCTCAAGCTGGGTTCGTTCTAACTTCGTGCCCATAGGCATTGGAGAAACAGAACCTACGCGGTCTGCCGCTAAACGGAGATGTCTCGGCGAAGGATCTACCCCAGCATTTCTGAGTTTGCGAATAAGCCAGTAGTAGGCCATCACAACTTGATAATGTACCTTTCCCATGATTACAAAGTTAAACGTATGCCTGCAGTGAAACCATTAAAAATCTCAAAACTTAACGAATACATTGCTGTCATCTTTACAACGACAACAAGAGCAGATTGTGATTTAGATGAATACGGAAAGTGGGCAGAGCGTATGGAAGAACTCGTTCAAAACCAACCAGGGTACCTAGGAATGGACCATGCGCGCTCAGAAGTAGGCATTACCATTTCCTACTGGAAGGATGAAGAATCAGTGAACCAGTGGCGTCAACATCCAGAACATTCAGAGGCACAAAAGAACGGAATCAACAAGTTCTACGAGAGCTATGCCCTTCATGTATGTAAGGTGTACAGGAACAACTACTTTGAAAGTTGACCTTCCCAACGATACACGGGGTAACGATTCACTGTTCCTTCGAAGTACGGTGAATTAATGTAAATCCAGTAGAGCTGCCTTGAAGGACTATCAGCCATCTCGGGATCTTCTTTTTTGGCTGCTTCGAACCTTTGCTTGAGATCAAGGTCAGTCTTGAGAAGCTCCGCTGCCGTATCTTCAAAAACGTAATCGCTGTACCACTCCTTCTGCTGCATCGCGCTATCGAAGAAGTTCCAGACGAAGAAGGCGTCAGCTGAAAGTGGCTCGAGCGTTTCTACGATGTATCTGTTGACTGTCTGGTCAACCGTGATAACCATGTCACCTTGGTAAAATCTCACCTCTTCCGACACCTTATCGATCTTCTTGGCTTCATTCATATGATGGCCTTCGTATACACGAGAAGACGAACTAAAATCGCGGATGTAATAGGCTTCAACAACCATAATGGTATCTCGTGGTAAGGGTGTCATTTCTACATGATTCTCCTGAAGTCGTTGAATCACGCCTACCCAAGCCTGAGGTACAATGTAACTTTTCGGAGCCTCTACTTCATTCGTGGCGGTGTATGTGTCGTAGTAAGGGATTTGAATGGTTTGAGGTTTTGCTCTGTTATAGCGTAAACGTTCACCTCCTGTCACCTCACTTTCGATGTACTCCGCCTTAAATCCTTTAAAAGGAATCATACGGAAAGAGGTTGTATCCAATTCCCACGATAGTTCAAATTTTGTTTGCGTTGTAACCGCTTGATCAGCTTGACGTTTTAATTCGATTAACGCTCCATTGTGCTCGTGCATGTATTCCGCGCTAGCGAGAATAAACTGATACGTACTTTCAACTCGCTGAGCAAAAGGCTTCAGCATATGCGTCTCACTCGTGAAGCCTATGGTATTGAATAAAGCTGCATACCCTGTGCTATATCGGGGAGTTTCGAGAAAGTCTTTGATCCCATTGTCTGGTGTTTTGCCCAACGAATAAACGTAAGGCGTCATACCAAATCCACGTTCCTCCATCGACTCAAACAATGCCGGACTCATCTCCTCCTTCACATAGTTACCCATCAACTCTCCAGCTTTATCTGGCTGTGTGTTTATCATGGTCATAACATACTGATAGTCTGCACCATTAGATGTGTGCGTATCAATAAACACATGAGGGTTTAACGCATGGAAGATCGAATAGAACGTATGAGCATTTCGAGAGTCAGACTTGATGAAATCTCGATTCAAATCAAGGTTTCGTGCGTTCCCTCGGAAACCATATTCTTCAGGTCCGTTTTGATTTGCTCGAACGCAGCAATTGCGCATCAATGCCCCACCAACGTTGTAAATCGGAATGATACCAATGACCACTGAATCGAGCAATTCGCTATTTGAAGCCAAGAGCCTTTCGGCTAATTGGATGCTTGCATCAACCCCACAAGGTTCACCTGGGTGGATGCCATTGTTAATAAGAAGGACAGAACGTTCAGAGGAGATGTCAAAGGGATCTTGCGCTCCTTTGTTTAAAACGAACAAATGGATCGGTTTGCCCACATCACTCTTTCCCATTTCCATGAAGAAGGCGTCAGATGAAGAGGCAGCTAGACTGTCATAAGAAGCTATAGCCTCTTCCCAAGTAACAGATTGATTACCCTGAAAAGGCTGCACAGTCTGTGAATTAATAGCACATGACGACAAAAATATCGCCGCCAAAAACACCAATAGTCTCATTCCATCCGATTTCACTGCAAGATCGTACAATTTCAGACTAATTGACAAGCTGTAAAATGTCATTCCTAAAGACCTAAATGATTGAAAATCGGACCTAATTTATCTGATTCCTAAGTCGATAGCCTTAGAAAACGGCGCGATTCCGATTTACCAACGAAAATTGCACCTTTGTATAGAACGACTAACTAGACAATGCTCAAGTTCACTCCGAACGACAAAGAACAACCTCAGAAAGGAGATATTCTTCTTGCTGAACCATTCATGGAAGACCCGTACTTCCGTCGGACGGTTATTCTTTTGTGTGAGCATAATGAAGAAGGCTCGTTTGGCTTCGTCCTCAATAACTATATCGATGCGAGCCTTGAAGATATCATGGATGATCTATCCATGTTCCAATCACGAATTTCCGTTGGAGGTCCTGTCAAGCATAACAACCTCTACTACCTGCACACCTTAGGTGATACGCTGTCAGATAGCATTCACGTGACTGAAGGAATCTACATGGGTGGAAATTTCGAGGAACTAAAGGAATTAGCTCTAGCCGGCAAAGTAACCGACGATCATGTACGATTCTTTGTGGGTTATGCCGGTTGGTCTCCTGATCAACTCATGAGTGAAGTCAAATCTAAAAGCTGGTTCATCAGTAGTTCTGATCAACGCACTTTGATGGATACGACCAACGAAACGCTTTGGAACAGCCTCATCAAGAAACTAGGAAAGGAGTACAGCCATTTGGCCGACCTCCCTCCTAACCCAAGTCTAAACTAGATCTAGACGATATCTAGTCGTTCGAATTTCTTGAATAACACATCTTCCGACGGCGTCTGCAGCCAATCTTCCAATACATTCCGATAAACACTACGGAAATCAATGCTGTGCTTCAAATCGCCATCATCTAAGTCAGATAATGATGGAATATCGTTGTAAACGCCTTGGTTCTTCAACTTACCTCCTAACAGCATCATGGTCCCGGCTGTTCCATGGTCTGTTCCTCTTCCAGCGTTTTGCTTTACTCGTCGTCCAAACTCACTGAATACCATCACGAGCGTGTCGTCTAGTCGTCCGGATGCTTTCAGGTCGAGTACAAAAGCCTTCAAGGCATTGCTCAAATCTCCCAATAACCGGGCATGTCCGCCTAATTGATTCGCATGGGTGTCATAGCTTCCTTGACTCATGTAGTACACTTGCGTATCAGCATCAGCGTTGATCAAGCCTGCAACAGTCTTCAGGCGATGTGCCAATGCAGTTGCAGGATAAATCATTTGATTACTGGCGCTACGTGCTTTGGCAGCAATGTAATCCACTGAATTCACAGTCTCATCAAGTGTTTCATGCAAGAAATCTACTTGCGGATGATGATGATGTCCGTGATTATGATCAGCTACTTGACGAATGAACGGGTGATTTACCACCTTCTTCAATCGCGCTGGATCAGCGGCGGCAAGTCCGCTATGCTCATTTCCTTGCATAACGAGACTCAAGGCATCTTCCATTTCAATTGCTGAATAGGGGTGCACCAAGGTTGAAGGCTGTGTATCCAGGAATCTTCCTACCCATCCACTCTGTAGCGTTTGGTCACTATCGCTCGCTGTTTGCCATATCTCCATCGAACGGAAGTGTGATCGATTGGGATTTGGATAACCTACGCCATTGATGAGCGTCAAATATCCCTGGTCATAGAGCTCTTGAAGTCCTGTCATTGCTGGATTCAATCCAACTTCACTGGTCAATCGGAGTACGTCTTTGGCAGCGATCGCTATCTTTGGTCGCTCTTTGTAGTAAGTGTCATTTCGGAATGGCACCAACATATTCAGGCTGTCGTTTCCACCCGAAAGCTGGATGACTACCAATCGCTTTCCTTTTGCACCAATCGCAGACAATACTGGATTCGATGCGCTTAAGAATTGCGGCATCAATGTAGCACCGGTGGCTACTGCTGAGAAACGTAAAAAATCTCTTCTTTTCATGTCTGCTTATTTTAGTTGGTACTCAGGCAAGGCCATTGTTCGTGTCACCGTCCATTTGATTTGGTCTTTTTTCGCTAGCGCGGAAACGGTCTTCCGCATTTCAGCTTTTGGCACCTTATCGGTTGGAACGATGAGCATGTGAGAAGTCACTGCCCCAACGATGTCTTTACTCTGAGAAAACATCTCAGACATCGCATTCCAATTGGTACTGACCTTGAGTTTCTTAAGTTGCCTTTCTTCCTGCTTCGACAAGAAACGATCAGAGTTCTTGTCGAGTGATGGAATGTCTTTTGGGCTTCCGAACAAAAGCATTGGAAGGCGCATACGCATGAGTAGACTACTTGAATTAATCCAGTGCCTTCCTCCTTTCCAACCCGCTACATTCGGTGGCATAAAGAGAGTCTGCCCCATGACTTGTTGCATTTTCAAAGTCACTCGCGATTCCGCGGTAGCGAATTTCAAATGACGCTTGTAGCCCACTAGAAGATCAACTGGACTCTTAACCAACACTCCTACGTTGCGTTGGTCATAAAACCAAGAACTTGTGAAGATGTCCATCATCAAGCTTTCAATATTGTAGTTGTTCTTGAAGAACCGTCTTGCCAACCCATTCACGATGGATTGATCCGCATCTTCATTCACGAAGTATTTGTAGACTTTTTCAGTGATGTACTTGGCCGTTTGTGGATTGTCAAGGAGCATGTCCAAGACATCCTCTCCTCCAAAGAATCCAGACTGACCGAAAATGGTCTTCTCTCCTACATCATGTGCGTTGGCGTTGAATTCGAACTCACCGCGTTTACTGATGTGCCAACCTGTAAAGGCGCGTGCTGCTTCCTTGATATCATCTTCCGTATATCCATTCCCTTCACCTAAGGTGAAAAGCTCCATCACCTCACGAGCGAAATTCTCATTTGGCGCTTGCTTGCGATTCTGTTGATTGTTGAGATATAGAATCATCGCAGGGTCTTTTGCGATGGCATGCAGCATATCCCGAAAGCTGCCCAAAGCATGCGTCCGAAGCATGTTGTTCTGCTCCTGCATCAAGATCCCAAAGGGTGCTGAACATGCAAAATGATCATGCCAGAAGACCGTCATCTGCTCACGGAAAACAGATTGAGTATCTCCCATCTTATCAATCCAGGCGTTGTTCAAGCGCACGAGGTCTTTCTTAGACCTCAAGACCATTAGAAGTGCCTTTAGATTCTTGACATCCCCATGTTTCGGACGCGGGTCAGGAAGTGTGCTTAGTGGCTTGTACTTACGTGTAGAACGAAAGATAGAAGCAATGTGCTCTTCGAGTGTTTGAGAAGATAGCTTTGCCTGTGTGGGCACCCACCCGAAGGACGTTCGGTGGTACAGGTGTTTAATCTGTTGTTCAACATTAGGCTTCATATCAGTCGTTTTGTATACGACTTCAATGAACGTGCCAAGGATTAATTAGCGCTTAATATTCGAGTGTTACTTCATAGCCGGCTTGACTGCGAATATTGATGACCCTTCCATTGTCAAATATCAAGTACTGCCCTTTGATTCCCATGAGCTTACCTTCAATGATAGGCAGTTTTTCAAACTTCATACTAACCACCTTTATCGGGTATTCAATCACCGGATATTCAATGTGCGTCACCTCGTCGTCGTCGCTAATGAAATCATGATACTCTTCATCCATCCAATCGATCACTTGATCTTTTAAATCTTCGAGATCGACCGAATCATCGTGTGCGTTTTTGAGCATGTTTCGCCAATTGGTCTTATCGGCCATGTAGTCTTTCAGAGATACTTCGATTAATCCAGCCAGTTGGCGGTAAGGCGTGTAGGCCAGCTTGATTGCCCGCACAGCTCCTTGATCAATCCACCGACTAGGAATATTCGTCTCGCGAGTTACTCCAACTTTCACATCGGATGTGAGCGAGAGATAGACATAGTGAGGCTTGTTATGGTGTTCTTCTTCCCACTCTTTATCACGAAGGGCAATGCCTTCATGAATTCGACTCAATTCAGGACGAACGATGCTTTCCACCGACATTGGAGAAGTTCTCCAAGCGTCAAAGCTCATTCCTTCTCCATAAGTCTTCTTAATTGACTTCCCGGTAACAACACAATGGATCTTGTTGTCCCAGCTTAGTTTGATTTCTTGACCAACTAAATCGTTCATGTACACTTCTTCAGATGGCTCGAGCACATGGAAGAATCGCATGTGGTATTTTGCTTGTCCATCTTCAAGCGCCACGCGCATCTTACGAAGGTTCCCTTTCACTTGCATGTTCCAAAGCTAAATGGATTTTGGACAACTGTGTGACCTTCTTGTGACATCAAGTATCGATCTTTGTACTGTTATGAAAAACACCATCAAATACATCAATCAAGGCATGCCAGGATCTATGAGCTACGACGAGTTCATGGCTCTTGTAGAACAGTTGGTTGCTGAAGGAAAAACTTCCGGAGAGAATCAGTCGGAATTCTTGGTGAACATCACCAAGGTCAATGCTCACCGCATGAAGCGACTGAATAAGACTACTCGGCTTACACCAGAGCTCGAGGAGCTTGTAAAATCACTTGGCAAACAAACGTGGCTAGTGATTGACGAAGCATGGTGTGGTGATGGAGCACAGAATATGCCCCTCATGAATACCATGGCGCAATTGAACCCAAACATTGATTTACGAATCATACTTCGTGATCAACATCTCGACATAATGGACGAGCACCTAACCAATGGCGGACGCAGCGTTCCAAAGTTGGTAGCGTTGTCTGAAGAAAATGAACTCGTTTTCGACTGGGGACCTCGTCCTGTGCCTGTACAAGCAATGGTGATGGATTACAAGGCCAAACCAGAACCGAAACAGGCGTATCCAGAATTCCAGATTGAAATTCAGAAATGGTACAATGCGGACAAAACGGAGACATTTCAGAACGAAATGACGGAAGTATTGAAGAAAGCTTTACATAAGCAACAAGCTTAGGGTTAATACATTATCTATATCCTTCATTTATTAAGAGCGCCATTGTGCGCTCTTTTTTATTGGAATTGGTATCTTGGAGCGTTTCGAACCCTAAACCTTACATTATGAGAAAAGCTCTACTATTGGCAGGGGCATGTGCCTTTGCATTATCTATTAACGCGCAAACCGTCATCTATTCAGATGATTTCGAAAGCTACACAGCTGGAAGTGGTATTGCAGAACAAGCTGACAACTGGTACGTATGGAACGAAGGCCTCGATGTAGATGGCGAAGTTTCAACTGACTATGCAGCAAGCGGAAGTAACTCTGTTCTTCTTGATCAAGCGAACGATGATGATATCGTATACGATCTCGGTGGCTACACTAGCGGGAAATACGATGTTGAATTTAAAATGTTGATTCCTACTGGTTCAGAAGGTTACTTCAACCTAATGCACAGCTGGGAGTACACATCTACCAATGCCTACGAATGGGCGGTTGACGTATACTTCAGCACCGGAGGTGACATGACATGGACAACTGGTAGCTTCGACGGAGGTGCACTTTCATTCGCTCACGATGAGTGGAACGACGTGAAAGTTGCAGTTGACCTCGATAACGACATGGGTTACCTCTACCTAAACGGTGAGCTAGCAACTAGCTTCCAATGGTCATTGAACAACGCTGATGGTTCAGCTGGTCTCAATCAGCTACAAGTAGTAAACTTCTTTGCATTCGGCCCTGACCAGTCAAACGGACTTTACTACCTCGATGATTTCACAGTAACAGAGACTACTGGTCTTTCAGTAAATGAGTCTGATAACCCTACTGTGGCTATCTACCCGAACCCAGCAACTGACATCGCTAAGATTGATATCACTGGAATGAGCAATGCTCAAGTTCGTGTGATTGCTCTTGACGGACGAATCGCTAAGTCAACTTCTTACAGCGCTTCAACAGGAATCGTTGATGTGAACGTAAGTGACCTTAACGACGGTATCTACTTCATTGAAGTGAATAACGGCTTAACTACCCTAACACAACGTTTGGTAGTACGTCACTAAACTTCGCCTAGAAATAATTCAGATTCCGGCCCTTTCACTCAGGTGAAAGGGTCGGTTTTTTTGTGCCCCAATAATTCGCATGTGACTTTTTGTTTTCGTTGACGTCTGAATATCAGAACACAAAACATTCGATATGAAAACCCCTATCCTACTATGTGCCTTGTTGCTCTCTCTCATGGCTGGAGCTCAAACACAACCTGCGTCAACGCAATCACTCTCTGCAACAGAACGAGAAATGTTTGAAGAACGTGTTTCTGACATCCATAAGGAGATAGACAAAATTGACCGCGCAATCATGCGCGAAGAGCGCACGATGAAATCGAAAGATCACACTTCAAAAGAAGCGGATCGTGAAATCTCATACATAGAAAAGCAAGAAGAAGAGAATGTGCAGCAAACAGCGAGATTAAAAGCTGAGATCGCCGGACATGACCTAGAAGCCCTTGAAGATAAGATCAAGCGTGTAGAGAAAGAACAACATCAACTGGAGCGCCGCAACAAGCGAGATGCAAACGCTATCATCAAGAAGAAGGCACAGATTGAAAAGCTCCTTGGCGAGATTGACATGTTGGAACAGCGAATCATCGATGGAGAGCAAGGCATCGAACACAAAGAAGTTGAAATTGAAGCGACACAGGAGGAAATCACTGCATTCGCTTTGGTAACGAAGA
Source organism: Sanyastnella coralliicola (assembly GCF_030845195.1). Lineage (GTDB taxonomy): Bacteria > Bacteroidota > Bacteroidia > Flavobacteriales_D > Sanyastnellaceae > Sanyastnella > Sanyastnella coralliicola. Next base: position 1,694,866 of record NZ_CP132543.1, read on the forward strand.
ATGAGCAACTAGAGGAACTAGAAGATGATCGCGCGTCTTTAAAGGCACAGAAGAATAGACACATGCGCCGCAGAGACAAAGCGAACGATGATATTGATGAAAGTAAGCGTACAGTTCGTGCTCTAGAGGTACAACGTCAGAACTTGATGGATGAGCTGATCCAGAAAGAAACTGCGTTGAGAACCGGCACGGCGAACGTCTACTAATATTTTGCTATGCTGATTAACTAAGGAGGGTTATCAACTCTCCTTTTTTTATTCCTTCATATTAAGAATGACGATGGCTGCAATCACACCGGGTGCCCATGCACATAGGGTCAAAAGAAATACAATAATGATAGATCCGCAACCTCGATCAAATACGGCTAACGGAGGGAAAATGATAGATAGAATTACTCGTAGAATACTCATAGCGATAGAAAGCTAATGCTTCTAGCCACAACGTCATTCATAACAATTGGTAAATTTTCTTTGTCCCACGGGTGAGACATCCCGAAGGTATGACCTCCATCATCCTTGAGAATGATCTGTGAAGTTTTAATCCATTTGTGAATACGCATCGCGGCACTCCCGTGAACAGCAAGATCATCCAAGGCATGCACAATCAATGATGGCTTCGTGTATTCTCGAGCATGACGTCGAATGTAAAGACGCTCTTCGTTCTCTTTAAAGTCTTTATACCACTGGTACTTGTGAGGCATTTGCTGACCTGTTCTTCCATTCAGAACATGGTATACGCCATCCCACTTCCACTGATGCAGATCTTCATAGATCGGGAAACGATCTCCAAAGTCAGAAACAGCAGCCCACGTGATCAGTTTATCAATCCGTTCATCTTCTGACGCACCGAGAATGGCCAGTCCGCCACCTCTACTGTGCCCGATTAAAGCGGTTTGCTTTGAACTAGGGACCTCGTTACTAGACAATGCCCAATCTGTGACAATATGGATTTCATCCAGCTCAATGGAGTAGTTGTTATCACTGAATGCTTCTAGATCGACAAAGTCTGTAGGATGATCTGGTGTGGTACCGTTGTGTGAGAAGTTAAACTTCAAGAAGGTGTAACCAGCCCGAGCGAATTTCTCAGAAACTAGATTCCAGGCACCCCAATCTTTGAACCCTTTGTAACCGTGCACGAAGATTACCAGACCCTTCTGAGTCTGTTCCTTGTCCCACTTTATGTCCAATAGAATGGGGCGATCATTACGCCCAGTAAGTACGTGAGTCAATGTGGAGAGCATAGACTGTGACTTTACAGTCGCTAAGTTAACCGGACCTATCGATTGCCGATAGATCATTAGACATATTTTTCCACAAATGGGAATCGCGTTGAATTCCTAAAACGGGAAAAACAGTGTCTCCCTAAGATACGAACTGATATCCAAATGACATAATTCGGTCACTCCGAACTCGCTTCCATTCAGCAAGTTGATTATCGAATTTTAGCGAGGAAATAAGGGGTTCAGAGTTGTACCTGCGAACAAATTCTTCCTTTGTCAATAACTCTGGATCAACCAAATTATACACCCCTGACATCTGTCCTACATCACACAGGAATCCTATCACTCCCAGAATATCTCGTAACCAAGTGACATTCACAGGACTTTTACTGTTGGTGATCATGCCATTTCTATGATACATACGGTTCGGTTCACGACCCGGGCCAGCCAAACCTCCCATTCTGAAAATGCATATAGGTAGCCCATTATATGCTTCCTCTAATGCAAGAATTGAAACGCCCGAATGCCTTGAAACAATAGTAGCAGCATCATCCTCAAAAACGTCTCTATTGAGATTAGGGTAAGCTCCAGTAGAACTAAGGAGCACAGCTTGCTTGACACCGTGCAATCTCAGTTGACGTGCAATGGCCTCATGACCTCGTTGAGCTGCGTTTTCTACGCGATCACTTTTCGGTGGTGTGATGGTGACAATGACCAAATCAGCTTCAAAGACCTCCGAATGCACCATTGTAATGGCCTGTAGAAATTCATCGCTTAATACATCGAGCACTTCTAAGCGTATTCCTTCCTGTGCCAAGGCTTCTTTCCTAGCAGATGACCTCGAAGTCACCACCACCTCTCTGCCTTCCTTTCTCAGCTTCCGCGCTAGCGCCAACCCGCTCCAGCCACTTCCTATGATAGATACCTTTGAAAAGTTCATTGTCGAAATCAATTTGGCAACACTAGTGGTGAATATTTGTTAATCCTACCTTTGAGGAACAACTTTTGCACTCAAAAGGTAGTCATCGAAACAAACCAACAACGATTATGATCAATTCTATCCTGAAATTTAGCTTGATCCTTGCCTTAGGTATGTTTACCATCCATGCCGACGCACAAGACAATAAGATCCGCTTGAAGATCAAAGGGGTCGAGAATCAGGAAGTCTACCTGGCCAATTATTACGGCGAAAAACTCTACTACAACGATACTACCATGGCTGATGCCAATGGATACTTCGAGTTCCAAGGAAAGCCGTTCGAGGAATGTGGGAAGTACGCCGTTGTTGCACCAGGACCGAAATTCTTTGACATCATCGTCAGTCAAGAAGATATCTACCTCGAAACAGATACGAGCGACCTAATCAACAACCTTACAGTTCACAAGTCAGACGAGAACGAGCAGTTCTTCAATTACTTGCATTTCATCCAACGCAAACGAAATGCGCGTGCGCCTTTTGATGCTGTGTTGGCTGATTCATTGAAGTCTGATAAACAAAAAGAGCAAGCACGTGCTGAGATCAAACAACTGAACGATGATGTTCAGCAATACCAGAAAGATCTCATCGCCAAGCACCCAGAATTACTCTTCACCAAGCTGATGCAGATGACCTTGGACGTTGAAGTGCCTGAAGCCCCAGAAGGTGTGGAAGACGCTCAGACATGGAAGTACTACTACTACCGCAATCATTATTGGGATCGCGTAGATTTCTCTGACCCACGTCTTGTGCGTGACCAGATGTTCCACCGGGTGCTTGATAAGTACTGGACGAAAGTGCTACCTCAAATCCCTGACTCGTTGTTGAAAGAGGCATTTGCGTTGGTTGAACGTGCTGACAACTACGACATGTTTAAGTACTTCACTCATCACATTACCTACGCTGCTGAGTCATCCAATATTATGTGTATGGATAAGGTATTCGTAGGAATGGTTGATCGCTACTACCGCACAGGCAAAGCTGATTGGCTTGATGAAGAAGCAACAACAAAGATTCTTGACCGAGCTAAGGACTTGAGATACACGGTTTGCGGAGAACCTGTTCCCAACATTATCTTGCCAGATACAACCCTCACAAACTGGGTAAACCTCTACGAGATAGACTCGAAGTACACTGTAATTGCCATCTGGGAATCAACCTGTGGACACTGTAAGAAGGAGATGCCAAAGCTTCAGGAACTCTCAGAAGAGTGGAGCGATAAAGGTCTAAAGGTGTTTGCCATTGGAAACGACTTTGAAACTGAACCTTGGGTAGAGTTCATTCGCGATAAGGAACTTGATGGTTGGTACCACGTATCTGACAACCCTGCGATCAATGCCACTGACTCCGCTACCAAGCTTATCAGTTCGGGTATTACTACGCTTCTCAGCTTGAATTTCCGTTCAACTTTTGATGTATTCTCAACTCCTAAGGTCTTCTTGCTTGATGAGGATAAGAGAGTGATTGCAAAGCAATTGAGCGCAGAGCAAATCGGAGAATTGTTGAAGCGATTAGAGGCCGAAGACAATCCCACAGGTGACGTCCCTCCTGCTGAAACACCAAAGGAAGAAAAGGCCGTGCGCGAAGAACGAGGATAGTGCGAGACACACTGACCACAGGGTTTGCCAAACAGAAAGCTCGCGAGCTAAGCCAACGTATTCGAGATGGTCAAGAAGACTTGAATGAGCTTCTTGAGATCATTGCGGAAAATGAGTACCCGGCGTCTGCTAAGGCTGCCTACGTCCTTCGAACTATGGCCGATGACGATCACAAATCTGTGGTCAATCATATTGGCTTTTTAACTGCACAATTGCGAGAGGTTACGATTACTGGTGCCAGAAGAGATCTGCTAAAATGCCTCTATGATGTAGACAAAGAACAAGGCATTCCTGAAGATCATCAAGGTGAAGTCATGGATGTATGTTTTGAGCGCCTAATGGATCCAAAAAGTGCTACCGCGGAACGGTACTACTCTATGTTCATCCTCTCCAACTTAAGTAAGATCTACCCGGAGATTTCGAATGAATTAGTCGCGGCAATAGAAGTGAACCTTCCCAATGAAACCGCCAACTTCGTTCGAAATGCCCATAAGATTATAGCCTCTATTGAGGCTCGTGGCTAATCGCTATCTTTTCGATTATGTTTTGTGTTGTATATGAATTCCATGTCATCCCCGGAAAAGAAGATTTATTCTGCCAGGCTTGGCGCGAAATGACTGAGCTTATCTACGAATTCGAAGGTAGCCTCGGCTCAAGACTCCATCAACAAAGCGATACCCATTTCGTAGCCTATGCACAGTGGCCGTCGAAAGAACGATGGGAAAACTCAGGGGATCGACTTCCCGTGATAGCGGAAAAAATCAGTCAGGACATGAAGGATTCTACCCTTGAGATTAAAACAGTATACCAACTAGAGAGCACAGATGATCTCCTGGCCTCTGCCCCCTTCCAATCGTGACTTGCCATTTTCTAATCATAGCTTTGGGATTCACACTCTTATTCTAATTTATTGAGCTTGAGCATCCAAGCAGCCCTATAGGTCGAGATAGCAAGCTTCTTCTCAACCTACCTTGTGAGTGCGTCGAAACTATTCTAGCTTCAGCTTCACAACAAACACCTAAACTATGAGAACACTCTACCTTGTTGGGCTTTTCGTTTTGACAAGCCTTTATTCTATCGCACAAGAATGGGAGGAATATCAAGATGACACACTATTCACCTTTGAAACTCCATTCGAGCATGTGCTAATACCCTCTGACTCCTCGAATCTATGGGTGATTGCTCAACCAAATAAAATCAAACTTGATACTGCCTTTACGCCACAACTGGCTTTGATTACTGACAGCATCAACAATTACCCGATCAATAACCACTCTTCTTTTGACCTTATACTTTCAAGTGAACTGAATACCACCAGCGTTTACTTCGATTATGGCTTTTTCGTTGAGTTTCAACATAAAATGTACTCAGATACATTGACAGATGGAGGCTACATAGAAGCCTCGTATGATGGCGGAGAAACTTTTGAAAACATTATCGATCAACCAAGTGCCGATGTATACTGGGATGTAAGTCCATGGAACGACTTCGAGTACACCAATTTCAACCTGTACACTGATGACGATACACTATATAATGGTGAACGAGGTTATTCTGGTTGTTTCGATTGGACTCAAACTAACTTTGGATGGGGTTATATTCCTGTGGCACCATCCGGGTTGCTTTCTACTCAAGTCGACACTATCATCTTGCGTTTTAACTTCATATCCGACAGCCTAGACACCCAGAAAGAAGGCTGGATGATCGATAACTTCCGCTTTTATGCTGTTGACTTCGGAGGTTTCATAGGCGGACCAGCTGACGCCAACTTCACAGTTGGCCCCATCCCAGCTCAGCAACAAGTGACAGTGAACTTCCCAGTGCCATACGGGCAGCTGCGCTATGAGGTCTATGATCTACAAGGAAAAGTGGTCAAGGAAATCGCTGAAAGCGGGACACAGGCTTCTGTCATCGACATTGACGATTTGCCTAATGGACTTTACATACTGCGTATTTGGGGAGATGGAATAAACCTAGGCTCTGCCCGATTTATCAAAGACTAGCGGAATTAGCTAGAAAGACAAAGCCCGTTCAATCGAACGGGCTTTTTTATTTTGTAGCGAGAGAGAGACGTATTTGAGCAATTTTAAATGGGCAAAATAAAGCCCGTCAACGGCAACTCACTCATTTTGCTCCACCTTTCATATGGATACAAAAGAACCAAAGTGACCCCACAAAGCGAAAAGCAAATGTATGTTCCTGTGCGTGTATCGAGTGGCTTGAAAACATGCGCAACATGGTGAAAGGAACTGCCGAACACTATGGCACCCAACTCCTCGTGTACCTTAAAAGAAACCGAGAGTTGTTTGACGCATATGACCAAGGCAATGAATCAATCGAGCCGCAGGATGGCGATGACTACAACTTGGGGATATATTGATGGAGTGGATGTCAAAACAGAACCGAGAAAAAATGACGCAGTACGTGAAACAACATGGAACACTGCGGGATAAGCTGCGCCCATCTGCGTCCACTCAATCAAACATCTCACATTCCAAATTCTAATTACTCGACATTAAGCTTTTGAGCCTTGATATGGGCAGGAACCGAAGTTGTAACAATTTGGATGAAATTAAATAGCTTTAATAGATCGGTTCCTTTTTGTTTACACGATCAATCAGTCAAAGACTAAAACAATTCTATCTACTTAGCAGTAAGATGCGATATGCCCCTTGAATAACGAGTGCAAAAACAATGGTTCCCACGATCAAATCAGGTTTGTTTGAATTTGACCAATGAACCAAAATTGCTGCGATGATTACTCCCACATTTATAATGACATCGTTTGAGGTAAATATCATACTCGCCTTAATGTGTGCCTCTTCTTTATTCTTCGACTTTTGCAAAATGTAAAGGCAAATTGAGTTTGCGGCAAGTGCGAGAAGAGATACGATGATCATTGTGGAAGTGTCGGGAATGGTTTCAGCACTAAAGAACCTCCTCAAAACTTCTAAGAAACCGATCATCGCAAGGAAAATTTGAAAATATCCAGCAATCCTTGCAATGCGCTTTTTTTTAATAAAGGTCCCGCCAACCGCAATTAAGCTAATTCCATACACAAAACTATCAGCAAGCATATCGAAACTATCAGCGATAAGACCTATTGATTTCGAAATCAGTCCCGTACAAATCTCAATGACAAAAAAGACGAAATTTATGGCAAGAACGAATTTAAGAAGCTTCCTTTGGTTGGAATCGTCTTCAAACTCTATTTGATCCGTTCTCTCATATGAGATTCTCTTTCCACCTAAGTTTAATTCAAAAACACTTTTATCTATTTCGTCAACTTGTCCTTTATGAAAAACGGTCATCAAGCGATTATCAATCTCAAAATCTAAGTGCGTTACTCCTTCAATCTCCTCTAGTTTCATTCTAAGAAGATTTTCCTCAGACGGGCAGTCCATTTTTGAAATCTTGTAAACCGTTTTATTCATTCAATAATCAAGGCTCATGCGGAACGCCTGCTTTTTCAAAAATAGAAATCAATTCCTCATTTATAGGAAGTGGTTTCAAGGGTGGCACGTTAGCACCCCCCGTGTTACCAACTGGGATTTTTCCAACGAAAGATTTGACACCTCCAAATACTAGTCTAGGAATCTGTCCGACTACTTCCTTCCAGTTCTTAATTTTAAAACCGAATTGTAGCATTTTCCAATGAACGTAGCTGTGAGCGTAAGGATACTTTTGTCCAATTATATGTGCTCGCTCCAAATGGTTCCATGCCTTAGCACGGTTCTCATGATCAAACTCTCTTTTGTAATCTATCAGTTCCTTTTGGTAGTAAGGCTTTAAGCCTTTGGGCATAGAAGTGTAAAATCTCATGGCTTAGTTATACTTGTGTAATTCTCATATTACCCACAACTGTTTGACGAAAAATGGCTTTCTCTGTCTTGATACATTCGATGCGAAGTGTCGTAAAACAGATTGCATATACAAGTCATTTGCGGCTTGAGTGAAATATACAAAGGGCTTTTAAGGAATCCAATTATACAACTCATTATGCAACTCACAAAAAACCCCTTCTACAAACCGCTATTGACGGGCTATGCAGAAGGGGATTGTAGCGAGAGAGAGACTTGAACTCTCGACCTCAGGATTATGAATCCTGCGCTCTAACCAGCTGAGCTACCTCGCCATTTCAGGGGCGCAAATATAGATATTTTTTAAAAGTCACACCACATTTTAGACTTATATAAACGGAGTGGTATCGTAAGGGAAAATGTCTATATTACCTGACTTCCTAACAAGGACTATGTATGGATAAGGAAAAATTCCAACGAGAATACCTCATTAACGCCTCTAAAGGCATTCTATATAATTGTTTAAGTACTCCAAGCGGACTTTCTGAATGGTTCGCTGATGATGTAAACATCCGCAAAGATGTCTACACATTTCTGTGGGATGGCGCTGGTGAAGACGCCCGCCTTCTTACTAAAAAACGTGAAGAGTACGTTAAATTCAAGTGGCTCGAAACCGAAGAAGATGACGACGATAAGTCGTTCTTTGAACTTCGTATCAAGATCGATGCACTCACCGGTGAAACAGCCTTAATTGTCACTGATTTCGCTGAAGAGGATGAACTAGAAGAAGCGCAGCTACTTTGGGATAGCCAAGTAGACAAACTAAAGCGCATTCTAGGTTCGTAACCTCCTTCTAGAATATCAAAAGGAAGTCTTTCAAAAGCTCCTTATAATCATCTGAATACTCGCCAAAGGCATCTTCAACCGTGAGTTGGTTCGTCTCCATCTCTGTTTCTTTATGCCCTAAGGTCACAATGATCCGTTTGGCTTCACGATCCGGCTTGGTGTACAAATGAGTCATCTGTTCAGGATGAAGCGCTACATCATGCGCTGTATCGAAGAACTCTTCCTTTCGGTCGTATGGCCAAATGATGGTCATCTTCCCTCCTGGTTTAAGCAGACGCTTTCCGCCATCCATCAGATAGAAGATCGACAAACCATGATCTTGACGCGCCAAAGAACGCTGGTATCGTGGAGACCTCAGGCTCTCTTGAAAGAAAGGTGGATTAGAAACGATATGATCAAACTGATGGTCGCTCAAGAAAGACTGAAAGGAGGTGTTGGTGACTTCAATACGATCACTGAAAGGAGATCCTTGCACGTTTTGTGTTGCCTCTGAGGCAGCGGCTTCATCAATCTCTAACGTCGTGATCTCGATTCCAGGAAATCGCTGAGCAAGCATCAAGCTCACCACTCCTGTCCCCGTCCCTACTTCCAAGACCTGCAAAGCTCCTTCACAAGGAGCTAGCGCACCGAGTACCAATCCATCGGTCCCGATTTTCATTGCGCTTCGGTCTTGTCTTACTTGGAATTGCTTAAAGCGAAAAGGTTTACTCACCCTTCTTCAGTTGTTCCCAGGTTTCGTAGAGCTTTTCTTGTGACGGACGATCATCTGGAATTTCACTCAGAGGCTCAACTTCACGCATATGCTCCTGAATATCTCCTGGGAGCTGCTGGTATAGCGCGGTGCCTTTTGTCTTCCAGTTAAGCATGTCGTCACTGACCTCCTTGATGATCTTAGCTGGGTTGCCAACGACCAAACTTCTAGGAGGAACCACTGTCTTTGCTTTCACGAAACTCAAGGCGCCAATGATCGATCCGTCGCCGATCTCTGCCTCATCCATAATCACGGCATTCATGCCCACGAGTACATTCTTACCAATATTGGCTCCATGTACGATGGCTCCATGCCCTATGTGCGCACCTTCATCAAGGGTTAAAGTCACGCCTGGGAACATGTGCACTGTGCAATTCTCTTGCACATTACAACCATCTTTGATCACAATACCACCCCAATCACCACGAATCGCAGCTCCTGGTCCGATATAGCAGTCTTTTCCGATGATGACATTTCCCGTCACAGCGGCGAGCGGATGAACGTATGAAGATGGGTGGACAACTGGGATGAACCCTTTGAATTCGTAAAACATTACTTGTACTTATCGTTAAGTCCGCTTCCTTTTGCCAACAGGTCAATCACCTTTTTCATTCGGCGTTCCTTCGTCTCCTCACGTTTCGCTTCAGTAAAGAACTCTACATATTCTTTCTTATTCGAATAGCTCATACCATCGAAAGTATTCCAGACCTCGTTGCTTTGCAGCACTTTTTTGAAAGCTTCTGGTATAACCAATGGTTTGCGCGTCTTCGTGAGGTCGACCTTTTTTCCTGCTGCATTGTTCGCCGCAGCTTCACGGACGTACGCTTTAAAGGTATCAAGGTCAAGGGGATCGTCTTTAGTGAATTTCCATGTGCGCATTGCTGCATTACCGCTTGGTCCAACACTCAAGACCTCCGCAGTATCGTTAATCAAAGCACCCTGGAAAAAATGAACCACCATATGATGCTTGTGAGCGCCGTAGCTGCACACCAAGCCGTGATGATTGAGGCAAGGCCATTGCCATTTATAATCGTCTTGAATCTCAGCAACAGCATCGTGTGCTGCCTCACGAATTGAAGTAATTATCGCACGCTCAGCATCATCACGTTTGTCCAAGTAGGCTTGGATCTTTTGCGCTGCATCTGGATTCACCTTACTCATACTCGCTCAATAATGGCCGCGTATCCTTGTCCTACCCCAACACACATCGTTACTAAAGCATAACGCTTGCCAGTTTTCTGAAGCTCAATAGCCGCTGAATTCAACATCCGCGCTCCGGTCATTCCCAGTGGATGTCCGATCGCAATCGCACCACCATTCGGATTGACACGCGGATCATCATCATCAAGACCAAGCTCACGCATACATGCTAAACTCTGAGCTGCGAAGGCTTCGTTCAATTCTATGATGTCTAGATCATTCAAGCTCAATCCAGCACGTTTCAATGCTTTGTTCGTTGCCTCTACAGGACCAATTCCCATAATTCGTGGTTCAACACCAGCTACGGCAGAGCTTACAATGCGTGCCTTCGGAGTCAGTCCGTGTTGCTTCACTCCTTCTTCAGACGCCATCAACAAAGCAGCTGCACCATCATTCAATCCACTAGCATTTCCAGCTGTAACCGTTCCGCCTTCTTTGCGGAATACAGCTCTCAACTTCCCAAGCACCTCCATCGAGCTGTTTGGCTTGATAAATTCATCTTGGTCAAACACCAACGGGTCTTGCTTTCTTCTTGGAATCTCCACGGCAACAATCTCCTCAGCCAAACGTCCATTGCGCTGTGCTTCCGCTGCTTTCATTTGAGATCTGTAAGCGAAGGTATCTTGGTCTTCTCGACTGATCTTGTAGATATCAACCAGGTTCTCTGCGGTTTGTCCCATTGAATCGGTACCGTAGAGTTCCTTCATCTTCTTATTGACGAAGCGCCATCCGAAACTTGAATCGTGCATCTCTGCATCGCGCCCGAATGGCTTGCTCACCTTTGAGATCACCCATGGACCTCGCGTCATGTGCTCTACACCACCGGCAATAAATACATCTCCTTCGTTCAACTGAATAGCACGTGAGGCATTGATGGCTGAAGCCAATCCTGAGCTACATAGTCGGTTCACTGTTTCACCAGGAACACTCCAAGGAAGGCCTGCTAGCAAACCAGCCATGCGCGCGACATTACGATTATCTTCTCCCGCTTGATTGGCACAACCTAAGATGACATCTTCAATGGCTGCCAGATCAAGATTTGGGTGTCTTTCGATTAATGCTTTGATCGCGTGTGCCGCCAAATCATCTGTTCTTACTGGTGCTAAGGTTCCTCCGAAATTTCCAATTGGAGTGCGGATTCCGTCTATAAGAAATGCGTCTTTCATATTCGATATTCTGAAACAAAGATAGTGTTCCTTTTGGGGCTTTTTGTTTCCTCTTTTCGCTAGCGAGGAATAGGAAATCCTTGGAATTTCCGACCTTCGGAATGTGAAGATCGTGATCGTTTCTGTCTTCCCTCCGTTCCGTGGAGGTATTGCTCAATTTAACGAGCACATGATGAGTGCATTAGTGGACCAAGGACATGAGGTACACGCCATCAATTTCAAGCGTCAGTATCCTCAACTCATCTTTCCTGGGAAAACACAATACCTCGATGACCATCGCGAAATCGCCAATACCCCTGCACTTTTAGACTCCATCAACCCGCTTAGCTGGAAACGTACTGCGAGCCATGTAAACTCATTGAATGCCGACTTAGTCATCATTCCTTACTGGACCGGCTACCTGGCTCCTGCCCTTGCTTCGGTTGCACATCGTTGCACTGCTCCGGTTCTAGGATTGCTCCACAATGCGATTCCACATGACGCCGGAAGCTTTCAACAGAAACTTGGGAGACGTTTTATCGACGCCTGTGATCGCTACATCACGCTTTCTGAAAGTGTATCGAATGACCTTCTTCGATTGCGTCCCAATGCTTCGGTAACACAAGCTTTTCATCCAATTTACACTCATCTTGGTGAATCGCTAGCGCGGAACGCTGCTTCCCAGCTTCTTGGTGTAGACGATGACAAGAAAACACTGCTCTTCTTTGGATTGATTAGGCCTTACAAAGGACTTGACGTCTTGTTGAAAGCCTTCAATAAACTCCCTTCAGAATACCAACTATTAGTTGCAGGAGAAGCCTACGAAGATCAAGACAAATATGAGGCAATGATTGATCAAGCGGCCAAGAACAGAGTTGTCTTCTCCAATGGGTTCATTCCAGACGATGAAGTCAACCGTTGGTTTTCAGCATGTGACCTAGTGGTGTTACCCTATAAGTCTGCAACTCAAAGTGGTGTGACGGCTACAGCACTTCACTTCAATAAAGCGATCGTAGCATCGAACGTAGGTGGTCTCTCAGAATACATTGACCACGAATCCACAGGGATGTTGGTTCCACCTTTGGATGAGACCGCACTGAGCGAGGCCATTCTTCGCTGGTTTCACGGAAGCGATTCCGCGCTAGCGAGAGAAGAAAGCATACAAAAGAAAAAGGATCAATTCAGCTGGAAGCGATTCGCCCAGTTGATTACTTCGTGATCGAATACTTTCCACCGCCCATCAAGAACGACGCTAGGTATCCGATAAGATAGAGCGCTGCCAACTCCTTCTTTGCCCATGGATCTCCCCCGTGAACAATGAACATGGCTACAATCATGGTCACCCCTAACAACGCGGCTGCGATACGCGTGTAGTAACCTAGAACCAATGCGATGGCGCAAATGAGCTCAGTGAAGATGGCAAGAACCAAGGTGGCAGGTTCACCAATACCAATAGGGTCAGCGAATTTGATCTTATCAAAGCCTCCAAGCAGTTTCTCTGCCTTTTGCACACCGTGAACAAGCATGGCTGCACCGAACCCAAGTCGAAGGATCAATGCTACGATATCTGGATAGCTCTTTTTCATGGTGCAATGGCTTGGTATCCAGCACCAGAATTAGGACTAGGTGCAAATGCTCCAATCGGACGAAGCAAGGCATTGAATACAAATGTCTGAATCAAAGTCACCTCACTTCCTTTGACCACTCCATACATACGAGACTCATCCCACTTCGGAAGGTTTCCATTGGCATCAGGAACTTGAGCAGTCCCAGCAATCGGCTGCTTGTAGTAGATGTCAATCTTCTTGCGATTTCCTGAATTCTCTAGCACGCTCAAGGTGAAAGCCGGATTGGTGTTCAACAAGCTATCTTCTTGAGACTCCGTCAGGTGAGACATGTAGGTCTCAACGTGCACTTTCTTGTAAAGCAAGAGGTAATTCTTAACGGCCAAGGTGTCGAACAGGGGAACATCGCGCTGCAGCAACTCGCTGTGGAGTTTCAAATCGTTTCCACCGTTATACTTGATGGTGAAAGACAACTCAGGAGATTCATGGTGTTGCACCGTCACCTCACTGATATCTAGTTCAGGGTAATCGAATACACCAGTATATCGCCAATCATTCTCATCCGTGAAGAAGCGTGTACTCAAGAATCCAGTGAATCCTTCCATGTGTGTAATGAATGGTTCTGAAGATCGTCCGTCTTCAGGAGTCTCTAGAAGCATGTAGGTTCCCGTGTGATCTTGAGTAGCATTCCCGACGATGTAGGTTTTAGATAGCTGTCCGTTTTCATAGATCTCTACCTTCTTACCTCCAGATGACAATAGGCGGATAACGTTATCACGTGCGGCTTCTGGCACGGTAGATTTTACTCCAATGCGAGTGAACGTCTTCAGAAGCAGGTCCACAGCATCCTTTCGTGCTTTGTACTTGCCATTTAGATCCCAGTAGCGGCTATCTGCGTCGCGCTCCAGTGTAATGGTGCGTTCGTGCACATCAGCGATAAAGATCTTATCCACCTGAGAGGTATCCGCGATAGCGAAATCCGTCAGCGCATTCTTTGACATGGAAGACTGCCCGTCATTCATGTACCACATCACTCCTGCTCCTAGCGTCAAGGCTACGAGTATCAATAAAAGACGAAGGTTCTTACGCATATTTCTCAGTATAACGACGCTTTCTCATCCACATCAGAACCATTCCCGCGATAGCGATAACTAACAGCGGACCAGCAACATTCAATACTTGAATTAAGCCGCGATTGTCTTTTATGGATTCAGCGTCTAGCTTTCTCAGCTCAATCGTACGCGAACGGATGCTGATCATTTCAGGATCATCCAGCAGGTAGTTGATTGCATTGAGAAGGAAATCTTTATTGTCGTACACTACTTTGCGAGCGTAGCGATCATATCCTAGTGGTAGCGGTGCAAAGCCACCTTCCACTGGCATGAATTTGTTGCGACCGATATCACCATCGGCAACCACAATCATACGCGTTGGCAAACTTGTTTCACGGAAGGCGAAGTTAGGATCACGCACGAGTGTATCAGCCAATCTCCCTTTGAAGTTACTTGTGAACTCCCCTTCTAGCAAGGCCGCTAGCGGGAATGATTCATGAGGTCCGTTGCGGAAATAATCAATATCAAAGTCTACAATCGCTGGATTCACCCTTACTGGGGCTTTGCGCTCAAGCGAAAGTTCACTGGAAGCCAGCAGTACCGTCTTTTCAACTTGAGGGTTATTCCCAACCAAGCTCAATGAAGAGGTGAAGTCAAAGTGAATCGGATCTAAGTTTGTACAAATCGGGTGTGCGTTAGCATCAGGAATCACCACTGGCGCGAAATACCAGTTCTGAAGCTGCATGTTGCGCTGGTTCCCAAGCGGACCTCCATCCAAAAGGATTGGAGCACACTGGTAGTCAATGATCAGGTTGCGGTTGATACGAACGCCATAGTCGAAGAGCATGTCGTACAAGCCCATTTCATTGGTATTCGCTAGGGCTTGCTGATTTACTCGAAGGCTATCAAGGTCAGTTATGATCGGGTCAATCATCCAAAGCACCGCACCTCCGTTCATGATGAACTGATCAAGGATAATCTTATCACCTCTTGAGAATGCGCTATCTGGTTTAGCTACGATGAGAAGATCATAACGGTTGGTGCGTTCTGGAGCAGTTTCAACTTTGTCGCTCAAGGCGTTCACTCTGCCACCGATCTCAACACGCTCGACGTCGTAATCATCTTTCAAGGTCTCAACAAGATCAGCCGTCTCGATTGGCAATAGCTCGTCATGTCCTTCTAAAACACCAATAGCCGGACGATCGTCGCGCATCAGCATTCGCAGCTTGGAAGCGAACTCATACTCGATGTTGTTGATCGAAGAATTCACCATTTCATCCGTTGGCTCAGGCGACTGGCTATTGAACAACTGAACAGTGATCTCCTTCCCTTTATAGGTCATTATTGCACCTGGCCAGATGTTCTGGTAGTTGTTTACACCATTCTCTTCGTAGGCGATGCGGGTGAACTGAAGTCCTTGTTCATAGAGTGCTTCTTCGTTCTCACCAATCGTCTGGTCATCTTCAGATGCGTAGATATCAATGAATTCGTACTCGATATTGCCGTTAGCGAAATCATCGAATTCGTCAAGGCGTTCACGAATCGCTTTCTGTAGGCGCTTGAAACGCGCTGGGAAATCTCCATCAAGGTAACAACGGATGTAGACCGTTTCCTCGAGCGAGCCAAGCATTTGCTCCGTTGATTCCGTGAGTGTGTGACGCTTCTCTTCGGTCAAGTCAATCTTAGCAAAAGCAAAGCTTGAAGCAAAACCAATCACTACCAGAATGGCAAGGCTCAACAGAAGCTGCACCAAGTCGTTTCGGCGGTATGTCTTCTTGTGTTCTACCATCTTCTGCTTTGTAAAACTGTTCGTGAAGCAAATAGAAAGAGTGCGGTCAGAATACCGAAGTAGACCACATCTCGTGAATCCACCAAGCCTCGAGAAAGGCTTTTATAGTGATCATTCATTCCCAGAGCAATCACTGTATCGTCTAGTGGACCAAATAGATCAAAGCTCCCAAGAGATTCGAAACCGATAAACATGAAGAAGCAAATCAGCGCTGAAACCAAGAAGGATACAATCTGATTTGGTGTAATCGCAGAAGTGAAAATCCCAATACTGACATAGGCGCTACCGAGCAGCAAGAGCCCGATGTAAGAGCCCCACGTCCCCCCGCTATCTACGTTCCCCACAGGATTCCCAATGAAATGAACCGTTAGGAAGTACACCAATGTTGGAAGCAGGCTGATCAAAACCAGCATCACGCCTCCTAAATATTTCGCAAGTACAATTTGCATATCGCTAAGCGGACGAGTTAAGAGCAACTCAATCGTTCCGGTTCTTTTCTCTTCTGAGAAACTGCGCATGGTGATGGCAGGAATCAAGAACATAAAGACCCAAGGGGCGATAAAGAAAAGGGTATCGAGGTTAGATAGACCAACGTCCAAGGTGTTCCATTGTCCAGGGAAAATCCACATGAACAGAGACACCAAGAGTAAGAACACGGCGATTACAACGTAACCGATGAGTGAACTCAGGAAGGAACGGATCTCTTTCTTTAGTAGTGCAAGCATTACAGGTGGTTCATGCAAAATTAAGGTAAACTCTGGGCTTACCCGGTTTCAAATTCTTCAGTTTTTCACAGTTCAACGGGTATTCTTAGGATTTATTCCCAAGACCCTTTGTTGTGCTCAGTTCACTTCATTCTTCCCAGGAACAACCATTTGCTCTGTGGTCCACGCCTCAGGCTTGGCATCGAAGTGTTTCTTCGTTAAAGGCCAGACAGTTTTGAACGTCTCTGAATCGCGGTATGCGTTGAGCTCTTTCTCAGATTCCCAGTAGCTGTAAGTGAAGAAGGTGTTACCGTCTTTCTGCTGCAGCAACTCAAGGTGCAGGCATCCTGGTTGATTTCGGATATCGCTCTTGAATTTCTCAAAGGTGGTTAGGAATTCTTCCACGCCCTCTGGGCGGAAGACCATTTTAACGATTCGAACGATCATGGAATACAACTAAGATTAAGTCTCCTTTTTTCAAGCCGAATAACTGCGCAGCACCTCCTCCTGATTCTGGAGCGCCTCCCCCAATTCCAATCTCAAGAACACCTGCGCTATTGAATAAGCCCACCTTCTCCCCGTTTGGCACCTCGTTGTAATGACTAGAGATCTTTTCAATCTTGTGGCGTTCCGTACGAAGGTGAATAGTGAAATCACGACTCTTCCCTACCTCACGGAACATGCTTGAGGAGATGTCTGTGACCAGATTATCAAAGCGGTCGACGTAAACCACATGCCCACGAATGCTGTCGCCGTCAATGATTGGACGCAGCCTCGTGGCCTCGGTTACTGACTCTGCTTGACGGGCAATGACTTCAGGTGTTCCTCCACGCAACAAGTGACAAGCTACTTTGACCAATCGGTGTAGCACCGGAAAGGTTAGAATATCACTGTCGTATGGTACGTTAATATCATAAACGGCATCTGGCTGTTTGTCGAAAATAAGGGAGAAAATCCCTCCATCGGCAGCGATGAAATAGTGCCCGTCATATACCGCAATTCGGTGTGGAGTATCGGCAGAATGATCGGCATTTACTCCGATCAAATGCACGGTTCCTCTAGGAAAAACGGAGTATGACTGGCGTAAGTGAAATGCGGCTTCTGTAACGTTGAACGGCGATACCTCGTGACTAATGTCAACGATCTTCGCTTCGGGCAACTGTGAATACACGGCTCCCTTGACCATAGCTACGTATGGATCAGCAGTTCCAAAATCAGATATAAATGTGAGGATCGCCATTTCTTTTCCGTCGCTGACAAAGGTGCAAATTCCATGGGCTTTTCCTTACTTTGCAGCCACCGAAAAACGAACAGTTCAGGGTCAAAAAAATTAATAACGATCTGTATTGGACCAAGAGAAAGAAATTTCAATCCCCTTAGTTGATCCTTTGGTGTTGTTTGGAGCAAACAATTCCAAGTTCAAACTTATTAAGTCATACTTCCCGAAACTCAAGATTGTAGCGCGAGGAAGCAAAGTCAAGGTGCTCGGCGCACCCGAAGAAATTGAGCGCTTTGAAAAGAAGCTCGAGCTCGTTTTGTGGCATATCGAAAAGTACCAGCGACTCACCGAAAGAAATATTGAACGCCTGATGCAGGCCGATAACGAAGAGGTGAAAAACCGCGCGAAAGACGAAGATGTGCTGGTTTACGGACCTGGAGGTATCAAAGTCACGGCAAGAACTCCCAATCAACGACGCCTCGTAAAGGCCGTTGAAGACAATGATATGGTCTTTGCGATCGGTCCGGCCGGTACTGGTAAGACATACACCGCAGTTGCGCTCGCTGTTCGTGCCTTGAAAGAAAAGGAAGTACGACGAATTATCCTCACACGTCCTGCTGTTGAAGCCGGAGAGAACCTCGGTTTCCTGCCAGGAGATTTGAAAGAAAAGCTAGACCCGTACATGCAGCCTTTGTATGACGGTCTGACAGATATGCTGCCTTACGAAAAGGTGGCCGATTACATTGAGAAGGGCGTTATTGAGGTGGCTCCCCTCGCCTTCATGCGTGGACGTACGCTCGACAAGGCCTTCGTCATTCTCGATGAGGCGCAGAATGCCACGGTATCTCAGATGAAAATGTTCTTGACCCGCATGGGACAAAGCGCCAAGTTCATTATCACTGGAGACGTATCCCAGGTCGACCTTCCACGTAAACAGCCTTCTGGTTTGTTACGCGCGGTGAAGATTCTCGACAACAAAGAAGGCATCTCCATCATCCGTCTTGGAGGTGAAGATATCATTCGCCACAAGCTGGTAACGATGGTTATCAACGCCTTCGAACACGACGAGAAGGAACGAGAGGCCTACCGTGAAGCAAAGAAGCAAGAGAAGAAAGAAGCGAACGACGAAAAGAAGAACAATGAAGAGTAAACTATTCGTTATCAGTATTTTCGTGTTATTGCTTTCCGCCTGTGGCGGGAAAAAAGAGCTGATCATTGGAGAATGGCAGATGCAAAACTTCCAAGTGAATGATCCCAATGCCGGTAGCAAGGTGCAAGAGATCATGGTAGAGCTCTCAAAAAGCACACGCTATTCCTTCCTTGAAGACCAGACTTACATTATCTACACACCGAATAATCCGGATGGAAAAGCAGGTAGTTGGACTGTCGCCGAAGACGGTCAAAATGCCTACATCCTTCAAATGGGAAATGAGCCCAAACAAGTGCTCGCTGTTGAGGAAATCGAACCCGGTTTGCTCCGCTGCAGCACGAAAACAACCCGTATGGGTGACATTCGTTTCGAACTTAAACTTATTGATGAATGAACAGTATCTACACTACTGATTTTCAATTCAAAGGACAAACTTCAGTTTATCACGGGAAAGTCCGTGACGTTTATTCAATTGGTGAAGATCTACTCGTAATGGTAGCGTCAGATCGCATCTCCGCATTCGATGTTATCCTGAAGAGAGGTATCCCATTTAAAGGTCAAGTTTTGAATCAACTTGCCAGCTCATTCCTAGATCAAACTTCTGACATCGTTCCCAACTGGAAGATTGCCAGTCCAGACCCAAATGTCACCGTAGGACATAAGTGCGATGCCTTCCGTGTGGAAATGGTTATTCGCGGCTACTTGACAGGACATGCTTGGAGAACTTATAAGTCGGGTAAACGCACTCTTTGTGGTGTGACGATGCCTGAAGGCATGAAAGAGCACGATCGCTTTCCAGAACCCATCATTACCCCTGCTACTAAAGCAGAAGAAGGACACGATGAAGACATCAGCCGTGAAGAGATCCTAGCTCAAGGCATTGTGGCTGAAGAGTACTACGTGCAACTAGAAGACTACACTCGCAAGCTTTTTGCTCGAGGTACAGAGATCGCAGCGAAGAACGGACTGATCCTCGTAGACACGAAGTATGAGTTTGGAGTGAAAGATGGGAAGGTGTACTTAATTGATGAAATTCACACACCAGATTCATCTCGCTACTTCTACGCAGATGGTTACGAGGAGCGTCAAGCGAATGGCGAAGCGCAAAAGCAATTAAGTAAAGAGTTTGTACGCGAGTGGCTTATGGCTAATGATTTCATGGGGCAAGACGGACAAACGCAGCCAATCATGGATGATGCCTTCGTGGACTCTGTATCCGACAGATACATTGAGCTTTTCGAAAAAGTGACAGGAAGCAGTTTTGAAAAGGCTGATCAGAGCCAATTGCTGACAAGAGTCAAGAATAACGTAGATGCTTGGCTGGAAGCGAATAGCTAACTTTCAGCTATAAAGACGCCACTATGAATATCGATCGACCAGAAACGTGGGAAAAGCATGAGTTCGAAGCATTCGTCATGCTCATCGCAGCCCAAGCAGACCTTGAAGTAGAAGTAGAAGAAAAGCAAGTCGTACGCGAACGCGCAGGCGATTCATGGAACGACTTGATCAACGCCTTCCGCTCTATGAACGATGCTGAACGCATCAACACGGTTATGCAGCTTCGTGACAAATTCCTCAAAACCCCAGAAGACCACGAAAAGCTGAAGAAAGAAGTCCACGACGTCTTCCTAGCTGATGATCATTTCTCGGTTGTCGAGCGCGGGATGGAAATGCTACTTAATAAGATGCTATAGGCGTAAGGCTTATGGCCTAAGGCTTAAGCCATATTAAATACTGTCTACAGCATACCGCTTACTGCCTACAGCGAAAGCTCACTTTCCGAATCTCACACCCCTCGGCTGGTACTTATCTCCATCTACTGGTTCGCCGATGGTGATCATCTCCATGCCTGGTTTGATGAGCTCTTGTCTGATTTCGTGCGCTAGGCCGTATTGTACCGCTTGTTCTGGACTTAGGGTTGTGCGATTCACCATATCAGACTCTAGTGACTCTACTGATCTTCCGGTGGTGTCGCTCATGACGCGGGCGATGTTGTGTTGATCAATCTTTACGCTCTTCAGGTACTCATCGATTTGTTTTTCATCTACTGACAAACCGCCTTTGAGGTTGAGCTTCACGCTGTGAATGAGAAAACGTGAGTGTGGAACTACATAGCGGTTTGCGCCAGCGCAATAGATCACTACCCCGATAGAGTCTACAGAACCAAAGTTGTAGGTAGATACCGGGACCGGAATTCCCTTAAGGTAGTTGTGTAGTGATAGTCCGTGGAATACAGACCCTCCTGGTGTTGAAAGTAGTAGGTGAATGTGTGATGTTCCCTTGGTGATGAGTTCATCTACAGATTTGAATAGGCGATCAGCAGTTTTGTTATTCACTGGCGCCATAAAACGAATCGCTCGTTCCATAATTTAAGTTGCTTCATGAGGTGGCGGAAGGTCTTTCCTCTCCGCTCTAGTCCTCAACAGCGCTAAGCATCCGATCATTGTCATCATCGGTAATAACCAGATGACCTTTCCTCCTAATCTTGGTATGGCATTCGCGAAAGTACCATTGACCCACGCGTTGATTAGCACAAATAAGAGCGTGAGTACTACACTTCTTCTTACTGACGGGCTAATCTTCCTCCACTGCAAAACAATCAAGAGGAGCAGTGGAATACTCAATACCACAACAAGTGCGTACAAGCTGTTGAGTGCTTCCACTACACCAAATTCCTCTCCAACCAAGAGTTCTCTGTCATATTGTCTGGACGACTCCAAGCTTGGGATTTCTCTCGGGAGGTGATCATTCATAGCATTCCAGACCGTGCTGCCCTTTTCGAAACGACCATTCCCATCAGCAACACCAAAGGAAACCAACTGACGTCCTGTCGCTTTTAAGCTCGCTTCTACGTGCCAAGCGAGGTACTTTGGCTTCGAAAAGGAAAGATTGATGATCTCATTGAACTCTTCTCTGGTGCCCGGAAAATCACCCATGGCATAGAACGGACTGGATTCGTCCCAAATGAAACGCCAAGCTTCATCGGGAAGCTCATCTCGGTACTCGCAAATGGCAAATCCTTGATCACATTCTTCGTCGAGCAGTTTTTCTAAGACCCCATTCTCGAGCATAGCGCCCATGAAGAAGGCGTGCTTACTCTTTGCCAGAGCAGACCCCATGGTAAGCATAGATAGCCCTGTAAGTACAATCAGCATCCCAAGACGCCCGTACATTACGCGTTTCTTAAACGGATACGATGGAATCCAATTCCGCCATAAGGCGACCAAAACAAGAGTCAAGAAGGCAAGGAATTGACTAAAATGCCCCATGTGCGTGGCAATAGACACAAAGAACAAGAGGTAGAATAACGCTTGTTTCCAACCTTCTTTCAAGCCGAAAAAGAGGTTCAACACCACTAAGAAAGATATCGAAGTGAATATATCGGCAATCAACTGCGAACTATACCAAGAGACAGTACTAAACAAGGAAAGTATGATGAGAATAACCATACCATAAATGGGCGCATTCTTAGAGGGAACCAACCAATTCACGAGCCGAATTACCAACCCTGAAACCAGCAACGATTGAGCGATCACGGCTCCCCAAATAGTTAGACCGTTCAAGCTGAGCATTCGGAGAAGCACTCCATAGGTAATCGGACGATCGAAGGGTGTTTCTAGTCCGAAACCACTAGAGATATAAGTTCCTGTGTCTGAATAGAGAATCGGAAAACCATTCCAGAAGGCCGCAGCGCACAAGAAAAGCGTGCTGACAACAATGGCAATAAGGCTCCGAGTAATTTGCATGAGCGAAAGGAAGTAAAAATCTAGCGGCTATCGTAAGATAACCACACTTCCTTTACGAACGATGGCATTTCCTTTATGACTGATGGCTTTGGTGATGTAAGAGTACACCCCATCCATCACGTAATGACCGCCACCTTGGAATGATCCATTCCAGCACTGGCCGGTTTCATTCGTACGCCATACCTCTTCTCCCCATCGGTTGAATAGAATCAACTCGAATTCTACGATGTTGAGCGTTTCCGGACACCAAACATCATTCAATCCGTCGTTATCAGGAGTAAAGGCATTTGGAATGTAGAGCGCATAGTCACAGTCTTCAAATACTAAGGTCACCTCTGCGGAATCTGTGCCACATTGGTTCGATACAATTGCTTGATAATACCCGCTCTCCGTGATCTCCCGCATGAACTCAGTACTGCCATCATTCCATAGGACCGAATCATTCCATGGACCACTGGCGTCTAAATCGACAATGTCTCGCATGCACAGTATCTGGTCATCCACCAGCACGACTTCAGGATATTGAAGATTGAAAATGCTCGTCTCATCGTTGACGTAGCATTGTTGGTTGTTGAGAATGACGCTATAGTCTCCTTCTGCAGAAACGGTGATCGAGTCAGACATCTGTCCGTTGGACCATAAGCCTGGTTGAGAAGCTCCCAGGGTCACCGTCTCTCCCGGACATAAGAACACCTCTTCAGGTAAGTTAACCTGCGGGTAGGCGATGACATTTAAGAAAACAGAATCTCTTCGTGTGCATCCTTGGTTCTCCACTTCCATCCAGTACCAACCTTGTTGGTTCACTGTGATTGAAGTGCCAACATCCCCTGTGCTCCAAAGCCCTTCCGCGTTAGCGCTAAAAGTAAAATCACCATCAACACATATCGAAGTATCAGGACCAAGGGCAATGGTCGGCAGGAACGGCGTAGTTACCGCGATATCATCGCTAGCCTCACAACCGAGTGAACTAACCGTCACAGAATAACCTCCAGGTTGATCAACAGTAATTTGATTGGTAGACTCCTGGGTACTCCATTCTACAGACTCCCAGCCTTGCCCGACGTCTAATACCGTGCTCTCCCCTTCACAAATCACAACATCCTCTCCTAAATCAGGAGTCGGAAGCGGATTCACTGTGACCGTGATTTGATCTGTTTGAACACAACCTAAACCAGCAGTATCCGCTACCAGGTCGTAAGTGAAAGTCACTGGCGTAGAGCCACCGTTTACCAAAGTCACAGAAGGATTGGCGATTTCATCGTCGTTCAAGCCATCTCCTGTCCATTCATAGCTAAAATTGTCGATATCCGTCGATCCAAGCTGCACCGTCTCACCACTGCAAATGGTAATATCGTTTCCAGCATCAATGATATTCTCAACTACGTAAGGCATGCAGGTTGTGAAGGTGATATCGTCGATTCCAAAATCATTGCCCCCTCCATTGGTTTGTTGGTTCACCAAACAGATATCAATCGATGTATTGGCCCCACTGTACCAGTCTTCCGCGAATTCTTGCCAACCGCCACTCACCGTTTGAGAAGCCCCGAGAGGAACTCCGTTAATATTGAATTGTAACTGGGCGTATATCGTGTTGTTTGGGTTGGTATCTACATTCCTACCCCATGCTGAGAAGCTATACCATGTATCGGGTTCAACGTCAATGGTTTGACACCAAACATTGGTATTCGGCAATGAAGAACCATTCACGATCATGTAATTCCCTGTCGGCGGATTCGTATGATCAAACCCTGCGAAGAAATCATGGAAATTGGCCGCATTCGAACCGATGACATAGTTCCCTTCAAACGATAATAATCCCCAAGGACCATTTACCGTAGCCAAATTGTAATCGGTTGTAAAGCCTGTATTTCCTTGCTGAAAGTCGCCATTGGTGACCAAATTTCCGCTCAAGAACTCACAGGCCCCACATTGCGCCTGCGCTTGTCCTGCCGCTACGAATAAGACGAGCGCTACTAGACAGGTTTTCCAGTGATTGATATGTTGAGTGAGAGAACTCAAAATTCTGTTTCTTGCAAGAGAACAAAAGTTGAGCCAAAGATACGGCTATGAAAAGGGAAGATTTAGTCAGACACTTGATGAATGATGAAAAGCTAACTGTTGAGATCGACGGCAAACCCGCCATACTAGGATCATCGGAAGCCTTTTCAACCGCTGAACTGACCTCCGATCAATGTGAGGTATTACTTGCTGACCCAAATGCCCTTGAGCGATACACGATCCCCCTCACAGACGGTATGTGGGATATCGTAGACCTTACTGACAACGAGATTTCCATTGGTCTTCCGCTTGCTTATAATCTCGCTAGCGCGGAAAAAGGCAGCTCCCTCTGGTTCCGCATTCCCAAAGATGATTCTCTCCGCTCCATCTGTCGCAAAATCAGAAGGCCACTTGCGCTCCTTCGGAACTCGCAGACTCCAATCGATTCCACCATCGGTTTCAGACAGGGAAAGTTGGAGCGAATTGCTTTTGATGAAGTAGGACGAATCATTTCTGTTAAAGGGCGGAAGGGCTAAATGGCGAAATGTTTCTAGTTATGCTGCTAGAGAACGTTTTAGGCCGATGATCATTGCTGAGATTCTCCGACACTTGTTTCTTAAAACTTCTACACGTTTGGGTTCTGCAAAGCCTCTGTCTTGGAAAACGATTAGTTGTGTTCTGACTTCGGCGGAAGAACCGTTCGCATAGTCAAGTAATCTCCCGTATTCCTTCAATGAAGAACGCGAAGCACCTTCTGAGATGTTAGACATGATGCTGATAACAGCTCGTTTGATTTGATCTTGCAAACCATAATTTCTAGAATTCGTTGGTAGCTCATCACATAGATCAAACACATCATTCATCAACTCTCTAGAGAGCTGCCAAACCACTAAATCTTCTACTGTTCTTGCCATTTTTCCATCAAAGGAATATCAAATCCCCTCATCCCCAACAAGAACTTTATATACGTCGACCAAAACTTCACATGTTAAGACTCCAGAGCACATTTCGCCTTTTAGCCCTTTCGCCATTTAGCCCGTCAACCCTTAAGCCTTTTCTACTAACTTAGCTCCTATGAACACCGCAACAACCCAAGGCATTCAAGTATCTGTTGACACCCGCTTCGAACCTTCACACTCCAACCCCGAAGCGAAAATGTTCATCTTCTCTTACAGAATTCGAATTGAAAACAAGGGAGAAAATACTGTGCAATTGCTTCGACGTCATTGGGTTATCTACGACACAAATGGTGAGGTGCGTGAAGTAGAAGGACCTGGTGTAGTGGGTGAAACGCCTACACTTAAGCCTGGTGAATCATATGAATACGCCTCTGCCTGTGACCTGAACTCAACCATGGGTAGCATGGAAGGTGAATACATGATGGAAAACAAAGACGACGGACAATTCTTCCAAGTGGTCGTCCCAAATTTTAGAATGGAAGTTCCATGGATCTTAAACTAAACTCTCGACTCCTGGCGCTTTTTGCGCTTCTCTCTTTCTCAATCACCATTCAAGCTCAAAGTCTAGAAGAAGACCTAGATGCCATTGCTGAAGACTACCAGTTGATGGGAATGTCAGTATTGGTTGTTTGTGGACAAAACGTTCATGCACACTATCACTACGGCACCAAAGACTATACAAGAGATCTTGCCATTGACGATAGTACCATGTACCGCATTGCATCTATTTCGAAGGCCATCACTTCTACTGGCGCTATGAAGTTGGTAGATCAAGGTTTACTCGATTTGGATGCGCCGGTAAGCAACTACCTCGGTTATGAATTTGCCAATCCAAATCACCCAAACACCGTCATTACTACCCGAATGGTAATGAGTCACACCTCTTCATTGCAAGATGGTGATGGCTACAGTCCGTTCCTTTCTGACACGTATAGCTTAGGCGCCAACTTGCCTTCGATGTTTGAACTTGTTCATCCAGACGGAGACTACTACACATCAAACATGTGGCGCACGGAGGAACCTGGAACCCATTTCGCTTACAGCAACATCAATATGGGAGTGCTGGCGACGGTTATGGAGTCAGTCAGCGGACAACGCTTCGATCTTCTGATGGAAGAACTCATCTTCGAACCTCTTGGTTTGGCTTGCACCTACAACACGGCCAACATCGAAAATATTGACAACCTCGCAGTCATCTACCGAAACCAAGGTGGATGGAACCCACAGGTAGACAACTACCAAGGAGTGGCTCCAGCACAACCAGATCTTGGTGATTACTTGCCAGGAACCAACGGTTCGCGTTTCGCACCTCAAGGAGGACTTCGAAGCAGTGTATACGATCTATCACAATTGATGATCCTGCACATGAACAATGGCTTCCACCCTGCGAGTGGCCAGCTGATTTCTACCGAATTGATGGAGCTCATGCACACTCCTGTATGGACCTACGACGGAAGCAATGGCGACAACTACTATAACCTCTTCAACCAATGGGGACTCGGGATTCAGCAAACGACCAACACCTCAATGGGAGACATCGTCATTCCTGATATGACGTTCCTTGGCCATCCAGGTGAAGCTTACGGTCTCATCAGCGATTGGTACTTCAATAAAGACGAAGAGTTCGGACTCATCTTCATGACTAATGGATCATGGAATGGATTCTCGTTTGGGAACACTTCTGCATTCTACACCCTTGAAGAAGAGGTATTCGATGCGGTAAGTGGTGAACTGGGATGTGCGAATTCAGTGACAGATTTGGACCAACCACAATTCAAGGTCTACCCTAACCTATCGAATGCCGGTGCCACGGTTCAAATACATACAGATGTACGCATCGACACGTTGGCGTTAATTGATGCTAAAGGAAGTCGTATTCTCCTCGAATTCAGCAACAATTCATTCGAAATCCCTTTTATTCGTAGTGGTATTTACACTCTCGTTGCCACAGCTGATGGACGACAACTGACGCAACGATTGATTATCGAATAAGCGTGCGTTTACTAGGAATTACTCTTCTCATTTGTTTCACCATTGCGTGTGGAGCACAGCGTAGTTTTGAAAAAGAACCCATGATTAATGGGGTGTCATTTGTGGGAGGACCAAACCCCATCGATGGATCAAATTTCAATTCCGTCAAGAGCATTCATGCGAATTACATCACCTTGATGCCCTTTGCCTATGGTGATCTCGGTAAACCGAATATTCGTCACTCCAATCTCAATTGGCAATGGTGGGGTGAATCCGCTGAAGGCACAGAGAAAAGCATCCTAGTGGCTCACGAACAAGGACTTTCTGTGATGATCAAACCACAACTGTGGTTAGACTGGGGAAGTTTCACGGGACATCAAGAGTTTGACAGCGAAGAAGATTGGGTTCAATTCGAAAACGATTACCGCGAGTTCATCATGATCTATGCGGAAATGAGCCAAAAACATAAACTCCCAATGTTCTGTATCGGAACTGAACTCTGTGCATTCGCGGAACAACGTCCTGAATACTGGAAACAACTCATCTCAGATATCCGCGAGGTTTACGATGGTAAACTGACCTATGCTGCCAATTGGGATAGTTACAAACGAATGCCCTTCTGGGATGACCTTGATTACATCGGCGTAGACGCCTACTTCCCGCTCGATGATGGTGTTTCTCCAACACAGGAAGAATTGGAAGAAGGTTGGAGTAAGTGGGTAAACAAACTCCAACAATACTCTTCAGACTACGGGAAGAAGATCCTGTTCACGGAGTGGGGTTACCGCTCTAACGACTACACTGGAGAGAAACCATGGGAAACTGGAAAAGGACAATCAGTGAATCTCGAGAGTCAATCCAATGCCTACCGAGCCACGTTCAATCAGTTCTGGGATAAACCCTGGTTCGCTGGCGGTTTTGTTTGGAAATGGTTTCCGAATCACGGTAAGTCTGGTGGCCCAGGAGATAACAGATTTACCCCTCAAAACAAGCCAGCAGAAGAAGTTCTAAGACAAGAATTCGGTCAGCGAAAGTGAGCGTCATTCAGCGTATTCACTTGAGCAAAAGAATTCATACATAGGCCATACGTCTAAAGCCATAAGCCTTAAATTCGCATCATGTCGAAACGAATCATCATTACCGGCGCTAGCAGCGGAATTGGATATGCTGCTGCTTCCCTCCTCGCCAAACAAGGAAATAAAATCTTAGTGAGCGCAAGACGAACAGATCGTCTTGAAGAACTCGCAGCTAAATTCCCAGGGCAGATAGACACCATCAAATGTGACGTCACGAATGTAGACGAAGTGCGTGCGATGGTTCAGAAGTGTGTCGATGCCTTCGGAGGTGTTGATGTTCTAATCAACAATGCGGGCATGGGACTATTCGACCCACTCATCGATGCTAAACTAGAGGATTGGCATGCGATGTTTGACGTGAACGTGAAAGGTCTCTTGACTTGTGTGCATGCTGGCATTCCTGAATTGCGTAAAACACATGGGCATATCATCAACCTTGGTTCGGTAGCCTCTCACAATGTCTTCCCAAATTCTGGTGTGTACTGTGCAACGAAGCATGCTGTACTCGCCATTTCTGAATCCATTAGAATTGAGCTTCGCAAAGAGGTGCGCGTAACAACCATTTCACCTGGAGCTGTGAACACAGAGTTTATCGACCAGACGAAGAATGAAGAGCTTTTGAAGAGCTACAAACCAAACTTCGAAGCTGGTATGACTGCGGAACTGATTGCTGAGCAAATTGCGCATGCTGTGAACATGCCTCAAAGTTCAAACGTGAGTGAAATCATTATTCGTCCGAACTCATGATGAAACGACTCCCACTCTTCTTCCTGGCTTCGCTTTTCATGTTTGCTTGTTCAAATTGTGACACAGACCCGAAAGACCCTCAAGGAGAGAATCCTACTGAAGATACTACTGCCACCACTGGATTCGTGCGCACAGCAGAGAACTTCGATGGCGTGAACGAGTTTTCTCAGGAAGTCTTGGATAGCCTGAAAATGACCTACCAGTTCCCTGCTGAAGACGGACTTTACTTTGTGCCTAAGCACTCGCGCGTAACCATTGACTTATTGCCATTACAGATTTGGACGCGCATGGTGAATCGGCGCGAGGATTGGCGCAGTGATGAGCATCCAGAATACAATTGGGTACAATTCCATCGCTTTGACCATACTGACATTACTTGTGGTGGACGTCCTGCCGAGATCAACGAAATTGATGGCGGATTTGATCTTTTCATTCCGTTCGATGGAAATACCTCCAATCGCGTTAAAGACTTACTTGCAAAGTACCCAGAAGGTCTATTCACTTTAATGATTGATGAAAAGGCAACCAGCATTCATCCATTAGGCATCGACATTGGCAGTGACGGAATCCATGTAAAACATGGAAATCGTGCTGTACTTGACAGCATTCAGACACGCTTTAAATAGTGGACAATAAGCGAATCGCCTTTTATTGTAGCTCCATTAGCTGGGGCGGACTAGAGATGAATGTCTTGCGATTCGCTTTGCGCATGAAAAAAGCGCATCAAATCGTGACCTTGGTCTGTGTGCAAGATTCTCCTCTTGACAAAGCAGCTCAGAAAGAAGAACTCTCGGTTATTCATGTTGAACGGAACAAGAAATACTTCGATTTCTCCTCGGCCAGGAAGATTGGAAAGATTTTTAATGAGCTGAACGCAGATGTAGTTTGGATCCGCGATACCAGAGACATTGATGTCTGCGGCTGGGCAAAACGCTTCTCGAAGCGGAAGTTTAAACTTCTGTACCAACAGGCAATGCAGTTTGGCGTTTCGAAGAAAGACCCAGCACATACCTTCCGATTCCGACAGATTGATATTTGGGTGGCTCCTCTGCCCTTTCTCGCTGATCAAGTGAAGAACATGACGCGATTCCCGAAGGAAAGAATTCACACCATTCCTCTGGCGGTGAATATGGATCGCTTCAAACAGAAGTCAGAGAAAAGTGAGGTCCGTAATGAACTAGGTTTGCCCACAGAAGCGCTTCTTCTCGGGAATATCGGCCGAATTGACCCATTGAAGGGCCAGCAATTCCTCATTGAGTCGTTCATCATTTTGGCCCAAGAACGAGCTGACTTGCACCTTCTCATCATGGGTGATCCAACGAAGAATGAAGGTGATGCGTTCATTCAAAAATTGAAGGCGATTGTCGCTAACGCGGAATTGGATAGTCGTGTGCACTTCCTTCCTCATCGAAGTGACGTCGAAAAGGCATTTGGTGCACTCGACATCTTCGCTATGACCAGTGTGGGGGAAACATTCGGAATGGTCACCATCGAAGCCATGGCCAGTGGGTTGCCGATCATCGGCACCAACACATCAGGTACTCCAGACTTATTAGGTCACGGAGAAATCGGAATGCTCTACACGCCCGGTAACATCGATGCGTTCAACTCTCATGTACGCGCCTTATTCGACAAGGAACTTCGAACAACGCTATCGCGGAAATCGGAAGAAGGCAGTAGACGATTTGAAGAAAGTGTGGTTGTGGAATCGTTGCTGGGAATACTCTGAATCGTGGCTTTCTTATGTGCTCGTGAATCATTTGCTATTTTCACGGCATGCATCTGAAGTACCTTTCAATCTTGACCGCGTTCATCGTAGTCTTTTCATCTTGTGATCCTCATTCCGAATCCAGTGCCTTACTCTACGAAGCTCAGATTGTTATCAAAGAGTATCGGAATAGCAGCAACCAAGAAGCCTTGCTCGATTCTGCACATACTATCCTCGATCACGCTATTGAGTTGAACTCAGAGAACATTGGCGCATGGGAACTAAAATCATGGGTTTCCTTTCAACAAAAGAACTCTGCAGATTTCATTGCTTCCACAAATAAGGTACTGAGCTATTATCATGGTGACCCACAAGCTCATGCGAATGCAGGAAATGCTTTTCTAATGCTAGGAGATGACGCTACAGGATTATCACATCTCGACACGGCACTTACTCTATTTTAGCAGAACACCCTTGAATACCCACATGACCAACAACTCAAGGTGGGCTATTTCAACACACTGGTGTCTGCAGGTAAATTCGCTGAGGCGGATGAATTTGTTCGAACTGAAAGATGGAAACCTTCTCCTGGCCTTACTAATGCCATTGCCACTGGAGGTGCTGAACGACTCGTTCAATCTATTGTAAACGGCAAGGCACATTGGCAAGGTGTCGAAGTAGATGATGCAACAACTCCAGTGATCCCACATTTCCCTGCGATCTTTTTGAAAGAAGAGGCAAGTCCTTTCGAATCAGATGAACTCGTACGCTACCTTCAATTTGGCGCATTGAGTGATCGTGGCCCCTACACGCAGTACATCGAAGTCGAACAAGAAATCAACGAAAAGACCCTTCAAACGTTATCCAAAGAAGGTTTCAACTCCATCTATTTCGTTGTCGATTCGTTGACCTTCGCATACCCTGAACCAGCGCTGCTTTGCAAAAACAGCAAGATTACTGAAGCACTCCCCTTTCAAATCAGGGTTTCAATTCAAGACATGGCAAAGTTGGAAGAAGCCATCAGCATGGGCCTGTTGAGTTGGGATGAGCTGGTGTTGATGGTTGGGGATGATGGGGTTATTTCGATTTAGGGTTAAATGGCTAAATGGCTAAATGGCTAAAGGGCTAAAGGGCTAAAGGTCTTTTATTCGTTCCACATTCCACATTCCACGTTCAACATTCTACGTTCCACGGATACTCTTCTATCAGCAGACGGTGGACGGTGGACGGTGGACGGTGGACGGTGGACGGTGGACGGAGATTAATCACATATCTGGCCAAATGCTCCTAGGAAAATGAGGAGGTCAGCAGCGTTTACGAGTCCATTGTCATCAAGGTCAGCAACGCATTCTTCACCGTTTGGACCAATGCATGTGCCATCATCAATTGTGGCTGATGGGTTGTAATTGTCTGAATTAGGGTTAGTACAACCTAGAATACCTGAAACGATTCCCCAGTTGACTGTTGGTGTTGGCGCTGCACATCCATCGGCAAGTTCAACCACGCAGAAGTACGCTCCTGCTTCAGTAGGCGAAAAGCTTGAACCGTTGGCTCCTGCAATGAGGTTTCCATCTTGGTACCAGTAGTAATTGTCACCGCCTGAAGTAAAGAGAGACACGTCGTTTCCTGAGATTTGAGGATCCAAATCACCACATGGGTCAACGAGTTTATAGATTGTTCCGTTCAGATTGGCAACATAGAGGTCTCCGGCCATGTTTTCTCCAAACGCTACCCAGCCAAATCCTTGTCCGAGTAGAACTTCGTCTTGATCAAAACCTCCACCGTTTGGTGTCAATGCTAAGAAGTCACCAGCGCAGTAATCAGTGAAGAAGTACTTGCCGTACATGTTCGGGAATTCGCTTCCTCGGTAAACGTGACCTCCAGTAATTGAACACCAGTTGTACGGACCACCATGAGACACTTGTGCCACCGGATCAACATACGCCGCAGCACCTGCACACCCCGAAGTGTTATATGGATCTGTTCCTTCGTAACAGCGCCACCCGTAGTTCTCACCTCCTACCGAAGATGCTTCTTGGAAATCAACTTCTTCCCAATCGTTCTGTCCAACATCTCCAATCCATAGGTCTCCTGTCAATCGATCAAAAGAGAACTTCCACGGATTTCTGAAGCCTATAGACCAAATCTCATCCAATACCGTCGCGTCACCCACAAACGGATTCGAAGCTGGAATCGAATAAGGCAAGCCATTATCAATATCCAGTCGTAAAATCTTACCCAGAAGGTTCTGAGGGTTCTGTGCGTAGTTGTTCGGATCTCCTTGTCCGCCACCATCTCCTAGAGCAACGTAAAGGAAACCGTCAGGACCAAATGCAATATGCCCTCCGTTGTGGTTACCCGCAGGTTGATCCACATTGATAATCAGTTCCGCCGAACCGGCATCTGCCACATTAGGGTTGCCAGAAACAGTATAACGCGCCACTTGAGTATCACCCGAACCATCGGTATAGTTCACGAAGAAGAACCCATTGTTCGAATAATCTGGATGGAAAGCTAATCCAAGCAGTCCACGTTCTGAGCCATTGCTAATCAAGCCCCCGATGTCAAGGAAGGTTCCAAGATCATTCCCCATCGCATCATAAACCTCAATATGTCCGAGGTCTTGCTCGATGATAAACAAACGATCATCTCCGCAATGATAAATCCCAACAGGATCATTCATCCCGGTAATGAAAGGTTCCAATTCAATTTCTAAAGGTGAAGGTGATTGCGCAAAAAGGCTCACACTAAGAAAGCATGCCGCAAGGCAAAGGCAAAAGCGATTAAGGTACATGGCTCTGGTTTGGTGTAGACAAGATACGAAATTGCGACGTCCCTATTCCGGCGTCCGGCATCCGGCGTCCGTTCTTTCTTCTGGGAAATCACCGCCGCGATCTGCGTTCCGCGTTCCGCAATCTCTATTCCGGCGTCCGGCGTCCGGCGTCCGTTTCTTTTCCTATAGCTTCACCACCGCATTCCACATTCCACGTTCAACATTCCACATTCCGCGATCCGCGATCCGCATTCCGCGTTCCTCTTCCACGAAAACAATCTACCTTTGCCGCCATGTCATTGAACGAAGAGATCAATAAACGGAAAACCTTTGCGATCATCTCTCACCCAGATGCCGGAAAGACAACGCTGACAGAGAAGTTTCTTCTTTTTGGAGGGGCCATCCAGACAGCGGGTGCAGTGAAGAATAACAAGATCACGAAGACAGCCGCGTCTGACTTCATGGATATCGAACGTCAACGTGGAATCTCGGTGGCTACATCGGTGATGGGCTTTGAGTATAAAGGACTCTTAATCAACCTCCTTGACACCCCAGGTCACAAAGACTTCGCGGAAGACACTTACCGAACACTGACTGCTGTAGACAGCGTCATTCTCGTAGTCGATAGTGTGAAAGGTGTGGAGGAGCAGACAAAGCGACTCATGGAGGTATGCCGTATGCGCGATACCCCTGTAATCATCTTCGTGAACAAGGTTGACCTTGAAGGACGTGATCCGTTTGATCTTTTGGATGAGCTAGAAAGCATGTTGAATATCAATGTGCGTCCGCTGAGTTGGCCTATTAGTAAAGGGTATAGCTTCAAAGGGGTGTACGATCTCTACAATAGTTCATTGAAGTTGTTTGAAGCGAACAAGACCAAAGTGGTTCACGAGCAGGTGGAAATTAAAGACCTTGATGACCCACAGCTTGATGAATTGGTAGGCGAACATGCCGATCAATTGCGCGAAGATGTTGACTTGATCCAAGGAGTGTATGAAGAGTTTGAAGACGAAGAGTACCTGCAAGGGAAACTTGCCCCTGTATTCTTTGGTTCAGCCGTAAATAACTTCGGGGTTCAAGAAATGCTCGACACCTTCGTCCGCATCGCTCCTGTTCCACAGCCTCGTCCTACAGACGTGCGTGACATTGCTCCAGACGAGAACAAATTCACTGGGTTTGTTTTCAAGATTCACGCGAATATTGATCCAAAGCACCGTGACCGCATTGCCTTTTTGCGCGTTTGCTCGGGTAAGTTTGAACGCAACAAGTTCTTCAACCACGTACGACTGGAAAAGAAGCTGAAATTCGCCAATCCAGCGACCTTCATGGCGCGCTCGAAGAATGTGGTCGACGAAGCCTTCCCAGGTGATGTGGTTGGATTATATGACACCGGCAACTTCAAGATTGGAGACACCTTAACCGAAGGTGAAGCACTTCAATTCCAAGGGATTCCTAGTTTCTCTCCTGAGATCTTCAAAGAGTTGGTTAACCTTGACCCAATGAAGAGCAAGCAGCTCGATAAAGGAATCAAGCAGCTGACCGATGAAGGGGTGGCTCAGTTGTTTATCCGAGAAGCTGGAAGTCGTAAAATCGTGGGAACCGTTGGTGAACTTCAGTTTGAGGTAATTCAATACCGACTGGAACACGAATACGGCGCAAAGTGTGAATTCCGTCCGAAGAACTACTTCAAAGCATGCTGGCTGACTACTGAGAACGAAGAGAAATTAGAGGAGTTCAAACGTATCAAAGCACTCGAAATCGTTCAAGACAAGGATGGAAACGACGTTTACCTCGCTCCTTCTCAGTTCTTGCTAGATATGGAGCGTCAGAATTTCCCAGAAATTGAGTTCCACTTTACAAGCGAATTCAAGACCGCAGGTGTTAATTGATTCAAACTGTAACAAAACACACCCAGGCTAACGTCCTAAGGAGGAGTGTTTTTAGCTATCTTTGATACAATGCGGAATTTAATCCTTCTTGTCCTTCTCATTACTGCCGTTCAATTGAACGCTCAAGACAGCACCAAAGCCGTGATTCAGTTCAGTGGTTTGGTTGTGACAGGAGATTCCTTGAATCCAGTTCCTTTCACCACTGTATACCGTGAAAGAGATCAACGAGGAAGCATCACAGACAACGTAGGATTCTTCAGCATCCCAGCATTCGCGGGAGACACCATCAAATTCTCTGGAATTGGATACATGCCTGAAGAGTACATCATCCCTGATACACTCTCGAATCCTCGTTACAACATTGTTCAGCTTCTCAGCAGAGACACCATCCAGCTGAACACCACTTACGTCTACCCTTGGCCAACCAAGGAACGTTTCAAGCAAGATTTCCTCGCCCTCGACATCCCTCGCACAGAAGAAGAGCTCGCCGAGAAAAACCTCGAAGCAGCCATGATGTACGAGCGCATGCGAGAAATCGACCCAAGCGCCGCTGAAGCATACCGCTACGCCATCACGCAAGAGTCAAATAAAATCAGCTACGCTGGTCAACTCCCTACCATCTCTCTGATGAACCCTATCGCCTGGGCACAGTTTATCCAGGCATGGAGAAATGGGGATTTCAAGAGGCAATAAAATCCGGCGTCCGGCATCCGGCGTCCGTTCCACTATTATTCCGCGATCCGCATTCCGCGATCCGCGTTCCGCATTCCTCGTTCCGCGATCCGCGATCCGCGATCCGCATTCCACCACTCGTAGGAAAAAACTTACACTTCATCGTAACCTTTACGCACATCATCGAGTAAATAATCCTACCTGATTTAAAACAAACTCGTGCGGATGAACAGACTAATTACCCTAGTCACTGCCCTCCTTTTCTCTCTCATTTCAATGGCCCAAGAAGGCCCAGGAGGTGTTCAAGGTGATGCCCAAAACAGATTCTGGTTTTCAGCTGATGTTCTTTATTCTATTGACGAAGAAGAGCTTATCTCGCAATGGAAAAACTACGGTGGAAACACGCTAGCCGCTTATGAAGTTGGCGGACGTAGACCAATGGTTGTATACGAGAATGACTATGCCTTAAATGGCTATCCGACGATTCAGTTTGATGGTAATAACGATCGACTTAAGATCGATAACAACAGTGATATCAACACCTTTTCTACAGCGAACCCGGTTGCCCAAAGAAGCTATTATATCGTATTCACAACAGGGGAAGAAACAGAAGACCGTATGGTCATCTATGAAGAAGGTGGCGAAGAACGTGGATTCAATATCTGGATTGAGGAAGACGAACTGTTTGTCGGAACCTATAATATTTCTGATGATGGTGAAGGTTCGGAATGGGAATACACCTATATCAGCGACGAAGTAGATCAGGAAGAAGCATACATCATTAGCGTTCATATCGACGGTGATGAAGATGCTGATGGCACCATGGACGTGTATATGAACGGTGGTTTACTTGACACTGCAGAAGGTGTTGGGTTAAGATACCCAAGTGAAGGCAACGTTTGTCTTGGCGCTATGCACGGAGATAGCTACTTCATTGATGAAGAAGAAAACGGTCAACGCTACGAATTTGAAGGACAAATTGCGGAGTTCATCCTCTACAACCAGATTCACGGATTGGCTCAACGTAACATCATTGAGAATTACTTGAGTGCTAAGTTTGATATTCCGCTTGACGGCAATGATTACTACTATGGAGATCACCCTACATGGGGTAACCATGACCACCATGTGATTGGCATTGGAAGTCAAGGAGGTGTTTCCAATACGGTAGCTCAAGGTTCTGGAATCGTGCGCATGAGCAACCCTTCTGACCTTGGACTGAATGAATATCTCTTCTTGGGCTATAGCGATTTCAAGTTCGGTTGGAGAAATAGTGACCTCCCGAATAACATTGCAGGACGTTCTTCAGGTAGCTGGATATTCGATGAAGTTGGAGGAAATGTAGGAGCTACAACCCTCACCTTTGACCTGTCAGATTATATGCCAAACAATGCGGTTGATTTCCGCTTAATCGCTGATATTGATGGTGATGGATACTACGCTGACGAAACCCCATTGAACATTATCCCTGCCACTTCTGATGGCGTGAGATATTCGTTCTCAGGAGTCGACATTCCCGAAGGAATCGACTTCACCTTAGGATTTGCTATGCTTTTCCTTCCTGTTGAATTTGCTGATTTTACTGCGTCTCCAGTGAGCGGAGATGTCAAGTTGAATTGGTCAACCTCTAGTGAGACTAACAACCAACTCTTCAAAATAGAACGCTCGACCAATGCAGTAGATTGGGAAGTGATAGCCTACGTAGATGGTGCCGGTAATAGCCAATCGCTCATCAACTATGACTATACAGATACGCATGCCCTGCATGGTACTTCCTACTACCGCATTCGTCAAATGGACTTCTCAGGGGCGAATAGCCTTTCAATGGTCAGATCTGTCTACATCACGGACGACAGCGGCTTGTGGGGACTATACCCGAACCCTGGAAATGAAGTGGTCACAGTGTACAACGATGGTTCAACTAAAATGCAGTTGGAGGTATTCGATTTATACGGACATCGCATTGAACGCATTCAAATCCGTGAAGGTGAGCGTAAGAGCCTAAACGTCAGCGACTGGGCTGCGGGAGTTTATATTGTTACCACAGAGGACAACGATAAGGAGTTCGTTCGTTTTGTTAAACGATAATGCACTTTTCCGCCTTTGGCGAAAGAGGAAAAAGAAATATCATTGCTTTGGAATCGTTCAAAGCATATGCGCCTTCTCCTTCTTCTCAGCTCTTTAGTATTATTCGCTAGCGCGGAAGCACAAATTATCTCGAGTGATTCTATTCCTACATGGACAAAACCACCTTTCTTCCATAGAGATCACGGATATGGCTCAGCTTTACTAAATAGCGAACGTTCCTTAGGAATCATGCCTGAAGTCAGCGCCTTTTCACAATACCCCGTAGGTCTTGCCCTAGGCTTAGGTCAATTCATGAATGGTGAAGGTGGCGGCACTTCATTCGGGATCTACGGAGGTGGAAACTACAGTTGGACCTACGAAACCATCGCTCCCAAAGTGGGTGTATGGGCTCACACCTACGCCTTTGTCGCTGGAGTGAACGCAGGTGCAGATATGCATTGGTACCCAACAGACAACGGACGGTCACTTATATTCAGACCGAAAGTGGGCATCGGACTGTACAAGTTCTTTATCTATTACGGACGAAACTTTGGAGACCTCTTTGAAGTCGAAGGTGTACACAGAAACAGCATCACCATCACTGGCTACATCACCACTTTCCCTTGGAAACGTTAGTCTTCCATTTTACGAAGGGCAACAGCGTTGATGCAGTAACGAAGTCCACTTGGCGCTGGGCCGTCAGGAAAAACGTGGCCTAAGTGCGCATCACAGGTATTACATACCGTTTCTACCCTTTTCATCCCGAAAGTAGAATCAATATGGTAAGCGACTGCACTTTCTTTGATAGGCTGCGTAAATGAAGGCCATCCCGTGCCGCTTTCAAACTTCACACTCGCATCAAATAGCGGTGTTCCACAACACACGCATTTGTACTTGCCTGGGTCGAACAAGCTGCACATTTCAGAACTAAATGCGCGTTCCGTTCCTTTGAGTCGAGTCACTCTGAACTCTTCAGGAGTCAAGGTCGCTTTCCACTCTTCTTCAGAACGTTCATCTCGACGTTCCGGTGTTGGATTACCGTGATTGGCGAAACGTAATACGTCTCCCCAGTCTAACATGCTCGCATCTGTTTTCATACCTGCAAGTTGCTTCTTTTTTCGCCAACGAAATATCACTGAAACATCAATTCGTCAATCTCCAACTCGAAGGGACCAGCTTTACCGTCGTACTTAATTATTCCGATTCGGATGATCTCTTCAATTCCATCTTTTCCCAACTTCTTCCCGGTCTTTCCTTGAATGGTGTATTCAACCAAATCTTTGAGATCTATGGTGAATTCCTGCCATTCCGAAGTCGGTTCGAAGGTGTATTTATAGGTAGGCAGCCACCACTCTTGATTCTTCTCTAAGACCAATGAGAATTGCCCACCATTACCACGAGCTTTGATCGTGACCGACTTCTTTCCTTTCAAGTCGTATTTGTTCCAAGGGCTTCTCAGACTAGCGAATCCGCCGTTGTTTTCGAGGCTAATGGTTCCAGCGAAATGGAGATGGTCTTTCTCGAGGTCAAAAGAACTGGATGACCTTCCTCCCATGACACCATCGTTGATGATATACCAGTCAGAACCCGCTTTGCCTTCCCCCATGTCTAACATCAAGGGTTGAGCAAGTGCAAAAAGAATAAGGAGCGTAAACATAATTCGTGCTTTGGCTTAATAACCCAAAGACGAATTCAATGTTTCTAGGAAAGGGGCGTGAACAAATTCAATATTCGATATCTCCGTCCAAGACTTCAGAGGTGATAACAACACCTCTTCGTGTCCACATTCTCTTCAAGATGAAGTAGAAAGCGACTACAACACCCGCTGCGAACACTACGGCAAGAGCAATAGAAGCAACGTGAAGATCATCAGGACCACCACTCGGCATGATTTCGAATTCTTCGAGAAGACCGAATAATATTCCACCAACAAATGAACCGGCGTAATAGCTAACTACACCAAGGATTGCCCAAAGCCATTTGTTCTCGTTGAATTTGTCGGCAAGATTGTAGAATGCGCGACCAATGAAGTAAATGAGTAATATCCCGATCATGGGGACAAGATAGGCTTAATCAATCAAGGCGCCAATCGCTCCTGATACCAAGCGCCATCTGCATCTACACGATATGAAAGACGGTCATGAAGTCTACCTGGTCTTCCTTGCCAGAATTCAAAGTATACTGGGAATACGCGGTATCCGCCCCAATGTGATGGACGATCAACTTCTTTCCCTTCATACTTGTCTTCAATTTCTTTCATGCGACGCTCGAGCTCTTCTCGACTTTTAATCACCGTGCTTTGGTCGCTCACCCACGCCCCTAACTGGCTCTCTCTCGGACGAGAAGCGAAATAGGCATCTGATACTTCAGCAGGCAACTTGCGCGCCTCTCCTTTCACTCGGATTTGTCGCTCAAGTCCTTTCCAGAAAAAGTTGATCGCCACCTTCGGGTCTTGACCAATCTCTTGTCCTTTTACGCTGTTGTAATTCGTGTAGAAAACCAAGCCCTCACGAGAGAACTCTCTCAACAAGACAATACGTTGATTCGGGAAACCATGATCACCAATAGTCGCCAAGTTCATGGCATTGTAGTCTTCCGGATCATTCGTTCTGGCCTCTTCCATCCATTTCTCGAATTGATCAAACGGATCTTCATGAGCCTCAGACTCCAACAAGATGTGCGTTGAATAGTCTTTACGTACAGAACCTAGGTCTTTCATGGGTTGAATTTTAATTGGAACAGCAGAAACATCTGGCTGTTCACTTAAGGGCAAGATAGCAAGCAAATCACGGTCAAAAAATGACCTCTATCATCGTTTTTGTGCGACAACAAACAGGGCGCCTTCATCATCATTGTCGAGAATTTCCCCCGAGCGATGGACGTAACCAATGTGTTTTAAATCAATGACATCAAAACCAATTTCTTCCAAGAAGGCTTTCAGGGAATCCTCTTCGCAGTAGTGCAAGAAGGCAACTTCTTCGCCACCTACTTTCTTGTAGAACACATCCCCTTTTTCATACCCAAATGAAGCTAGGTTGTGCTCTTCATAAGCCTTCACGGCATGTGGGCCCCATTCGTTTTTATCGTTGAGGTTAAACGCGTCGAAGAACAACAGTCCACCTGGCTTCAATGAAACCAAAGCCTTCTTCAGCGCCTGACGTCGTTCTTCTTCTGTTGGAATATGTCCATAGGCATATAAGAAGGTGATAGCGCACAAAGACCCTTCTGGCAGTTCCATCTCTAACCAGTTTCCTGATTGAGCATTGACGCCTCTGTTTTGGGCTACGGCGCACATTTCCGGACTAAGATCCACTCCCATCAAGTCGTACGATGCTTCGCTTTCTTCGCGAATCTTCAATGCTCGACGACCTGTTCCACAAGCCAGGTCAAGCACCTTTTGAACTGAAGATTCACTCAGTTTATCTGCGATCAGGGCGTTAATACGTTCGGTGTACTTTCTGCGCGACTCGTGCTTAAGATCAAAACTGTCATATTCCAAGGCTTGTTCTTTATAGTAGCCACCAATAAGTTCAGCAATGACTTTGCTCGAAGGCTTTGGAATGATAGGATAAATGCGATGTGATCTTGTCTTCGGATTGTCTGCCAGCGATACATACTTAAAGGCATCTTCTTCGAAAGCATGGTAATTGTCTTTCGGATGCGCAAAACTTGCAGTTGGTGCCTTCTCATTCAAGGTGGCAACAGCGCCCTTATCTAGATCAAAAATGCGAAGTCTATCCAGTGTGTCTAATGCCGGGTAGTAGAAATGGAGTGTTACCAGGTACTCTTCCTCACTCGGGTTCACGATTTTGTGAATGGTGTTGTCTGGTTCATTCAACACACCACCAGCTTGAGCACGAATGGTGCGCGATTCCAGCAGTTGATCTCCGGATTGAATGTATTCGATGTTATCTACCGTTCCTTCGAGACAGAGCACATAGCCCCAGAATCCCTTGTGGTGGTGTACCGCACTTTCTACTCCTGGTGGCCAGTATAATAAGACACACTCAAAAGGCTCTAAGCAAAGAATGTTTCGTGCGTAGTCTTTTTTATCAGTAATCTCAGGGAGATACCCCTTGTAGTTCAACGAATCAACATCAATCGCGCGGACGAATTTTCCGAGCCATTCGTAGTCAAAACCTTCCGGGGTGTTCTCCCGGATCGCTTGCAGTATTTTCTCCATCACAAATTCGGTTGCCGCAAGATAGAAATTCACTTGTGGAACCAAGGCCTAGAAGGAAATGATTCGGATCAGTTCTCCTGACGGAATTTCAACGGTGCCATTCCGGTGTGCTTACGGAAGTACTTGCGGAAGTTGGTAGGCTCATCAAAACCAAGCTCGCGTGAAATTTGTCCAACGCTGATCTGTCCTTCTACTACCAATCGTTTAGCTTCAGCAATGAGCGTTCGATCAATGATCTCTTTGCTCGTGCAGCCAGCAAAACGCTTCGTCAAGTCGTTCAGATACTTGTACGAAATGCCCAACTCTTCGGCATAATCACTCGCATTGCGTGTTTCGCCCAAACGTTGTGGAATACGCGCTCTGAAACGAGTATAGTACGAGAAACCTACCTCTTCTTCATTCTGCGTGATACGCTCGTCGGTAATCAAACGATCAGCATGAAGTAGAAGCAAATTCAATGAACTCTTGATGATACTTGCTCTCAGCTGATCATTGGCGTGATTGTATTCGCGAAGTACCATTTCAAAATACATCACGATGTCACGGTAACGACGCGCATCTAGCATTGACGTTCTGACCTGATTGTCAAATAAACGACGAATCGCCATGGCTTCTCTTGGGTCTGCGTATTCCCACAAAAACTCAGGAGTGAAACGCAAAACGTATCCTCCGATCAGACGTGCTGGATCATATTGTTGAACCTGTTCTGGTGAAATAAACAGAACAGCCCCTGGATGCAGGGTATATTTCTGAAAATCGATGTGATGGCTTCCGGCTCCTTTGTCCACGTACATGACCGTGTAAGCTCCACTGCGGTGGCGTTTGAACACGTCATTTCCAAACTCATCATTCCCTTTACCAAGTGTATCCTCAATGCTGAAGATACTGAAGCCATCAATCCGGCGGGCATCTTTTCGGATGCCATTCACACCTTGGGTAAAGAATTGCATGTTGGTTAAAGGTTAGGGAGGGCAATATAGGATAACGTTCAGGTAAGAACCAAATCTAAAGGGTACATCTCTAAGGAAACTCGACAGTCGGTCAAATTCACTAGACCATTGGTCAAAAATCAGGATGGCTTGACCACCGAAATTTTCAAGGCCGCACCTAAGCCCGTGATATTCAGTCCGGTATTCACCAAAACCTTCGCAAGGCGCCAGTGCCACTGGGTTTCAGTCTTTTCCCTCATCTGCTCATTGGGCGTCTCCTCTCCTCTTAAGGCAGTGGAATTGAGATCTTTACTACGCGCTATGCGCGTCAAATTAATACCGGTTGTTTCCGTTTTGACAACACGAAAACCAGCATCTTTCATTACGCGCTTTAAGGTCTTTGGTGTGAAGTAGGCCAAATGTTCAGGAAAGTGAATGACGTCGTATTCAGCTTTGAGTTTGTAACGGTGAAGCGCATTGAAATTCGGAGTAGTACAATAGTGCATCCCTCCTTTTCGCAGCAGTTCATAAATCACCTTGACATCATGCGTTGGGTGATAAATGTGTTCGATCACCTCAAAGCTGGTGATCACATCGAAATGCTCCTCCGGGAATATCCTTGCCGATAGATTCCCTTGGAGCATTTGAATGCCCTTCTTTTCACAGATTTCTACAGCTTTCGACGAGAACTCCGTTCCGTATACCTCCCATCCTCTTTCCTTGGCTACTGACAAGAATTCACCAATCCCACATCCTACATCTAGCAGACGATTGGTTTTCCGATATTTCTCAAATCGGTCAAGAAGCTCATGATAACGCTGAATCGTAATCGGTGAAATCCATCGGTCTTCATGGTAGGAGTATCGAGAATAATGGTCATCCAGCTGCTCCTCTGTAGGAATGCGATGCATGAACACCATCGAACAGTTTCCACACCGTACCATCTGATGCTTTATATAAGCCTTCATCGGTCGAAGCTTATCAGAACCACAAACAATGCAGTGCTGATGGTAAGCGGGGAAACGTTCAGCTGACATGCCCGAAAGATACAATTACCACTAGCGTATCATGCCCAAAAGTGAATTCCTTTACATTTGGTGTCTATGCTATTCAGTCCTTACCCATTCCGCGCTAGCGATAACCACCAGCTACATGTCTATAAATCAGACG
Source organism: Sanyastnella coralliicola (assembly GCF_030845195.1). Taxonomy (GTDB): domain Bacteria; phylum Bacteroidota; class Bacteroidia; order Flavobacteriales_D; family Sanyastnellaceae; genus Sanyastnella; species Sanyastnella coralliicola. The sequence goes on from NZ_CP132543.1 coordinate 1,739,768, forward strand.
TACCCAACGCAAAGATGAATTTGCTCATCGTGCATGGTATGGCTGAACATGGTGCGCGCTATGAACGTTTCGCGAAAGCAGCAGCGGAAAAAGGCATTCAAATCATTGTTCCAGACTTGCGTGGTCATGGACGTACTAGTGAGCTAAACGGACAACGTGGTGTCTTCGGTGAAGGCGGTTGGAAACGCGTGGGTGAAGATGTCGGTGAATTGGCCACTCAAATCACAAACGAAACGAATCTTCCACTTTATGTTCTCGGACATAGCATGGGTTCGATGGTTGCGTTAACGACCATTGAACGCGGGTTGATTCAACCTAAAGGTGCCATATTGAGTGCTTTGCCCCCACATCCGGGAGCGTTGGTTTATGCCGGTAAGGTGCTATCGAAAATTGTGAGTGTTTTTAAAGACAAGAACAAGCCGAATCACTTCATGGATAAGCTGACATTTGGTGAGTTTAATAAAGGTATCGCTAACGCGGAAACGAGCTTCGATTGGCTTTCTAGAGATCAACAAGAAGTGAAGAAATACATCGATGATCCTGATTGTGGAGAGGTGTTTAGTACAGGCTTCTTCGGCCAGCTAGCTGATTTGACCGACTTTGCACACAAGAATCTGTCGAAGGTTGATAAGACCTTACCTATCCTATATATCGCGGGTAATGCTGACCCTGTCGTTGAAAAAGAGAAAGGCACGGAAAAGGTGATTGATGCGTTTCAGAAACATAGCTCTGCTTTCACTGCGCAGATCTTTCATGAAGCACGCCATGAACTCTTGAATGAAACGAATCGTGATCAGGTGACTGCTTTTGTACTTGATTGGATTGAACAACATTAATCGATGAAGAAAGTCATTCGCATAGTACTTATCCTGGGGCTCATTTTCGGGCTGTATGTTGCAGGTGTTCTGATTTATGGAACGGTGACTGACTTTCAGCCAGAGGAACTCATCGATATCAGCATCGAAGGCAATCCGTCTACCTCTCCTGACAGTACCTTCACTTTTGTGACCTGGAATATTGGATTCACTGCCCTGGGTGAAGAGACTGATTTCTTCTACGATGGCGGCACCACGGTGATTCAAACAGAAGAAATTGTTAAGAAGAACCGTGAGGGCATGGCAGAGATCATCGCTGAACTCGATGCCGATGTATACCTCTTTCAAGAAGTTGATAGCGTAGCTAAACGAAGCCACCGCGTGAATCACGTCGATTTCTTTGCAGAAGCTATTCCCAACCATTCTCATGCATTCGCGGTGAACTATCAGGTAGATTTTGTGCCCGTGCCGCTGTACAAGCCAATGGGAAAAGTCATTTCTGGACTAGCGAATTACTCGCGTTTCCCATCAACCAATGCGGAACGCCATGCCTACCCTACGCAGTTCAGCTGGCCAACCAGTATCTTCTTCTTAGATCGTTGTTTTCTTTCGCAGCGCATTCCCTTAGACAATGGAAAAGAGCTCATTGCCATTAACACCCATTGTTCTGCCTATGATACTTCAGGCACCTTGGTTGCTGAAGAGATTAAGCTTTTAATGGATTTCGCTAGCGCGGAATTCGACAAGGGTAATTACGTAGTGATTGGTGGAGACTGGAATCAATGTCCACCCAACTATACTCCCAAGAACCCAGATCCCGCCTCATACGGCGAGTTTATCTTGGAAGAAGATCAGCTTCCGGAGGGATTTTCATGGGTTGCAGATCCCACGATTCCAACCAATCGTAAGCTAGAGACCGTATACACCGACAGTAGTTATACGTCAGTAATCGATCATTTTGTGGTTTCTTCTAATGTGCAGGTAGAAAGGGTTCAGGTTGTAGATCACGACTTTGCGTTCTCAGATCACCAGCCGGTTACTCTCGAATTTCGTTTGAAGTAGTGCTTGGTGACCAATCACGAATGATTCGAATCTTCAAGTAATCAGGTAGCATCGGTGAAGCCATCATCTTTGCGCTGATAAAATCGCGCGCTCCTTCAATCACATAGCGTTGGTTAGCTCTGAAGTCTTCCTCTCCACAAACCACGATGTCTGCTTTCGGGTACTTCGCTACTAACTTCGGCATGGTCAGCCCTCGTGGCTTTAAACTTCCTTCCAATAAGATCAGCTGATCAAGCAACATCAACACATCGTCTTCTCCACCCTTCAGCTCTTTCGGCCGCATGAGATGGATGACGCTGTTCGGCGATGCCGCCTTCACCTGCTGAGAAAGAAAGCTCTTCAACTGGGCATGCTCACTCACTATGTAAACTTCTGAGTACACAACGTTTTCGGTTTGTCCAAGATGCGTTCCAAGCTAACTAAATAAATCTAACGCATTGTATTTCAGTTTTCTACACTTAACCACCCTTTATCCACAGTTCCATTTCAGCACAGTCCCTTCCCAAAATTGGAACAATTCTTTTGTAAGACATGACATGTATCAGTTGTAAGTAAAATCCCACAATTGTGGTATAGGACGAAGGCAAGTCACGACCGACATTTGCGGTGTTATTTAAAATTAGTCTAAATAAAATGAAGCGACTTATTCTACCCGTGTTGTTGATCCTACTCGCCGTAGGTTGTAAAGAAGATAAGGATGAGTTGGTGATTAACCCACCAGCAGATAATACTGCCCTTTGCGAAGAGGGAGATTACTGTTTCGAACGTAACGGAAATGCCACTGTGAACTACAGTGGTCAAATAGCGCGTTTGAACCAGCTAGAGGAAATGACTACTTACATGAAAACAGCAAATACCAGCGGAACTGCCGTTGACGCTGCCGTATTGCTCGACATGTTTAATAATGGAGACGGAAACGGATCTACACACTTCTCTGCTGACGCTGCAGTAGCAGGTAAGCAACTGGAAAACAAGTGTTTCCTAGGTACACTTGCTGATTACCAAGGATGGATGCAAGACCTAGCAACCGCATCTACAAGCACCACTGCTGGTTCAAATGGAACGGCGGGAGTTGTTGTCAGCACAACGAACCCTTCTAAGCAGTACCTACTCGACGAGAACGGTGTGGAGCACATCCAATTGATTGAAAAAGGTTTGATGGGCGACGTATTCTACTACCAAGCGATGGAAACATACATCAACGGTGTAGAAGACGGATCTTTCGATAATGCTGGTCCGGTTGACGAAGCAGCTGGCAAGTACTACACAGAAGCTGAGCACAAGTTTGACGAGGCCTTCGGTTACTTCGGTATCCCAACTGACTTCCCTACAGATTACACTAGCGGACGATTCCACGGAAAGTACTGTAACAGTCGCGACGGAGCCCTTGGTACGAACTCCATCTTTGAAGACTTCATCGCAGCACGTACCGCCATCACTGCAGGAACTGACGTGATGCCAAGCACTGACGAAATCCGAATCAAATGGCACAAGGTATGCGCCGGAACAGCCATCCACTACTGCATTGGAGCGAAAGAAGACATCGATGATCCAGCACTCAAGTGTCACCAGCTTTCGGAAGCCTACGCGTTCATTGGGAACCTCCTTCACAACCGCACTGATCTAGCATTGACACCAACAGAAGTTGATGAAGCTCGCGCGCTACTTGGAACAAACTGGTACGAGACAACAGCTGATGATATCGACGCCTGCATCGCATACTTGATTGATCGAACGGAGATTGAACTTACAGACCTTCCGAATCTTTGATAGACAAGAGACGAGGGTCTAGAGACTAGAGACCAAGGACCAAGGACCAAAGACCAAAGACTAAAAACCAAAAATGAAACACTCCTACCTCCTACTCCTCCTCGCGTTCGCTTTGGCTTGTTGTGACAACAACGACCCAGAAGATGATCCGATGGTGGATACGCGTTACTCTGCGCAGCTTCCGCAGTTGGTGAACAATTACGTCACACCGGAATTGGATGCAACAGTGGATGAAGTAGAAGCGTTGAGGGTTTCGGCTGAAGTCTTTGATCTTAACTTGGACCAAGCTTCTTTGGATGCTTTCCAGGCACAGTTGAAGGAAGCACGTCTTCAGTGGCAGCGTATTTCGTTCTTGTGGTTTGGACCAGGTGATGAGCAGAATACGGTGCGTGAAGTGAATACCTTCCCTGCGGATGTCATGGCAGTGAGCGCTCATGCCGATGAAGGTTCAACGGGTGGTGAAGGTCTTGACGAAAAGGGATTCTGTGCCATTGGATGGATGATTCATCATGCAGATGACCAGAGCATTCTCGATTACTACATCGATGACAGCTTTGGAGCTTCACGAAGAGCTCATCTATTGCACCTCGTAAACGAAGTAGAGTCAGCCATTGGGAATCTCAACCAGGCGTGGGACAATGGTTTCGACGACACTTTCAGCACAGCTACCGGTTCTTCTGTTGGTTCAGGAATGAGTCTCTACCACAACGGCCTGACTCGAGATTACGAGAATCTAAAGCGTGAGAAAATTGCGCTGCCATTGGGCTTGCTTACCCTAGACATTCCACTTCCAGATAAAGTAGAGGCCTATTATGCTGGTTACTCAGTTGAACTGGCTTTGGCGCATTTGGCTTCGACCCGAGATGCATTGACGGCCAATGATACCGGAGGAATCATGGCGCTAATCGATGAATTCGGTGCTTTCCATTCTCCATCGAATCAAGACTTGAGCGATGCGATTCTCGAACAATTAGATGCAGCCAAAGCAGCGCTTGAGCTAGTGCCAGATCCACTTTCTGGAACGATTGAAAGTGACCCCGCGATGGTGCAGTCTGCCTACGATGAATTGCAAGCAGCAGTAGTGCTCTTGAAGATCGATTTGACAAGTGCGTTGGACGTAAGTATTACTTACACAGATACGGACGGTGATTGATGTAATCAACAAATATCGCCGCCATCTGCTAGAAGAGATATCGATCTGGCCACTGGTCACGCTGCGCGTGGCCTTTGGTCTTTTAATGACCTTCGCTGCGCTGCGCTTCTGGTATTACGGTTGGATTGATGAATTATACATCCAACCAGACTTCCATTTCAGCTACTTTGGAATGGATTGGATCCAGCCTTTACCAGGCATCGGCATGTACCTCGTTTTCGCAGGACTAGCCATCTCTGCCTTCTGTATTGCCATTGGATTCAAGTTCCGGTTGATGTCGGTGAGTTACTTCCTGCTTTTCACTTACGTGGAATTGCTTGATAAGGCCACCTACCTCAACCATTACTACTTCATCAGCATCGTTGCCTTCCTCCTCTGTTTCTCACCTGCGCACAAAGCGCTGAGTGTAGATGTTTGGAGAAAAGGCAGCTCTGTATCAAAAGTACCGCGCTTCTTCATCTGGTCGTTCATGCTGCAACTCGGTATCGTTTACTTCTTTGCTGGAGTTGCGAAGTTGCACTCAGAATGGCTTTTTGCTGCCATGCCAATGCGCACGTGGCTACCAGCACGCGCAGACATGCCTATCATCGGCTGGCTGTTTATGTATGAAGAAACGGCCTACGTATTCTCATGGGCTGGCGCCTTGTACGATCTATCCATCGCCTTCTTGCTGTGTTGGCGAATTACTAGGCCATTCGCCTACCTGTCGGTGGTGGTCTTCCATATTTTGACCTGGATGCTCTTCCCGATTGGGATTTTCCCATGGGTCATGATCTTCATGACATTGATCTTCTTCCCTGCACATTACCACGCGTTTATTTGGTCTCCAATTCAGCGTTTCTTTGAAGCATCTGGTCGTGTTGTTTCTCGCCTAACGGCGGAACGGAACCCTGTTCCTTCAATCATCCTTGGGGTGTTTGTACTTCACTTTATCGTGCAACTCGTCACACCACTAAGAAGTCACTGGCAATCCGAAAACATCTTCTGGGATGAGCTAGGCTTCCGATTCTCTTGGCGAGTGATGCTAATTGAAAAAGCGGGAGCCATTGAGTTCTACGTCGTCGACCCGAGAACGGGAAGAAAAGCCATCGTGGCTCCTTCCGAACACCTCACGAAGCTACAGGAGCGGGAAATGGCGACGCAACCTGATATGATTATTGAATACGTCCACTACCTCGCAGATATCTACCGAGAGAAAGGCATCGAATCGCCTGAGATCTACGCAGATTCATGGGTGGCGGTGAATGGCAGTGGTTCACAACGATTCATTGACCCGAAGGTCAACCTCATGAGCGTTGATCCCAACGATCGCTTGTCGTGGATGTTGAAACAAGAATACTACGTGCAGTTCGGTGAGAAGTAAGAAGCTACTCATATTGACCCTTTGCTTCCTCGCCTCATTCGCTGCTCAGGCGAGTGATGATCATTCGTTCAAAGTGATCGTCACCGACAGCGCTAGCGACCGTCCCCTACCCTTTGCCAACATTATCATTAATGAAACGCAGGGATTCATCACTGACAATCTCGGTCAGGCCCAAGTCGGCGTCAAGGAAGATAACTTCCTACTTAGCATTCGATACCTCGGCTACGAGAACATCGATAGCCTCATTGATTTGAAAAGAGTCTCACTTCCTCTGCGCGTTAAGCTTCAGCCCATTACCACCGAGCTAGGAACGGCCATCATTTCAGACGACCAAGGGATCAACAACGGTCCTTCAGCAAGCGTAGAACGATTCACGGTCTATGCTGCAAAGAAGGCAGACATTATTCGTCCGAAAGAGATTCCGATCAACAGCGCTACCAATAACGCACGCCAGCTCTTTGCACAAGTAGCAGGACTTAATATCTGGGAAAGTGGAGATGGTGGCGCACAGCTTTCGATTGGTGGTCGAGGTCTTGACCCTAGTCGTACTTCAAACTTCAATACCCGCCAGAACGGATACGACATCTCTGCGGATCCTTTGGGTTACCCTGAAGCATACTACACCCCTCCACCACAAGCGATTGAGCGTATTGAATTGATTCGAGGCGCAGCGAGTTTACAGTTCGGTCCACAGTTCGGCGGGATGCTCAACTTTGATTTGATTGATGCCCCACAGCGCACCATTGGTGTGATCAGCGAACAGAGTTTGGCTTCGTTCAATACCTTCTCCTCATTCAACGCGTTTGGACATTCTTCTGAAAACATGCAGGTGATGGGCTACTGGCACCACCGCCAAGGCGACGGATGGAGAGAGCGTAGCGCTTTTGAATCCAACAACTTCCATGGCAAAGTTGTCTTGGGGAAATCAACTGACCGTCGCATCACTTTTGAATACACGCATTACAAGTACCTCGGCGAACAGCCTGGCGGACTCACAGACAAAGCCTTCGAGGAAGACCCAAGCCAAGTGCTGCGTGAGCGCAATTGGTTCAACGTTGAATGGAATCTCGCTGCTGTGATCTGGGAGCAAAAACTCGGACAAAACCTTCAACTTCAGGTTCGTCCGTTCTGGCTACGCGCCCATCGCCTAGCCCTGGGCCACCTCGGCAGAATCAACCGCGCTGACCCAGGTGGGAATCGCGATCTCATCGAAGGAAACTTCCACAACTGGGGTGTAGAATCACGTCTTCGCTTTGACTGGTCTTTGGGAGATCTACCTTCTACCCTTGTTACTGGTGTACGCTATTTCAACGGGCAAAACACCAACATTCAAGGTTCCGGAAGTGATGACGACACACCGAACTTCACTCAAATCTCAGACGAGTTGATCAACAGCTCAGACTATGAATTTGACAACCTGAACCTTGCTTTCTTCGCTGAGCAAGTATTCCGCGTTAGCGAAAAAATGACCATTACTCCAGGGATACGCACTGAGTACATTCAAACAGCTTCAGAAGGAAGCTATACACAAGTGTTATTTGACGGCGCAGGAAATCTACTGCCTACCTACCCTCGTATATTCAACAGTAATGATCAACGCGACCGTACAATCTTCTTGTTTGGTGTAGGAGTTTCGCGAAAGTTCAGAACGAATCAAGAGTTCTACGCAAACTACTCACAGAACTACCGCGCGATTAACTTCAATGACATTCGCATCATTAACCCAAACCAGGTGGTAGACACCAACATGGTTGACGAAAGTGGACACACAATTGACCTTGGTTTTAGAGGCAGCATTGGGAATGCGATATACATTGACGCGTCTGCGTTTATTCTCTCGTACAACAACAAGATTGGTAACAAGCTGGATACCATGACCGTGAGTCAAACGCTGGGCCCGCAATTGGTTCGAGTACGCACCAACCTTTCAGAAGCCTACACCAAAGGAATTGAATTCACCACTGAAATTGATCCCCTCTGGTGGTGGGAAGGAAACCAAGACCTGAAGCTTCGCATCTTCGGAAACGTAGCCATCACAGACGCCGTTTATCGCTCAGACGAAGATCCCACCCTAGACGGCAACTTCGTAGAGTATGCCCCACGTTGGAACGTTAAAACCGGCGTAAGAGTCAACTGGAAAGCCTTCAACACCTACTGGCAATGGACCTACGTCTCTGAACAGTTCACCGATGCCTCCAACGCCCCAGAAGGATTCGACATCAACGCCGTCGTAGGTGCCATCCCATCCTACCAAATCCACGACATCGGCATCGGCTACAGCTACCGCGACTTCACCCTCTCCGCTGGGGTAGACAATCTCCTAGACACGAGCTACTTCACTCGCAGAGCAAGTGGATACCCCGGGCCTGGGATCTTGCCGGCTGATCCGAGGAACTTTTACTTGTCGTTGAGGCTTGATTTGTGGTAACTCTTACCCCGGCGTCCGGCATCCGGCGTCCGTTTTGTTCTCTGTTCTTGGTTCTTGGTTCGAAAAATTCTGAATCATACTCATTTCGAAACATGTCGTAGTTATTTTCGGACGCCGGATGCCGGACGCCGGGGTAAAAGCCCCCAACCCAAGTACAATCCCAGTTATAGTTTATCGATTATCGATTCTAGATTAGAGACCCTCATCTCTCGACCAATCGTCAGATTTCCGTGATAAAACACAATTTCATTGGCATTAAATTTGTTCTGTAACTGAAAAATGACTCAAATGAAAAAACTCATCCTAACCTTGGCGGTAGTGCTTGGCGCATTGTGGAGTACGGCACAGATTACGATTGATCCCTACCAGATCGAGATGCGTGTATCTGTTGATGAAGTAGAGAAGTTGGATGCCATCACAGCAACAAGCGCGTGCGGTGAGATCTCAGTATCCGTAAAGCTGCAACAGTTCAGCGGTGGATGTTTAGGAAATACTGTCCGCACATTCACTTTTACTGATGGGTGTGGTAACACAGAGACAGCACAGCAGTTCTTGATCCTCACTGATGACGTCCCTCCTGTTTTCGACGCGATTCCAGAAAGCATCACTGCCAGCAAAGACGATGTCCCAGCAGCGGCAGAAGTCACAGCCACTGACAACAGCGGCAAAGACGTAGAAATCACGATGACAGAAGTCGTAGAACGCAAACGCATCATCCGCACATGGACAGCGGAAGATCAATGCGGGAATAAAGCGACGAAGGAACAAGTCATATCTCTTAAGTAAACTATAATCGATAAACTATAAACGATAACTGGGGTGCCCGTAGGATGCATGAATATTCCTCAACTCCAAATAGTTATTGTTTATCATTTCTAGATTATCGATAACTGGGGTACCTGTTGGGTTCGTGGTTCGTAAATGACCCTCAACCCCAAATAGTTATCGTTTATCGTTTCTAGATTATCGATTCGCGTTCCGTGAAACTTTTCTTGTGGTTTTGAGTACACATGAGCGTAACTATACAACTGACGCTTATGAGAAACTTAATCGTGAGCCTAGAGAAGCTGCCACAGACAGTTCTCGAAGCTATTCAGAGTGCTTACCCACACGGGTATGACCATTTGACATTCGAGTTCGAACACCCGGTAAAGGAGGAGATTTATACGGCTCTTCGTTTCGCTACGGAAGAAGTGAACTACGTGATCAAATTAGATTCCAGAGAAAAGAACATCGACCGCTTATACGACGGCGGTTGAACCACCAACCAATGATTTCCTATTTAAGGCCCTGCTTTGCGGGGCTTTTTTTGTGGTTGAGATTTAGGATGAACTGGTAATTGCTACCAAAGGACAATGAGCTTTCGGAGTTGAATTATTTCGATATTTAAAAGCTCCAATCCCATTATAGATTGTAACGAACGTTCAGCTGAGCATTAAACGCAAAATATTCATGATCCTTCCAGGAGCTAAATACAGAAATGCTAAGGCCTTGAAAGTGTCTGGTTTGATTCATTTTACCTGGGCATTTTCAGAGCGTTTTGATTTCGTACTACCCAAGGGTGAATCGTTTAAGGTAAGCTACTTCAATGATCCAGATGACGAGGAAATACAGGTTTGGCTTGACGCTCCTTCTAAGTATGAAGAGATGGTGGTTGGCGAATACTTGAAAGCTGAGAAATATGATTCTTACAGCCTCTTACTGCGAAAAGACCAACTCGAATCGCACTGTGAAGCATTGATCCGTGATATGCAAGTCATCTATTTTGACTTAACACCGGAAAGTGATCATTGGCTTTCGAGCTACTCTCGCAATGGATTCACATTCAATGATCTATACTACCCAACAGTTGAACACTTCTTTCAGTCCCAGAAATTCACAGATCCCGTTCATGCAGAGAGAATCAGATTAGCATCGTCATCAAAAGTCGCCACTGAATTAGGGAATGATATGAAGCATAAAACGAAGAATAATTGGGATGAAATGAAAGATGACATCATGTTTCTCGGTGTCAAGTTGAAGTTTAACCAAAACCCTGAGATGTTAAATGCCTTAATTCAAACGGGAGAAACCTTAATCATTGCAAATTCACCCCTTGATCATTATTGGGGAATCGGTCTAGATAACACTGGGAGAAATCATCTAGGCACTCTTTTGATGAGAGTTAGGCTAATGGCTTTGCATAACAAAGAATGATATATAGAATTCCATGAAAACCACCTTTCAGAAGACACTCCCAATTTTATCTATTGTTGTTCTCCTCTTCGTTAGTTGTAGAACCAACGACTCGTTTAATGACAAAACCTTCAATGAACTGACACACAAGTTCAACATCGACTCTTCACAGGTAGTTTACATGTTTTATCAGAAGTATGGTTTTACAGATGTCTGTGAAGATTTAATCATGCTTACTAATGTTGACCTCAATCCAGAACTGAGTGAACGTTTGCCCATGAGTGACCATGATCTGGAAATGGTAGCAATGTTTTCTATTTCTCAAACATCAGCGAAGCCAATTCAAGCCATGCTCTCCCCTGATCAAGGGAGTGAGTTTAAAGACATCGAACTTGAATACCTTGATTATAATCCAAGTAGTCTAAAATCAATTGATTTCGTGGATGGAAGCTATGAAATCACTCAAACGCAGATGATGTTCACCTTGAAGATTTACGATGAGGAGTCTGGATTGCTTTATGTCGCTTCACATGGGTGTGATGGTACCTAGAAAGCCATTAAACTGCATTTCGAGCGGCCTTGCTTGCGAAGCTTTTTTGTGGTCGCCTGGAAAAGCTTTGAGTAGATCTTTGCATTTTTTTGTGACTCAGCGAAACGCTTTATTATGATATTGAGAGTATCAAAGCGTCGGTAACTCATTGGTTCATTGACGTAGGTTTTTGAAACAAGTACTCGCACCAGGCCAGAATGCACTCCAAAATATTCACGCTCGCATATATAGTTCAGCTCTGTTTGGGCTGCTCTTCCTCCGTTCAAGTTGATCTGAATGATTCTCAAGAAATGAACGAAACTACTCCTCTCTTCGAACGAGGACATGAGGATAAAGTCACCGACAGGTATCCTTTAATGGTATCCTATGATTTCGGCGAGACATGGGAGTCAGCATCTGGAGATTTACCCCCCGCCATGCAAGTTTCTTTTCTTGAACCAAAGGGGCTCGAATTGGTCTTGGCTTCTGATAACATGGGGGTTTTCATTAGTTCTCAAAACAAGTCAACATGGAAAGCAATTGGGAACAACCTACCCAACCAAAAGATCAATGCGCTCACTGTTGTTGGAGATGAGATCTATGTAGGAGTATATCAATCAGGAATCTTCCGAACGACGGACGATGGACAAACATGGGAGGCTTTGAATTTTGATTTACCAAATCTCAATGTGCTTTCCATTCTTCAAATAGATCAGCAGCTAATTGCTGGCACCGACGCTGGTATTTATACATTAGATGCTCATACAGAATCATGGAAAAGAACAAATGCTCAGTCTCAAACACTAAGCCTCTATGAATTCGACAACATTCTGATCGCCGGAACTAGTCAAGGAACGCTAATATCTACGAATGGTGGCATGCATTGGGAGTGGATTAGACAAGAAGGCTCCGTCCATTACACGCATAACATTGGGAAGAGAATTGTTGAATTGGCTTTAAACGGTGACCTTGTATACTCGGATGATTGGGGAGCAAGCTGGACCAAAACGCAATACGAACCGCGAGCGAGCGCATATGTTTATGAGATTATTGAATGCGGCGATTTCCAATTACTCAGCAATAATTACGGAATACACCGATCTACTGATTACGGCGCTACATGGGAACTCATCTTCAAAACAGAATCAATGGTATTTCTTGATTTGATACCTATAGAAAACGAAATCTATGGTGGAACAAGGATTTGGGACGAGTTTCGCAACAGAACGAAATAAAACGCCAGCATTCCTGTTGGTGATACCAAAATGAGTAGTCCATCTACACAAGCATTGAACCTTCTTCCAAAGTCTGTTGAATTACGGCAAAAATGCAAGTCGATATCGGCTTTGGAAGCCATTCTATCTCCAGACTGGCAATACCGGTACTTTTCATATCAGAAAGATTGGAGCGTCAGCGAAGAAGTGTGCGAAATACGCCATGGCAATGGTGATCAAGTGTTGATTCTATTCACAGATCACGGTACTTGCATCAACGGATTTGCCCAGGAAAGTAAAATGAATGGATGGAGAAACGTTGAGGTCACCGCGGCGAGATCAATTGTCGACAAACTTTTAGGTAGAAAGCTTCAAGTTAAAACTGAACTAGTACAAGAAATTCCTCTCGGTGTTCTAGAAGGATTACCCAAAAAATTCAATGACTTCATTTATAACGACCCAGTTAAAAGTATAGGTACAACCTTTTGTATCTGGCAACATGCGAGAGATGATGATTGGCTAATCGGCAATGCCAAACTTCCTAACGACGAATACACAGACGGGTCAAAAGATCTGCTCAGACTACTGGATGGCAACCCTGCGACCTATAAAGAATGGGCCGAAGAATACTACGAAGTTGAACTTAAGATCGATCAAATAGAAGCAGTTTTCAATGGAAGAGAGATAACCATGAGTTTCGCACTCGAACTCAATCCAGAGCTGTCGGATTTCGAAAAACTTCAATCTGATCTTGATTCAATTGGGTATTGAATAGATAAAGGCCAACTTTGGAGCAGTCCTTAGCCGATACTCCCATCTAAAGCGCAATGAGCCAACCCAATTCTACGACTGAGAAAAAGAAACAAGGCAAAAGAATCTTTCAGATCACACTGTTGCTGGGAACAGCGGTCTCCTTGTACTTTGTCCCTTGGCTCTTGGTGAAGGCGTGGGTGCTGCCACTTCCAGATACTATTCAAGAACAAGCTGATCAAGCGATCGGACATGGGTTTGACGGTGTCATCGTTTATGTAGATCAAGCAAATCATGCACCGCAGTATATCGCTTCGGGATGGCACAATCGACAATCGAAAATACCTGCTGACCCACATGCCCTGTTCAAAATCGCGAGTATCAGCAAGTTGTACGATGCCGTTGCGGTAACGAAGTTGGTTAGTGAAGGACGGTTATCCTTAGACAAGACGATCGCTGACTATTTGCCAGAGTATTCTAAGCGGATTGAGAATGCGGATAAGGTCACCTTGCGACTGATGTTGCAGCACAGAAGTGGCATTCCGAACTTCACGGATACCCCTGACTTTTGGGCCGTTCCTACCCAAACCTTTGAGGAGAGCATTGCATTGATTCTAGATAAGCCTGCCAACTTTGAACCCGATGCAGACTATCAGTATTGCAACACCAACTACCTGCTGCTCAATAAGATTATGGATGATGTCCTTGGTTATGAGAACTTTCAGTTCCTCAAAGAGGAGGTGCTTATTCCACTTGATCTCAACAATACCTTCTCATCACTCAACGAAGTAAATCTCGATGATGTTATGAGCGGTTATCACGTGGGCTACCCCGATGACCTAAAGGAAGATGACCACGGTATGTTGGCCACAGCCGAAGACGTCGGCACCTTCCTGAGAGCGTTAAACGATGGATCACTATTTGAGCAAGGAGAACAAGAAATATACGCCTCGGTTTACGAATTCGAACACGCCGGATGGGTTCCTGGATACCAGAGTTTCGCAACTTATGACAAAGACCTCGATGCAGTCGTTGTTACGTTCTATAGCACTACAGACCCTGATCTCTATAATTGGAATTTGTCTGAGATTATTAATGATCGAATAGTTCGGATCATTGAATCACAACCCTGAAGAATCTCTAGATGAAAAATAAAGCTTCTGAAATAACGCTCGATAATGTTGCTCAATTCAGTGTTCCTCTTGAATCCCACCCTCTTAGATGGAAATTTGAAGATGAGTCCGGACATATTTCCGAGGAGTTTAGTGATCAAATAATTGCATTAAACTCTGAGGCTGCCAAGTTTATGTGGCAATTCGAAGGCTCCCAGCTACAACTTGGGAATATCCCTAAGATGGCGCATCATTACAAGAAGATTTCACAGCTCAACTGTGCAAGTGCTAGCAATACGGAAGTAAAAAAATGGTTATTCAATCTTGGGATACCTTTTGACCAGAAAGTATTCTGGATTGATCAACCGCAATGTGGGTTTATCTTAACGTGGAAAATGGTCATCAAATTTTCTGATGACATATTCTTTGCGGAAGATGTTGTCATTTGGGATCGGACTCTAAACTGGTGCTTGAATTATTTCCACCATGACTTATTCTGCTTTGGCAAAGATCGCATTCACAACTCCGAGGTGAGAGCGCAAGAAATGAAGAAGACCAAAGACATGATCAACGATATGATCAGAAAGAATCAGGAAAGTCAAAACAACAAATAATAGAGAGTGCCCATTTAAGAATTCATAATAAAAACCGCATTCGTCATTGTGAACTTATAATTCAAGATGACCATTGTGAACACGGAATTCAAAAACACAATTGTGAACACACATTCCGAATGAACCATTGTGAACACGGAATTCAAAAACACGATTGTGAACACGGAATCCAAAAATACGATTGTGAACAGAGTAATCTGAAATACGGAAGTGAACGGGAGAAGCGTATTAGTTCGTGGTTCGTGGTTCGTGGTTCGTGGTTCGTGGTCTTTAGTTATCATTTATAGTTTATCGATTTTCGTCTTCAAACGTCTATATATAAACTGAGTGGTGAACACAGGAGAGATTGATCTATCTCAACGCGGATATATCCAAGAACTAATGACTAAGAACTAAAGACCAAGACCAAACACCACGCCCCCTACATCCCCCAAACCACCACATTCGTCGAATTCCGAGTGAACAATTTTATCCCCTCCGTGGCCTCCCCTATCTTGTAGTTAAACATTGAATTTGTCTTTGATCTAAATGACCTGTCCAGCAAAAGAAATACTGTTTGGTGTTGCCATTAGTGATGCACTTGGCGTGCCTTATGAGTTTCTGTCTCGGGAACAAATGAATCAAGACCCGGCGCGGGACGTGACCGGCTACGGAACGCATAATCAGCCGCCAGGAACTTGGTCAGACGATACTTCTTTAACCCTGTGCTTAGCTGAATCTCTTTTGGACGACTATTCTTTGATTACTGTCGCTGAGAAGTTTATTCAGTGGAAGAACGAAGCTTATTGGTCAGCCAGAGGAAGTGTCTTCGATATCGGGTTGACTACTTCAAAAGCCATTTCTCGATTAGAAGAAATCATCGATAACAGAGCTTTTGGTAAGCTCGAGTCATTGAAAGACAGTGCTGAAGAACAAGACAATGGGAATGGAGCATTGATGCGGATCTTGCCTCTAATAATGGAGATTCAAGGGCAAAACATCACGGAGCAATTCGCTATAGTTTGGAATAATGCCGCGTTGACTCATCGGCACATACGTTCAGCCATGTGCTGCATGATCTATCTGAAGTTTGCAGAGTATCTGATTCTAGGCATTGACAGGGCTGAATCATATTCTAGAACCCAAAGAGACATTATTGGCCTGTGGGAAGAGATCAATTTTCCAGAATGTGAAAAACAGCATTTCAAAAGAATCATTCAAAACGACATCTCTTCATTTCCCCGAAACACGATTAAATCAGGTGGATATGTTATCGAAAGTCTCGAAGCGAGCTTGTGGTGCTTATTGAATTCAATCTCTTTTGAGAAGTCAGTTTTAGAAGCCATCAATTTGGGTGATGACACTGACACCACCGGAGCTATCACAGGTGGAATCGCTGCATTGCACTTTGGATATGATGCTCTCCCCGACTATTGGGTAGCGTCTTTAGCCCGTATGGAAGACATCGAAAATCTCAGCGACAAACTGAATGAGAAATATGCTTCGCATGAATCTATAACCAACAACTAAATACCAAAGACCACGCACTACGAACCACGCACTACGAACCACGCACCACAAACCATCTCACTGAAAACCCTTTGTGAACGCAAAATTCAAAAACACAATTGTGAAATGAGATCCGCGAAATGCAATTGTGAAACCAGAACCACCAAATACAATTGTGAACAAGCAAATCCAAAATGCAATTGTGAACACGGAATTCAGAAACACGATTGTGAACACGGAATCCAAAAATACGATTGTGAACAGAGTAATCTGAAATACGGAAGTGAACGGGAGAAGCGTATTAGTTCGTGGTTCGTGGTTCGTGGTTCGTGGTTCGTGGTTCGTGGTCTTTAGTTATCGATTATAGTTTATCGATTTTCGTCTTCAAACGTCTATATATAAACTGAGTGGTGAACACAGGAGAGATTGATCTCTTTGAACGCGGAAATCTCCAAGAACCAATGACTAATGACCAAAGACTAATGTCTAAAACCAACGAACTGATGCTCTCCTACATCGGGCTCTTTGTCTAAATACAGGTGCATGAATCCCGAATAACGGGACAGGTGCACCGCTAAAGGACCAAGGACAATAGTACTAAGGACTAAGAACTAAAAACCAAGTACTTAAGACTAAAAACGAACCAAAAACCACGAACCACGCACTACGAACCACGCACTTCATCCCATGTACCACCGCATTCGTCGAATTCCGAGTGAACAGTTTTATCCCCTCCATGGGCTCCCCTATCTTGTAGTTAAAGCACTTAACACAGAAAGTATTTGCCAATGTCTTGGTGGAAAAAACAGCCTATAGAGCAAGACAATCCTGAGAAACTAAATTGGGGACCAGTGAATCCTGATCTCTTTAAAGATGGAGCGTGTATTCATATCATGAACTGCGATCTGCAGGACACTCAAAAAAGGACTAGAACGATCAATTTTGCATTAGATAAGTTCAAGCACTTCGCTGAGCACCTTCCTAATGAAACAAAGCAGATATTCACTTTTGACATCCGAGGACAGCTGCTCAGTTCAACTGATATTCAAGCTATGAAAGAGAAGGTGGAACAGATCCCGAATATCAATTTTGAGTTTGAAGCATAATGGCATTTCACATTGAAATATCAAGAGCGGGAGCTGTCAACTATAATGAGCTACTTCAATTGTGCTCTAAACTTAATAGAGAGCATCTTACTATTTTCCCGTTGTGCGGAGATCGAAAGGGAATTGGACTAGCCATAAGCATTCATTGCGACATAGAAGAACTATGGCCCAAGCTTGAAGATTTAATAAGGGTGACGATAAAGAAAGATTTCGGAGTACATGAGCTATATAATGGCACTGAGCTTTCTGAGGTGAACCTTCCAAAACTCAAAGAAATGCTCATCTAGGTATAGTCTCAACAAACACAATGATTCTCACCCAACACGATAATTCACAACCAAGAACCAAGAACCAAAAACTAAAGACCAAAGACTAAAAACCAAACACCACGAACCACGCACCACGCTCATTCTCATTCTGATTCTCATTCTTCCTCTTCCTCTTCCTCTTCCTCTCTGTTAATCCTTCCCAACTCCCCCACTCAAAACCCCAAAACATGTGAACGCATCTTTCACTCAGGTGTACAATGGAGTAGTTTCATCATTAACCATTTGAACCACTAATCCATTTACGATGCGTTACCTCACACTTATCCCGCTCTTTTTACTCGGAATTATTCTTGCCTCATGCGAAGGACAACATGCTAATGAATCACCATCCTTTGGTTATTCTATGGAAAGCGATAAACATTATTACAATGAGGTGGAAACCCAAAACGGAGATAAGTCCCAAGCAGGCATCGAACGCAAACTGAAGAAAACAGGGAATGTTTCCTTTGAATGTGTGGCTTTTCGAGATACCCGAAACCAGTTGCGTGATCTTGTTGCTGCGCATGATGGCTACTTCTCGAACGACAAGGAAAGCCAAGGTAACCGTCGTATGAACGGGAATATGCAGGCGAAGATTCCAGTACAGAACTTTGATCGTTTTATGGCTGACCTTGAGGCTATTGTCCCAAAGTTCGAAAGCAAAGATGTGGCGATCGATGATGTGACCGCTGAGTTTGTAGATGTGGAAGGACAAATTCGCTCAAAAAGAGCCTTGGAAGCGCGTTTTCTAGAGATTATCAAAAGCGCCGAAAACGTAGAAGAGCTCCTAAATGTAGAACGCCAACTCGAACAAGTTCGCGCGGAATTGGAGCTGTACGAAGGACGACGCAAGCTAATGCTTCACGAAACGACTTACGCTACGCTGAACATTCACTACTTTGTTCCTATCGCCTATGAAAAGACCGAACGTCAGGCAGACTTTGGTGGTGCCTTTGTCACTGGTTGGAAGGGGCTTGTGTTCGGACTAGAAGTACTGTTGACCATTTGGCCCGTCCTTCTCGGTGGTTTCTTATTGGTATTCTTCCTTCGTCGTAAACTGATCTTGAAACGTGTGAAGAAGTGATGAGAATTTTCTGATCTCGTGTATCTTCGAGACATCATGAAAATTGCCATCTCCCAACTAGCGCCCACGACCTCCATTGAAGAGAATATCAAGGGCCATCTAGCTGACATCCATGCGAACAAGGAAGCGGATATCATCCTCTTCCCCGAGCTTTCGATTACTGGATATTTCCCGTCACACGCCAAGCGGCATCCCTATGATCGGAAGGATGCGATTTTCGATCCATTCGTTCAGCTGAGTGCGGAACATGACATCGTAATCGCCATCGGCTTCCCTATGAAAACCACGGAGCTCCCTGTGATTGCCATGCAATTCTTCTTTCCTAACGGAAAACGGCATGTCCATGTAAAGACGATCATTCATGAAGATGAAGCACCTTACTTCACTTCTCAAGGAAGCTTACAAACCATTGATTACCGCGGGGTGCGTATGTTGCCAGCGATTTGCTTTGAGGCTACACAAGAAGAAACGATTCGTTATGCATTAAATCAAAATGTTGACCTATTCCTTGCTGCAGTTGCAAAAGACGAACAAGGGATGGTCAAGATGGAAACATCGACCGTACCACTAATAGAAAGTGGAGTCACGGTGGCCGTTTCCAATGCAATTGGTGAAGGCGAAGGATTCGTCGCTGTAGGGAAATCATATGTGGAGACATCTGAAGGTAAGACCTTGATTGAAGGGAATGAAGGATTGGTATCTGTCAAGATGAAAACCGAACTCCCAAAAACTCAAACATGACTGAAAGCATCAAGCTCCACGAATACAAATCTCCATTGGGCGATCTCTTGCTTGGTGACTACCTCGGAAAACTCGTCATGGCCGATTGGAAATACAGAAAGAAACGCGAAGAAATCGACGCGCGTATCGCTGATGTTTTAGAGGTTGAATTTGAAACAGAACTTACCCCTTTGCACAGCACGGTCATTCAACAACTGGATGAGTATTTCCGACGCAAACGAACCTCCTTCGACCTTCCTCTGCTTTTCATCGGCAGCGAATTCCAACGCAGTGTCTGGAAAGCTCTCACTGAGATTCCTTTCGGACAAACCATGAGCTACCTCACGCTATCGCAGAAACTAGGAGACGAAAAAGCCATCCGTGCCGTCGCCAGCGCCAACGGAGCCAACGCCATTTCCATCATTATCCCTTGCCACCGCATCATCGGATCAGACGGCTCACTCACAGGATATGCCGGAGGACTTCCAGCGAAGAAGAAGCTGTTGATGTTGGAGGGGAGTCTTTCGCAGATGGAGTTGTTTTAGACGAGGGTCGAGGGACGAGGGTCGAGGGACGAGAGTCGAGGGTCGAGGGGGTTACGGCGAAATGGTAAAAGGGCTAAATGTTTAAGATTCGGACGCCGGACGCCGGATGCCGGATGCCGGACGCCGGATCCAGCATGATTAGGTTCGGTCCACGGTCTACTTCTATATCCCGTCTTCTACGACATGATTTCTTGTATTACCTGAGAAGAACCAAGATCATCGCATCACTTCACTCTTATCGGAATCGTCATTTTATACAGTACCGGTCTGTCGCGCAACTTGGCTGGAGTGAATGGACCTACAGTTCGCAAACACTCCGTTACCTTCGCGTCAAATTTAGGATGTAAGCCTCTTGCGACTTCGACTTGATAGATTTCCCCTTCTTTGTTCAAGTAGAGGTGAAAATATGCTGTACCTTCTAATTCCATCTCTTTCAGGAATGTAGCTTCCTTCTCGGCACAATCTTCAATATGATCCTGTATGGTTGAAAGCGAATCAGAAATACTCGGCTCTTCATCTGCAATTACATACACCGTACTATCCGGCGCAGGTCTTTTGATCTCAGGTTCTACAGACTCCATCATTTCGTTACGTTCTATGTGAATACATTCAGCGAAGTTGATCTTCTGATCGATATGGAATCGGTGGTATTGAGCCAAAACCAACTCATCCATTTTTTTCAAGTTAGGCTTACTTTCAAAATTGAATTCGACCAACCTGTTGTCTTCATCCAGCTTATAATGATTACGATACGCTTTCACAGAACGGGTCCACTGTTCCGCGCTGGCGTGATAGACAATGCCTTCTTCAGGAAACTCAACATAGTATTCACCATTCCGCTCAGGATAAAGGCGGTAAAAACTAAAACGCCAACCATCTTTTGTTTTGTGGAAGAAGCCCATCAAGTTTTTGCCCACCTCAATATCTCCAAAGTTCAACGACGGACACACAATATATGGGTCGTACTGAATTCGCATGTAATCTCCTGGCCGCAGGCCAAAACGAGGGTCCATTACTACCGTTGAAATTTGAATCTTCACCTCTCCATTATCGTGTGTCAACACCTTCCCTACAGCCGCAAAGTCTGTACGAAGAATCACATCCTTCATACCATAAGGCGCCATGTCGGCCTTCAAGCTGAACGAGAGAAAGAGAATTGAGAGAAGGAAGAGTAGGTTTTTCATGTTGTTGTTACTGCAAATTTGAGGCCAGTTAGGCGTTAGGCTTTAGGCTTTAGGCTTTAGGCTTTAGGCTTTAGGCGTTAGCTAATTATTTCGTTCAACATTCCACATTCAACGTTCCACACCTCGAACCACGAACCCAAATACAGTGGACTATGTGACCTTTCTCTTCGAAAGGTGCATAAATCCCGAATAACGGGACAGGTGCACCGCTAAAGGACCTTCTCAGGAGGATTCCAGTCTAATGAGTTTTGTCATATGCACCGCTAAAAGCCTCGTTTTTCATTCCACATTCCACATTCCACATTCCACATTCAACCCAACGAACCACGAACCACGAACTACGAACCAAATCAAACACTTGCCTTCAAGGCCACCCTAACATGCGCTAAATGGTGCTCCCCATGCCACGCATAATTCGCAACCACTTGGAATAGCTTGAATTCCATGCCGTGTTCTGGGTGGATGAATGATCGTTGGAGCTGCTCTTCGTTGAGAGATTTCAGAAGAATTACCCATTTCGCGTGCAAGGCTTCGATTAGCTTGAGGGTTGGCTCTAAATCAGTCTCGTTGTAATCAGCTAGGGTGGCCCATCGGTCTTCGAAATATGCCTTGATGGTAGGCTTATCTTCAGTGAGGGTCCACTTAAAGCGGATCTGGCTATTGAGGTGACTATCAGCGCAATGGTGAACCACTTCGCGGATGGTCCACCCTCCTTCTCGGTAGCGAAGTTCCGTTTGATCATCCGACAGATTTTGAACCAGGGAACGCATCTTCGAAGGAAAGGCTTCAATGGAATCAATCCATTTTGAGAGTTCTTGGGGCGTGTAGTCAGCAGGAGCAGAAAACTCGCCAATGGGGTAACGGTTGGACATGCGCGAAGGTAATCAAAGCTCTTTTGAAGTAGACGGTGGACGGTGGACAGTGGACTGAAGCGAATCCCAATATCCGCCTCAGGCGGACTAATCATGCTAACCCCGGCGTCCGGCATCCGGCATCCGAATCTTGAAACACTTCGCCATTTCGCCATTTCGCCATTTAGCCATTTCGCCATTTAGCCATTTCGCCATTCCCTAACAATAGGCGCAAGAATGCGCCGCTAAAGAACCGGGACTCTACTTATCAATCCTTTAACCGTTTTCCTATTGCGGTGAACGGAAATAACCGAATCATGCTATCCGCCGAAGGCGGGCTAATCATGCTAACCCCCGGCGTCCGGCATCCGGCGTCCGTATTCCTAAACATTCCGCCATTCCCTAAAAATAGGCGCAAGAATGCGCCGCTAAAGGACCGGGACTCTACTTATCAGTACTTTGACCGTTTACCTAGTGCGGTAAACGGAAATAACCTAACCATGCTATCCGCCGCAGGCGGGCTAATCATGCTAGCCCCGGCGTCCGGCGTCCGGCGTCCGTATTCTAAACATTTCGCCATTTCGCCTTTTAGCCTTTTCGCCCTTTCACCACATTAACATTTCGCCCTTTCGCCCTTTCGCCCTTTCGCCCTTCAACATCCCCACCTATCTTGCACCTATGAAACGAATGATCCTCCTTGCCATTTTGTTGGCGTTTTCTTCTTCTTTGTTGGCTCAGCTTGCTTCAGGGCCGATGCTAGGTTACGTTGACCTTCGTGAAGCTTGTGTTTGGGTGCAGACGGAGACCTCTGCGAAAGTGGTGTTGCAGTATCACCCGAAGGATGACCCAACGCAGGTGGAGACCATTCCGATGACGACCTCCTCTCCTACTTTCTTCACCGGAAAGTTCATTTTGACTGGATTGGAACCGGGGACGACTTACCGTTACATCGTTACGGTTGACGGACAAAAGAACCGAAAGGAAGGATATGAATTCACCACCCAGTCTTTGTGGCATTACCGCACGGATCCTCCTGCCTTCACGGTAGCAACAGGGTCTTGCGCTTACATCAACGAGCCGGAGTATGATCGTCCTGGGAAGTCTTATGGTGGTGGTTACGGGATCTTCGATCAGATTGCTGGCATGGAACCAGATATGATGCTTTGGTTAGGAGACAACATCTACCTCCGCGAAGTGGATTATGGTAGTCGTTCAGGAATAGCGCATCGTTACACGCATACCCGCGGAATTCCAGAGATGCAGAAGATCTTGAGTGTTTGTCCGAACTACGCTATTTGGGATGATCATGATTTTGGTCCGAATGACTCTGACCGATCGTACGTCCACAAGGATTGGACGCTCGAAGCATTTGAACTCTTCTGGGGTAACCCAAGCTTCGGTATTCCCGGACATCCAGGAATCACCACTTCTTTCGCCTTCAATGACGTTGAGTTCTTCCTCTTAGACAATCGTTACCACCGCTCTAACTACAAGTTAGAGACTGCAGAACATCAAATCTGGGGTCAGGAGCAAGTAGACTGGTTGATCGAATCACTGAAGTTCTCCAAGGCTTCCTTCAAGGTTATCGCTACCGGAGGGCAATTCCTCAGCGACGCTGCGATCTACGAGAACCATGCACAATACAAGAAAGAACGCGACGAAGTATTACGTCGACTTGACGCGGAAGGCATCCGCAACGTCATCTTCCTCACCGGCGACCGTCACCACACTGAACTATCAAAGGTGACACTACCTGAAGGAAACGTGGTATATGATCTAACAGCTTCTCCCCTCACATCTCGCGCCTATGACCACACTGACGAACCCAACAACAACCGCGTTGAAGGAACGGTCGTTGGGGAACACAACTTCGCCATGCTAGAATTCTCGGGGAAGTTCAGAGAGCGTGTTTGTACGATTAAGGTGTATGATGGTGATGGGGAGTTGATTTGGGAAAAGGAGCTTTCTTTTGATTAAAGGGCGCAAGGGCTAAATGGCGAAATGGCTAACGGGCACTTTAGACTAGAGACGACGGGCCTATCTAGGCTTTAGGCTTTAGGCGCTAGTATTGAAACCCTCTAAATAGCCATAATGAATCTTTGGCGCCGGAGGCGCCTCTATCCTCCCACGGAATTAATGTAGGGACGCCTAATGGCGTCCATTCCTTTCCTTTAGGAGCAGAAAGGCAAACAAGCGAAATGGCTAAAGGGGTTTTTAGACTAGAGACGAGGGGCCTAGCTAGGCGTTAGGCTTTAGGCTTTAGGCTATAGATGTTAGTATTGAATAGCCTCTAAATAACCATAGTGAATCTTTGGCGCCGGAGGCGCCTCTATCCTCCCACGGAATTAATGTAGGGACGCCTAATGGCGTCCATTCCTTCCGTTTAGGTAGACAACCAATAGAGCCTATTATCACCTTCTGTGAGGAAGAACACCCAATAACGTCCATTCCTCCCACCAACAAATCCCCCTTAAGGCATCATCGATTCACAGAAGCCAATCGTTATAGATTATCGATCATCGTTTATAGATTCAACTCTAAAACAAGGTTCCCTCATCTCTAGTCTCTTGACTCTAGACTTTATTTGATAAAGGCCTCTAAATAGCCAAAGTGAATCCCCGTATAGCCGATAAAGATTATACATACTGCAAGCTCTTCAGCTAGATACCAATGGCGTCTGAGGGCATATTTCATGAGAGCCAAATACAACACTACACATAGCGGAAAACGCCAGATGTGGCGGAGCCAATATTGACTTCGTGTGAGTTCAGGCTTACCTTCTCTTGTAAGTTGGCAAGAACCAGCACCCTCAAAGAGCGACGCATTGCCTTCTGCATCAATACCTATGATTGATACTTGGAAGATATCTTCAACCCTAAACTCTAACTGCGTAGCATCCTGTGTTAGAGTTCTTGTCCATTGCCCGTTGGTAATTGCCCCGAAGTGGCCGAAGTAATTGGCTGAGGATGGAACTAAATAGAATGAAAGGTCTCGTTGATCTTCCTGAAGCAAAATAGTACAATGAACATCTGCGCTAGGCGTTACGTATGGCCCGAACGAAATGATGTACAATAATGCCCAAATCCCACCGATAGCTGCGAGCTTCAATGCGATCCGGAAGACAGCCGCAATTTTATCTATGATGCGTAGGGAGATGTGTTCTGACACCGATATTTAGCTAGGGATAGAATCTGTAGCCAAGATAACCGAATCCACCTGAGCGGCTATTGTATTTAAAAGAGAAAAGACCTTGCTCATCGTATATGTACTCTACCTCGTGAATTATTGAGCCATCTTCAGTAGACTCAACCTTCAAGACTTTACCATTATTGTCTAAATACCAGCAGTCATAGTTATCATATAGCACCTCTATAGGAGAACCTGAACCGTCTAGATATTTGACATGACCTCGCCCTTCACAACGACAAACTTTCATCGAATAATTATCCGACACAATTTCATCTGATCGATCATGCCATCTTGAGTAATAATTTTTACTCTCTGGTGACATATCCTGAGCAATTGGATCTTGAAAGGGGTTTCCAATACTATTGGGAAAAATGCGTTGACCTTCTTTGAAGGCATATTTCTTTTCATAAACCTCTACTAACTGCCAGGTGATATCGTGTTTAGAAATTGCGGAATCGTAGTGTCGACGAGTTTCTCCAATAGGTGTACCCGCCTCATCGTAATTAATCGTCACCTCTTGAAGTCTTCTGATGCCATCGTACTCTTCATAGATCCTAAAACCTAAGATCTGACCCTGCGAGTTAGTGTCGATTTGTTTGGTCCAAATATTTCGACTTACAACCTTTCCCCGCCTGATCGTATTAGTGAACCATACTTCTGATTTCAAATTTCCATTGAGATCAAAACTGGCTATAACAGTAGGAACGCTGTCAACGAGAAACTGTCCCTTTTTCTCCCAAATGTACTCCCAGCCAATGACGTCTCGCACTTTATTTTTGACTACATCATCATGAGTAATTTGATAAGTCCAATGATAATCAGCGAAGGCAGAAAACAGATCAGTTGAATCCTGAGCAGCAGCTTTGCTAACCACAAGTATTAGGAACAGAACACACAGAATCCTTGATCTCATTGCAATTGAGTAGTAACGTTAAAGGAACAATATAACGCTCTAAAAGAGGAAGAAGTGCCCCTGTGGTCTTTTAGACGAGAGTCTAGGGTCAAGGGAATTGCCCTTAACCTCATTGAATCGTGGCGCCGGAGGCGCCTCTTTCTTCCCCCTGTATTTCTGTAGGGACGCCTAATGGCGTCCATTCCTTCGTTTTAGGACGTACCTTAATAGCGTCCATTCCTTCCGTTTAGGTCTTCAACCAATAGAGCCCATTACCACCTTCCGTGAGGGAGAGAACCCAATAACCTTTGCGTTCTGGCGCCTGCGGCGCCTCCATTCCCCCCTGGAACAATGTAGGGACGCCTAATGGCGTCCATTCCTTCGTTTTAGGACGAACCTTAATAGCGTCCAACCCTTCCGTTTAGGTAGACTAATAGAGCCTATAATTACCTTCCATGAGGGAGAACACCCAATAGCGTCAATTATTCTCTTTTGAGAGGTAAAAGCAAATTGGGTAAACCACCCATGGATATTCATTCGAGAGTCGAGCGCACCAAACATTTCGCCTTTTAGCCATTTCGCCTTTGAGCCCTAAAATCCTAGACTCTCGACCATCGTCTCTAGACAAAAAAAAAGCGCCGGCACTGCCGACGCTTTTTCATGCTTAGGTAAATTATCTTATCGCTGAACGATTACCTGAACAGCTTCGTTGTACTCTCCAATGGTGATGTTTACTGTGTATGTTCCAGTAGCGAGTTCGTGATTTACGATCACGCGGTTGCCACCGATCACAGCTCCGTTCGAAATCTCCTGTGAAAGAACTTTTTGTCCGTTCATAGAGAAGATGTCTACGATCATGTTGTCTTTAGACAGGTCAAGACGCTCAGAGAACTGAAGGTTGAACTGCCCTTCGAATACTGGGTTAGGGAATACAGTGATTACCGCTTCGTCTGTAGCAGCTGTTAGGCTGTTCATTGGAGTGTCGTTAGAAGACTCCTCAGCGTATTCACATGTTCCGTTATCGAACTCAGCTTCGTTATTGAAGTTCAATGCTCCTTGATCAGTACATCCAAACACTTGTGCGTTGTCTGTAGAGAAGGTTACTTGGCGTGCTTGCCATACACCTCCGTCAGCATCCCACCCCTGGAAGTTCAGCGCACCTGTCGCTGTTCCGTCGGTAGTCAATTGCATCAATAGGATCAAGTTCTTTGAATCAGGCATAGCGCGCACATCCGTCGGAACTACGAACCATGCGCCATCGTCGATTGTCAATGATCCTCCTTGAAGGAAGGCATCGTATTCCACTCCAATAGCCCAGAGGTTGTTGTTCTGGTTGTTTTCAGCACCAATAGTGATCCAGC
The DNA here is from genome assembly GCF_030845195.1 of Sanyastnella coralliicola. Lineage (GTDB taxonomy): Bacteria > Bacteroidota > Bacteroidia > Flavobacteriales_D > Sanyastnellaceae > Sanyastnella > Sanyastnella coralliicola. The sequence goes on from NZ_CP132543.1 coordinate 1,767,481, forward strand.
TATCGTAAGCCAACGCTGGGTCAGCCTGGATGATTCCTGGGTTGATATCGATTGTTGAATAATTTCCGTATTGATTCTGGTAGAATGACCCTGTTGTTTCAACGCTCAGGTTGTCTTGGTCATCTGCGAATACCGCGTGCAGCGAGTGCTGTACACTTGGTAGTTGTGCATAAACACGGTATGTGTTTCCTGGAACGGCGCCACCGTTGTCAACTTCTTCTACAACGAGCTGAACGTCGCTTGCATTCATAGTGAACGCAGCAACTACAGCGGCCATTAGAGTGATTAGTCTTTTCATTGGATGAGGTTTTTGTTAACAGTTTACTGGTTTCGGGACAAAAAAGTTTCGTTAGGCGCCCCAACCACTGTCTCCTCTAAGCTATTGAAATACCTTGATTTATGCAAAGCATTTCGTCTGAAATCTCCTCCTCAATCATGGGGCTACACAACAAATATGAGACGACTAAATGCATGAATGTTCCCGGAATATGCATTAGGTGCATATAAATGAGTATCTGGTTCAAAATCACGAGCATTCGGTATTCGAACCATTCTTACCTTGCACTGTTCCTTTAACCATGAAACACATGTTCCTGATTGCTTCTACCATCATTCTCACTGTTTTAGCCGCTTGTCAGCCTACCACAGTGGAGCCTGAAATCTCTGAACGCGCTGGGGTGATCCCGGCAGATTCAACGATTCCGCACGCCTTAACTGATCAAGAAGGACTGATTGGTCAAGCTCCTACCTCGATCTCTTACCTCGCGTTAGGTGATTCCTATACTATCGGTGAGAGTGTCGCTAGCGCGGAACGCTGGCCAGTCCAGCTTCAGGAACGCCTCAATGCCGAACAAGCCACTTACCAGATCGAATACCCAGACATTGTGGCTACAACGGGTTGGACCACCGCGAATCTCTCCAATGCTATGGAAGAAGCGAACGTAGACTCTATGAGCTATGATCTTGTAAGCCTGTTGATCGGGGTGAATAATCAATACCAAGGTCTCCCGCTAGCTCAGTACGAGGAACAATACACGGATCTATTGGAACGCGCAATCAATATCGCGGGAAGCCCTGATCGTGTATTTGTGGTTTCGATTCCCGATTACGGCTACACCGATTTCGGCGTTAGCAATCAAGAAAGCATCTCAGAAGACCTTGCACAGTTCAATGCCTCTTGCCAGAGTATTACAGAGAGCTATAACATCGCATGGTATAACATCACCCCTATCTCGCAGCAATGGCCTGACGTCGAAGGATTGGTGGCCAATGACGGCTTGCACCCTTCTGGATATCAATACGGACTATGGGTAGATAGTTTCTGGGAGCAAGTCCTCGGTCAGCTCGAAGACTGATTAGAAATTCAGCGGGAAAGAGACCCCAATTCGGGCACTCGAGAGCACCGTACCTCCTCCGATCTCTCCATAGAGTACAATGCCGTTATCGAGCATGTAACGCCCTCCTGCTTGCAGTGAGAGGCCTACTCCTCCGTCTCCACCACCTGTGTAGATGCCGTCGAAGCCGTCAAAACTCTCTTTAAGGCGGGTATTCCAGAAGTAATAGCCCACTGAAAGACCAGCGTAAACATCGAACTCTTCTCCTGGCTCCAGGAAGTGGTAATTAGCATTGGCAGACAATCCAATGATCGTGTGTACCCAACGAACCGTTCCCTGATTTGAACGGAAACGCTCTGCGCGACGCTGGCCAGAGAACATGGCTCCTACGGTAATCTGTTCAGCCACCGTGACGTCAGCGCCTACAAACACTGGAATCCCCCAACCTGAAACGCCTACCCCGACGTTTATGAAGTCGTAAGGACCGCCTTGGGCTTTTGATTCAGATTGAAATGCGAGTAGGGCAAAAAGGAGAATAAGGAACTTCTTCATGGTGCTGTTTTATACAATGACAAGGTTCTGTGCAAAGGTTGCACGAAAACTTGTAAAAAACAGTAAGCGCAAAGACCGTTGTCTTTGCGCCTACCTGATAACTAACTCGACGTACTGGTGAAACGAAAAATCTTTAGCGGAGAACCATCTCGGTATCAGTTAAGATTCGGTTGTCACCAGCCGCTGTGAATACATACACCCCAGGTGTTAACCCAGCCTTCGGGACCCGAAGTGTATACACCGCGCCTTCAATAACCTGCGCGTCATAGATAACATCTAGCTGATGCCCCTGCAGGTCAAATAATGCTATACTCGCTGCACCGCTGAACGTTGGTTCATAGGTGATAATAAAGTCGTCTCCTGCACTGCCTCGTACATCGAAGCCTGTGTCGTAATCGTCTACAAAGATCAATTGCGGACCACCGTCAGGAATGAGATTGGTCACAGTAATCGTCTGTGTGTAAGTCGCTACATTTCCAGCGCAATCAATAGCTGTCCATGTGCGGATGATCTCTTGATCTTGGCAGCAGTAGTTTTCAGTGAACACATCTCCTACTCCATTCACTGCTTGTCCATTCAGCTCTCCTTCGTAGAAGAACCAACCTCCAAGGCCATAACCTTCACTGAAGTTATTGGCGTTCATTCCCAACTGGAATCCGAAGGTCGAATCGGATGGAGCGTGGCTCATGCTGAGCTCGCTTCCTTCGAAGCTACCTGTTCCAATCAAACGGCTGGTTTCGCCATTCAGAATGAAGTAAGACCAATCCATGAAGTCGTCTACCGCAATGCCAAGGTCATCCTTGTAGTCACGGCCAAGTGCTGACCACTCATCCCATGTGCGTTGTTCGTGTAGATGAACATCCAACATGAAGCTGTGGTTTGCATTGTCTACACTGAATACCTCGCCTGTAAGATGCGCTGTGCCGTTGGCTTCATTAAGCGTTAGCGTTCCCCCGTTAGGGCCATAAACATACACCTCAGTCACACCATCAACACCCGGTAACCAGAGGGCGATATCTCCGGCAAGACCAGAAGCATTGCCCACTTCGCAATCATCGTTGTCATTTTCTGAAACAATGATTTCTTCAGTGAATGTCACGTCAACTACTTCTCCACAGCTTTCAATCGCTGAAACTTCAGGGATCTCAGGGATGTTATCGCAATCAACCGTCACATTCTCAGGCACATTCACGAGGATTGGGGCAATGTCATCTACCACCTCAATCTGCTGTGAATAGCTGCTGCTCAGTCCACAAGCGTCAGTGATCGTCCAGATGCGAAGAATGCTGTATTCAGTGATACACTCGGTCTCCGTAATGATTTCTTCCATCTGAACATCCGCGATACCACAATCATCATACGCCTCAAGCATTACAAACTCAGGAACCATCAAACAGCTCACGGTGAGATCTTCAGGCGTCTCCAGGAAGATTGGAGCGCTTTCATCGATCACAGTAATACTCTGAGTGTATGAAGTGGTATTGCCACATAGGTCAATGGCTGTCCATGTACGGTTCAGGATTTGCATACATCCATCCCCTCCTATTTGCTCTTCAAACAAGACCGTAGCACCACTGCAATTATCAGTCGCCGTTACATTCGCAGGTGCTGGAAGTTCAGCACAGGTCACTACCAAATCTTGTGGGAGATCAACCAAAACTGGCGCTTCATTGTCGATCACAAAGATCTGCTGAACAGCGATGGTTTCGTTACCACAATCATCCACTGCAATGAAGGTTCTACGAATCTCATACGGACAACCACCCGCAATAACCTCTTCATTGTAATTCACTTCAACTGAATCATCACAATTATCTGTAGCAGATGGAGTTATGACTTCTGGAATCGCATCACAAGACACCGTCTCATTGGCAGGAACCTCATCGAAGATTGGTGCCGTTAAATCTGTAATAGTTACTGTTCGCGTAGCCATTGCGGTGTTACCACAATCGTCAGTCGCAGACCAAATTCGTGTGATGATGGTAGAACATCCATTCTCTTCAGAGATCTCAGCCATCGATACCGTCACGTTCGCCGAACAGTTATCTGTAGCACCCACATTCGGAGCTGCTGGAGCATTCTCTGTACAGTCAACGGTAATGTCATCAGGCAATCCAATGAATACTGGTTCTTGGACATCAGACACATAAATCAACTGCGTCAATGCGGTACCATTGCCACATTCGTCGGTAGCAATGTAAGTGCGTGAGATGATGTAATTACATGCATCTTGATCAATGAAAGTATCAACCACTTCGAGCTCTACCGCTCCGCCACAACCGTCCACCGCTACAGCAGCGTCTGGTTCAGGAACCATCGAACAATCCACGAAAGTATTCGCGCCCACTCCTGAGATCACAGGTGCAGTGGTGTCCACGACATGAATCAACTGGGTGGCCGTCGCCGATTGTCCACAGTTGTCTGTAGCCGTGTAGGTACGTTCGATATCATAGTTACATCCTGATCCCAGCACACTGTCTTCGTAGCTGATGTTCACGGTGGCTGCACAGTCGTCAAATACCTCTGGTAATGGTATCAGATCTATCTCTGTGCACTCTATGGTAATATCTTGAGGTGCTTCTACAAACACCGGTGCTTCTGTATCTGTCACATTCAACGACTGAGAAACAATGGTTGTGTTTCCACAATCGTCACTTGCGATCCATGTGCGGATAATGGTGAATTCACATCCACTTCCCACAATGCTTTCGTTGGCAGTTACTGCCACGTCTTGATCACAGTTATCACTCACTTCAGGCTCTGGCATCACCGGAATGGTGCTACAGCTCACCTCCATATCTCCTGGAATCCCAGTCAATACTGGCGGTTCTGTGTCTTGAACGAATACCGTTTGCACGAACATCGTTTCGTTACCACAACCGTCTGAAGCAATCCATGTACGGTAGATGTTTGGACAACCGCCAGCATCTACATCTTCACTATAATCAATGGTAACTTCACCACAATTATCTGCAGCTGTCAGCACCGGTGGCGCTGGAATATCACCACATTCTGCAGTGATGTCTTCAGGTGTGAAATCGAAGATCGGTGCCGTTGTATCGGTGATCGAAATCATCTGAACACGTGTTGCCGTGTTACCACAGTTGTCTACTGCCGTCCATGTACGCTCGATTGTATATTCTGAAGGACAGTCTCCGTCAATAATTGACTCTACGAATTCGATGGTCACATCTCCACAGTTATCAGTTCCTGTAAGCACTACAGCATCTGGAATAGATGCTTCACAATCAAGAACGAGATCAGCTGGAGCCTCCGAAAGTTCGGGTGCTTCTGTGTCAACGAATGTCACAACCTGCTGAGCTGAACTACTGTTTCCACAATTATCTGTAGCTGTCCACGTGCGGATGAGTTGGTCGTTACATCCATTGCTCACTAGCTCAAAGGCCAAAGCAACGGTAACATCTGTACAATTATCAGTGGCTACAGGCTCTTCGTACGGTGGCGTCTCTCCACACGCTACTTCGATATCAGCTGGGACGAATTCAAATATAGGAGCCGACTCGTCGACTACATTGATGATCTGAGTAAAGCTGGCTTCATTACCACAGGCATCTGAAGCAAACCATGTGCGTTCAAGGGTTCTGTTACATCCTTGCGCATCTCCTTCCAATAGAATTTCTTCGAATCCGATTTCCAGAGCGAAGTCGCAATCATCAATAACCTCAATCAGGTTTGAAGCTTGCAATTCGGCACATTCGATCGTCACCTCTGGCTCAGCCGTGATGGAAGGCGCTGCATTGTCTTCATAGGTGAAAACCACTTCCGCGCTAGCGACATTACCACAGTAATCAGTAGCAGTCCAAACGCGTGTGATAGTCACCATACAATTCTCGGTAGCCACTGTTTCATCCATGAAGACAGGAATCTGTCCGTCACAGGCATCCATCGCAGTTACGATCGCATTGTCGGTGAGGTCTTCACATCCCACACTTCCTCCTTGAGGAACACCGCTCAAGACAGGAGCTTCCTCATCTATGAAGGTGTACACTGTTTCCGCGGTAGCGATGTTACCACAATCATCCGTAGCCGACCAAGTGCGCAAGAGCTGCGCGCAACCCTCTCCGTCTAACCATTCATCTGAATATGCCAGCACAACTTCGCTACACTGGTCAATGGCCACAGGTGATAGTTCGGGGATCTCTGTCCCGCAATTCAATATTTCATTCTCAGGAACACTCACAAATTCAGGTGCCGTTTCATCGACAACCGTGAGTGTTTGCATCAATACTGTTGTATTTCCACAAACGTCTGATGCTGTATAGGTTCTTACCAAGAGGTACTCACAGCCCTCGCCTACTTGCTCTTCGGAAATATTCACTTCGAGAATCTCAGAGCAATCGTCTTCAAAGACCACTTCAGAGTATGGCGGGATGTTGTCACAAGACACCATAGCATCTGACAGCGCATTCACTGGTGAAGGCCCTTCATTGTCTTCAATAAAGATCTGCTGGTTGATACTCGTTGTATTCCCACAAGCGTCAGTGGCAGTCCATGTGCGGATAATCAAGGTTCCGCAGTCGATTGATGACGTTGTCTCATCCAAGGTAATCAGCGGAGTTCCACAGTTATCTTCCGCCTCCGGTGTGAAATCTGGAATCTCATCCCCACAATTCAAAACCATATCGCTTGGTTCGTTGACAAATGTTGGAGCCGTAGTATCTACTACGGTGATGTACTGGACATGAGTGGTAGTGTTTCCACAAGGATCAGTAAGTGTGTATGTGCGTTGAATCGTTGGATGACACGTTCCAGAGAATTCTTCCTCCGTCACTTCCACCTCCACGAATTCAGTACTGCAGTCATCTTCGAATACAATCTCAGGTGCTGGGATTTCGTCACACTCAACGGTCACATCTTCAGGGAAAACAGTAATAACTGGTGCACTCGTATCTTCTAAATAGACCGTGAGTTCTTCATTTGCCACATTACCGCAGGCATCTGTGGCAGTTACTTGTACCGTGTATTGAATAGCGCAGTCAAAAATGAATCCGCACCCCAGGTTACCATTGTTGGTTGTTCCGTCAACGTAATTCTCATTAATCGTCGAAATAGCGTCGTTAAGCGATGAAGCATCCACACCATTCAAACATCCACCGATTAGTTGATTCCCTAGGTCTAGCAATTCAGCTACTGTCATCCCTTGGAATCCACCCTCAAGCATGATGGCTTCATCTAAAGAAAAATCAGATGCACCGAAATCAGGATCATAAGCATCGAAGGTTGTTGACAGCGTTAGGCCGACCAGCTGAGCAGCGAATACATTGTTGTACCCTTGACCAGGATCAACAAGCTGTCCTTCAGGAAGCATTGTCGGAGTTGAGCCACTAGGAAGGAAATCGCGCACCGCTTGTGCTGAAGTCAGCGTTAAGGTATTCTCACAACCAATGGTCAAACCATTAGGGAATGCCGCGTCAAAATGAGCGTCTAGGTATACCCCCGGATTGTTTCCACTAGGATTGGTTCCCCAGCCGCCAATTGTTTGCGTGCGCAGTTGTCCTGGATCACAATCATCTCCAAAGACAACACCTTCATTTGTAATGTCAATCGTAACGTCTGGAGTTGGATCACAGTTGTCTGTTAACGTAACATCAAAGGCTGCTTCAGGGTCACACCCAGCTACTGCATTTACTGTTAACTCAATGCTTGGCGTTTGTTCATCTACGGAAGTAATTGTCTGGACACATTCAGCAACATTTCCGTTAAGTGACGTCGCAGTCCAAGTACGCTCAATAATTAACGGACAATCTTCGCTGATCACTTCATCTGCGTAGGTCAGCGTATACTCTTCTTCGCAGTAGATAGTTGGTTCTCCTGTGATGTCTGGAGTGAATCCTCCATCTACACAGTCAACTGTCACATCAACCGCGCAGTTCATGACTTGAATGTCGTTACACTCACCTTCTAGGTTGATATCGCCATTCCCACTTACGTCATCACCGTTGATTTGACCGGTGTAATCGAACCAGCAGGACATCCCAGGCTCAGCATTTTGATCGTTGGCCGCCTCTCCAACTTGTAAGCCGTAGTAGTAGTCACTTGGCTTGTGCGTTACATTCAAGAGGCTTCCCTCGAACAGCCCGGTCCCGATCAATACATTGTCTTGATCTTCGTCCATGATGTAATAATCCCACGTCTCGTAAAGGTCTCCAACGATGTTTGGATCGCCTTTCCATCCTCTACCGAGATCTGACCATTCTTCCCAGTTCTTTCTTTCAGTGAACCAGAAGTCAACGTAGAATCCGTAGTCTTCATCATACTGGTTGATGCAATGTCCGTATATGTGTGCGGTACCATCTTCGAAGACATCGAAGTGCCCGCCATTCTCATCAAATTCAAATCGACGATCAACATCGTCTGGTAGGTTTGGCAACCAGAGTGATCTTCGGCTAGCGCCGAAACCATCAATCCAACAGAATTCAGTTTCACAAGTGCTTTCAGAAGGTGTAGCTCCTGGCTGCACAGCACCAGCGTTAAAGTTTTGCATCACCTCTTCCGCCGATAAGGCGCGATCATAAGCGGCTACCAGATGGTAGGTACCAACGAACGCACGATCAGCTCCAATTTCATTCCCCAGTGCCAGGTGGAACGCGCTCGACCAATTCGACAGGTCTCCATCGCGTTGTCCCTGGTGTACTGACTCACCATTCAAGAAGATGTGCTCTTCTCCAGAAGCGTTTCGGGTATAAATGATATGTTGCAGGTTCAGCTCAACGCTTCCTCCTGGCGAGTTGGAGTTTGGAATTCCGTTATTATCTGTGTCCGTTGTGCGCATGCGGCACACGTAAGTATCTTCATCTTGTCCGATCATCACATTACGATCAGACGAACCATTGGAAACAGTGATGATGCGTGCAGGTCCATCCTGCGATAAATTCCATGGAGTGATCCATGCCTCAAGTGAAATCTCACCAGAAGTTGGAACGTTTGTATTCAATTCATCGGCAGATGAAATCGAACGAATCAAGGTTGGTTCATTGATTGTTAGTCCTGGGTTACCCCATGATACATGTGATGGATCTCGAATCTCAAGAATGAGAGGAATATTGTCTGTAGAAAGGTCGTGGATGTACTGCCCGCTGCCTTCACCAAAGGTGTAAAGGTGCAAGAGATCGTCTGTTACGCGAGATTGCGCAAACGAAACGAGAGAGGTCAATAAGGTGGCTGCTAGCAAGTAACAGTTCTTCATCTGCTTAGTAGGTTAGGTTGGCCTCATGCAGATCTAGAAGTCTAGTTTGTTTTCAGAAAAGGGGGAAGAACCTAAGTTCAAAGTCGGTTACATTCGTGTACGGCGTGATCACTAGAAGGTTGTCTCTTCCCGCGTATTTTTCGACTAATCCAGGTTCAAAGCAGATTAAATCACTCAAATTCAGGGATGAATGAATCGGGAAATTTCTCAACAATCTGGCATAAAATGACAAACCGCCCTCCGGAAATCCGGAGAACGGTCTTGTCAATTGTTTAACCTCGCTACCCTCAGCGAAGATGTTTTTCGGAATCTGGAATCGATAAACTATAATCGATAACTAAACCTTATCCCGCGCTCTGCGATCCGCGTTCCGCGATCCCTCACACGTGTGCTGTTTCCAATTCTGGAGCTACTGGGAAATCGATATCAAATTGCGCCAGATTGTGGATGTAGTTCGAGATGATCTTATCTCCTACTACCATGACTACGTCGATCAAGTTCGACTCATCGTACCCCGCAGCGAAGAATGCTTCTTTTGCATCGTTGCTCGCTTTACCGCGGTTTTCAACTACTTCAGCAGTAAATGTTGCCAAAGCGTTCAGTTTGCTGTCGAATGACGCTTGTCCTTGGCGTACTTCAATGATCTCTTCGTCTGTGAAGCCGTTCATTTTACCAATGGCAGTGTGTGCGCTCTGGCAGTAACGGCAACCATTGATTTGGCTTGTGACTAGGTTCACTACTTCACGCTCCTTCGCTTTTAGCGTGCTCTTGCGGTTTTGAAGCGTGAGGTAGTCTCCAAGTGCTGTTTCATTTTTTGCGTAGTACGCATACAGATTTGGAACGAATCCGATCTTAGATTGTAGATTGTCGAAGATCGCTTGATTAGATGCTGAAACTTCGTTTCGCGTTGGGACTGTGAAATCTTTCATTGTCTTTGTTTTTTGGGTTTGAATTAATTGACAATGCAAAGATGTGGGTGATATGAGGGGCAGTGTTAGACGATACTTCCCTACTTCATGACGATTTTTCCCTAAGCCGTCATTTTCTGCTCCTTGAACTGCTGAGGTGACACACCCGTTACCTTTTTAAAGGTTCTGGAAAAGCCTACGGGATCATCGTATCCCAGCTCATAGGCAATCTGAGTAACGTTCTTATCTGTATAGGTCAACAGGCGTTTGGCCTCAAGTACAATGCGCTCATGAATGACGTGCAATGGACTAGGCAGTCCGTTCTTTCGGAAGATGTTAGAGAGGGTCTTCGGCGACTTAAATAACGCTTCAGCATATTCCGCTACTGTTTTCTTCTCACGGAACTTCATGTCGACGAGGAAATTGAACTCTCGAATGAGATCAATCTTCTCCTCTTCTATGACAGCGGTTTTTATCTGTTTCCGAGCTACGCGTGTACAAAGGATGATGAGTCGCTTGAGCAGCATCACCAGCATCTCTCCTTGCACGCCATCAGGAGTTTCGAATTCGTCTATGAATACTTGGAGAAGTAGCTCGAGCTTGTTTGCGGTTACCTCATCCAGATCAACAATGGGGAGTTCTTGCGCACCAAAGAAGATGATTCCATTGCATGAGACCTCGTGATCATGATCATAGATGCAGTAGAATTCTCGATTAAAGCTGAATAAGACCAGCTCATCTATGGTGTTGAGTGCCTTTACCTTGTGAAAGTAGGTCAGCGACATGATTTGTCCGGGACGGACTTCTCGCTTTACTCCATCAATTTCAAATTCAGCTGTTTCGTTCCCTCGATTCCAGAGAATGCTAATCAGCTTCTTGTCGTTGATCAATGTCCATGAATAGTCATGAGCAGCCTTAGAAAGAAGGAATTCACCTTTCAGAACTGGGTGGAGAAATGAGAAATGCATGTGCAATGGTAACTCAGCTTCGTCACAAAGAGTTCACAACGGCCAATCTTCGTTCTTGGAATATGTACGTCCATTCTCTGATAATGGTCGTTCATGAATATCGGTTCACCGATAGACTTCCAAGGTTCATCTAAAACTTTTGGAGTTTTCCCGAAATGGGAGCACCTTGTAAATGTCAAGCCACTGACGCTTTTAATTAAGCAGTCAAAAGCAATAGGACATCATTGGTTAGTTAAGCCACCTTCGCGGTGGCTTTTTCCTTTTAGCGCTTTTCTGCAACTACGTTCATGTAGTCGAAGAGAGATGGACGCTGTTCAGCGAACCAACGCTTTCCATTTTCAAAGTACTTATCCTTTCCTGAAAGATGCTGCTTGTGCTTACGAAGCTTCATCATTTCTTGAGGTAGGATTCGAAGGTTCTTATACTTAGGAATACGGTGAACGTATTTCAGGTCGTAACCAAACTGATCAAGCAAGGCACCTAGCGTCTTTTCACTCCAGTAGAATGTGTGCTGTGCGTGAATAAAGTACCAGTGCTTTCCGAACACTTTGTGTCCGAGAGAATCAATATCCATGGTAGACATGATGATCTTATCTCCTTTCTGCTGGTGTTGGCTGATCATTTCGAAATCACGCTGCGGCCATAGAAGGTGCTCCACAACGTCGATCATGCTCACTAGGTTCAGACGATCTACATGTTCTTTCTTCATGACCTCTTCAAGATCAAGAAGGGTTCCGTGATGAACACCTGAGAAACCTGCTTCATTCGCTAGTTTCACTGCCTTCAAGTTCATCTCTAGACCAAATGCTTTGTAACCTCTGTGGTTCAGAAGTTCTGGTAACACACCATAACGTGTACCTACATCAAGCGCCGTGCGCTTCGGTAGACGTGATGGTGATGCATATTCGCGTACCATATTCAGGAAGAACCCAAACTTATGGTGACGCATTAATCGACTGTAATCTAATTTCTCTGGTAGCGGGTGATGTGGGTACAATGCACCGATTGACTCTTCTGTGAATCGCTCGTTCTGGTAAACCATCCCACAGTCGTTACACTTAACGATCGTCAAGTCTAGCGGGAATCCGCCATCCCAAGAGTACGTTTCGAACTTCTCGTGATCAAAGTACTCCGCATCGTAATGGTAAAGTTGCTTGTTATCGTTGCTTCCGCAACATACACATGCGATGTTCTCACGTACTACACTAAATACCTGCTCGGTATTCTTCGACTTGTAGACTTCCTGCTGTAGCGGCTTTGTTTGACTGGTTTGGATCTGTGTCATTGTTCCAAGTTTTAAAGGTGTCCATCAAATACTGGTCGTCTCGATGAAGACTTCCATCCTCGATGTTCCCTTATGCTTTCCCGTGCAAGGTTGCGCCCTTTCTTGCGAGATTTTGTGGGGCGTCGTCTGTGTTTGATTGGGAATCGTCTGACCCTACGTGAGCGATATCTTACAAGATAGAATAGGTTGATACGGTCGTATAGGTACTTCCATGCGAAACGGCAAAGAAGCAATACACCACCCCAGACGACCACTATTACTAGGGTCATCTTACCTACAGTTGCTATTTGTACTAACACTCCGATAGTCAGAATACACTTTATCGCTACAAACTACGGGCAGACTTGGGGCTATTTTTGTCAGGCGCGGGACGGAGGTCTTGTAGGATAAGGCAGCTCTTAGGTCAATAAAAAACCCCGGAAACGCTTTCACGCTCCGGGGTTAACCAAATCTCACTTAAACTGATTTACCTACATTATATCTTCTCTGCTACTATATTCATCGTGTCTAGTAGGTGTGGTCTGTGCTTCGCAAACCACTCTTTTTCTCCTTTTACTCCCCAGCGCATCGTCCACTGGTACTTCATCCATTTCTTAATCTGACCAGGAAGGTGGCGTAGACTTTTCATTGCTCCGAATCGATCAATCGATACCACGCGGTATCCTGCTGACTCCAATAATTTCGTAATGGTCTGTGGGGTGAAGTAGAATGTGTGTTGTCCGTGGAGGTAATACCAGTCTTTACCAAAGACTTTATATCCCATTGAACTGATATCCATTGTGCTGATGAACAGCTTCCCTCCTTTTGGCTGGAACTTTGCGATTTCTTCCAAATCCCCTTTTGGATCTAGGAGGTGTTCAATCAAATCGAACATCGCTACCGCATCAATTTGCTTCTGTGTACGTGAGTTCATCACATTATTCAGCGAGTCAACGGTTCCGAGGTAAACCTCTTCCATTCCGCTGTTACCTGCTGCCTGTACACACTTCAAATTCATTTCAATACCAAACGCATCAATCTTCTCACGACGAAGCAAGTTTGGAAGAACTCCGTAACGCGTACCAACGTCGAGCAAACTTGGGTTCTTCTTATTTCCCATGTGCTTCTTGATCCAGTCAATGTGGAAAGCGAATTTGTGGTTTGCCATCTCCTTTGCCTTATTGATCTTCGTTGGGATGTACGTGTTTGGGTACAACTGGTGCAATGCCTCTTGAGAGAATCGCTTATTCTGATAGATGAGACCACAGTCCTTACATTCTACAATACGAAGTTCAAGTCCGAGGTTAGCGTCCCATGAATAGGTATCGAACCATTCCGGATCGAAGTAGTTTTCAGGGAAGTGATGTACAGTCTCGTACTGATCGCTTCCACAACATCCACATGATACGTGCTCTTGAATCTTAGGCTCGAACTTCGTTTGAATTACGAGTCCTGGTAATAATTCTAGTGCTTTAACTCCTGCTGCGGTCATCTTCGGTATCTTTTTGTTATCCTCTTAGTTCTGCGTCGTTCTTTGTGTTCGTCTCCTCGGCGGTGATACTTGCGCTTGTACTGCCTTCCCAATCCAAGTGCCTTCAAGAATCTCACTTTGTAGATTCGGGACTCGTAATGGAAAGTGGCACTCAGTGGTTTCACCACCCACAGCACTCTGATGAGTCCCAGTAGGGCTCCCCATCCTGCTAGCATTCCCATGCCTCCTTCTCCTATGGCGATCTGAACGATTTGCATAACACGTTTGCCTTAAACGCATTACAAAGTTCAGAACGGATCAAAGGAAAAGTTTCGCTATTTCGATGAGCTGCACGGTTCCTTCGACGAACGGTTTGTCTAAAGCAGATTGAGTTTTTCCATGAACGCTGGACGCATAGACCTAGAAATAGGTACTACGCTCTTCCCTACTACCACTGACTTCTCATCAACATCGGCGATGTGATCAGTATTAATGATAAAGGAACGGTGTGTTTTGAAGAACCGAGGTTCTGCACTGAGTTTGTCTTCGATGCCCTTGAGGGTGCTATGCACCACGTGTCTCCCATCCTTGGTGATGAATTTCACGTAGTCACGCATGCTTTCAATCACATAGATCTCATCGTAGGTCAGCTTAACTAGCTTCCCTGAGACCTTTACATAGATTGAATCATCGCTCTTCTCAGCAGGAACTTCGATTGGTGTAGTTGTTCGTTTTACCTTGTTGATCGCTTTGATCAAACGAGGTAAGGCCACCGGTTTTTCCAGATAATCAAGAACATCAAATGAAAATGCTTCGAAGGCGTACTCGCGATTCGCAGATATGATGATCACTGCTGGCAACTCATCAGAAGCCTCCAACAGTTCTAATCCAGTCATCTCTGGCATCTCTACGTCAAGAAACACAAGCTCGTATTTCGACGCTTGCATCATTCTCATCGCTGTCAATGCATCCTCCGCACAAGCAGGAACAATTCCATCAATCTTCTTACAAAGATTCTCAAGAGAAGCTCTTGCCATTTCATCATCATCGACGATCAAACAATTCATTTTCAGTAATCTTAATTAGGTTCAGCGTCACTCAACGCCTGCTTTACGATGGCCAATTTAGTTTGAGACCTGTTGATCTCTCGATGAATTTCGACGAAGAGGTTGTCAGATAATTCTGAGCTTCTCAGGTTTTTCTCTAGTGATTTCCAACGCTCGCTTTGTTTCGGGAAACCGACCATTCGGAACGATGGGTAGATCTTATGAATGATAGAAGCACATGCATCCGCTTCTGATTGCGTCGCCAGCTCTCGCAATTCTTCGAGGTACTGAGGCATGTTTGCCAAGAAGAGACCGAACATCTGAATCTCGTGTGCCTTGTCACCACCGTAGAGTTCATCCATAACGGATTGATCCATGCTTTCTTCATCATGTTCTGATGTAGCTCGAGCACTTTCTCTTTCCAAGCCAAGGAGCTCATAGATCGCTGAAGGAGAAAAAGGTTTGGTGATGTATTCATTCATCCCCACTTTGAGCGAAGCCTCGATGTCTCCTTTAAATGCAAAGGCTGATAAACCGACGATCCTTGTCTTGGTATTCGGGTTACTCGCATCTCTCCTGATTTCTTCTGTGACCTCTAGTCCAGTCATCTTAGGCATTTGCACATCCATAAAGATGACGTCCACTTTTCCCTTTTGACTTAGATTGAGGGCTTCTTGTCCGTCAACGGCTTTCTTCACCTCTGCTCCTTCTCGCGTCAATAAGTTTGAAAGAAAGACCATGTTCATCGGATTATCTTCAGCAATCAACACCGTCAATCCCTTGAGGTTCGATCTAAGTGCGCTTCCAGAAATATCCGCGGTTTCTTCCGCGACTTCATATGGAACATCAATAAAGAAGCGCGTACCATTCCCTTTCTCGCTTGAAACACTGATGTCTCCATCGAGAATATCAACCAGCTTGCGTACGATGTTTAGGCCTAAGCCACTTCCTTCTCGTGTTCGAGCATCGGGGTCATCTGAACGCTGGAAGCGGTCAAATACGGTTGCGAGATCCGTAGCGTCTATTCCGATACCGGTATCACTAATCTCAATCAGGAGGGTGTCATCTTCTTGCTGTACTTCAAGCGATACGAAGCCTTCGTCTGTGAATTTCACGGCGTTACCTATCAAGTTCAGTAAGACCTGATTGATTAACACTTGATCCGCCTTAATCATCTTAGGTACCGATGGGTCAATCTTCAAGATGAAATCGATGTTGCGTTCTTTCAAGTTATACGAGAACATCTGGTAGAAGCTCTCAAACAGTTGATGCACATTGAATGTGCTCGGCGTGAGTTCTACTTCCCCAGCCTCAATCTTGTTGTAGTCTAACACATCACTCACCAAACCTTTTAGTAACTGTGCACTGTAGTGAATGGAGCGCATGTATTCCACTTGATCATTCCGCAAGGCTGAATCGAACATCAGATGCGACATCCCCAAGATGACATTCAATGGAGTTCTGATCTCATGGCTCATGCGTGCCAAGAATTCCTTTTCCGCTTTTTGCGCCTGTTCGGCGGAACGCCTGGCGTCTTTTAGTTCTTTCTCAATGAGCTTACGGTGGGTAATGTCAAAGTGGATCCCTACTGACCCCGTAATATTCCCTTCATCATCAATAATAGGAGCGCCTGAAATGACCAGCCAGCGAATTTCACCGTCTTTTCGTTTGAACTTGATTTCATAGTGATCAGTGACACCTTCTTTTCTGAGCGCCTCCTTTGACTCCATTTGCTCAAATTCTTCTTCTGAAGCGATGAAAAGATCTTTAGCGTTCTTCCCTTCGATTTCACTTAGCGCATATCCACACAATTCAAGGAAGGAGTCATTGGCACTGATGACACGTCCTTCTATATCAACTTCCATTAGACCCAATTGCATGTTCTCGATCATGCCGCGGTATTTCTCTTCGCTTTGGGTTAACAGGGTTTTAAGTGCATACTCTTCTGTGATGTCGCGCGCCACTACATATACTTGATGTAGATCATCACCTTCTTTAATGAGTTGCGCGTTTTGGCCAATCCATCGTACCCTGCCTTTGTCATCGACTACTGGAATCTCCAAGTACGAGTTGGTCGCGTCATTGGCCACTTGCTCAGCATAAAAGGCAGCTACCTCTTGCTTTGAATCTTCTTGAATCAACTCTAGAAAATGCACTCCTTCTATTTGTTCCCAGGGTTTCCCAAGAAGACGAAGACCTGAATTATTCATAAAAAGGAAGTGACCATCAGCATCGAGGGTGTAGATCACATCAGTAATCGATTCGATCAAACGACGGTAGAGCGCTTCGCTGTCTTCGGAACGACGAACCAATTGGGTATTTAGCTCCATGAGCTGTTGGTTCGCCTCAAAGAGCTCCCCAGACTTGAGCTCCATCGTGCGTTCTGCCTCCTTTCTTGCCGCACGCTCCCGTGCTATGATTCGCTTAAAATCCTCAACATTCATAATTCCCAATCAAGGTACAAGATAGTTTTCGGCTCCATTGTAAGACTTCGACGAGTTGTTCATATTCTCTATCCATCGTTGGTAACTTCAAAAAAGTGTAGACCAAAGGCGGTGGTCACCTCGTTATCTTCGCAGTTATGCTGCGTTTGCTGTCTATACTTAGCTTGTTTTGTGCCGCTCATGCGCTCCATGCACAATCGAATTATGAAGAGATCTTATCCTCTTCACAACAGCAATGGTTATTAGAATTGTTCACCGAGACCTATCCCGATGCTTCGGTTTTACAACATTGTCCACCTGATCTAAAGCAGCAGATTCCTGAGAGTTCGGCCCTCGATGAAAGCTTGCATCCATATGCCATGGATCGAACGGCTGAAGCAAAATGCATCGCTTATTACTTCAACGACGATTGCCAAGCCTTCTCGAACTTGCGCCTACTGAGTGATTTGTACTTCCCGCTCTTTGAACGTCACCTGCAATCTGCAGGACTTGAAGACGACTACAAGTTCTTACCTATTGTGGCTTCAGCGCTCAATTCATCTTTTGATGACGGAAAGAATCACGCTGGATTGTGGGGGTTGAGTTATCCAGACGCTAGACTTGCCGGACTTGAAATCAATACAAACGTAGACCAACGTAAAGCACCTGACCTAGCAACGAAAGCCGCGATTGAACTACTTAAAGGGTATCACGAGCGATATGATGGAGATCCACTAAAAGTAGTGGTGGCCTACCTGAGAGGAATTCACTTCACAGATCGTTTCACACCAGGAGAGCATCCTGAAGATCCTCTACTGACTGAGCAGTTGACTCTACTTCATGTCAGCATTCGTCTCTTCAAACACACGGAAGCCGAACACCACCTGATGGACTGGCTCACCTTACTTCAAGAATATGAAGCTGTGCCTTTGATGAAGGAAACAAGCAAAGACGGGATGGCTGATTTGCTTTCAGTAGATCGTCATTTAATTGATGGTTTAAATCCTGCGTTCCATGGTAACAAAGTGCCAGGAATGTATCGTGCTTTGCCATTCCTACTCCCGAAAGGAGCCTTGGATGAATTCCACACCGTGGAAGACAGCCTATACTGCTACAAGCCAAAAGAAGAGATCGTGGAAGCGGCACGACAAGCAGAGGCTAAGCGCGAACCAAGCGGAGATGCTACCTATTATACGGTCCGATCTGGAGATGTACTCGGTGTTATTGCTCAACGATTTGGCGTTCGTGTTTCTGAATTGAAACGTTGGAACAATCTCCGAAGCGACCGCATCGACGTGGGGCAGAAATTGTTGATCTACGGCGACAACAAAAAGCAGCCAACTACCAACACTCAACCGAAAAAGACCGACACTAAACCGAAGGTCACTCCGAAAGGAGACTATGTCGAGTATACTGTACAGTCTGGAGAATCGCTTTGGCTTATCGCCAAGAAGTTTCCGGGCGTAAGCGCAGATAATATCATGGAATGGAACAATATCACCGATGATATTCGTCCAGGACAAACACTAAAGATCTACACCAACCAATGAGCGGGAAGTCTTTCCACCCACCCCAACGAACGTTGATTGCACTCGTCCTTTGCTTTGGGATCTGTTTTGGAATCGCCCAGGTATTCCCAACCGACGGAATAAAAGTCAACGATGATTTCGAACTGGTTTTCCTTGACCCGAGTGACTTCATCCCTCACCCTCCAGCCGCACGAGATGGTATCGAAGATGCGGATGCTTATTTGGCTGGTTTTGATGCTGTATTAAACGAAGACTCTGTTCGCCAAGCCCAAGAGGCAGCTATTCAGGCTGAAGCGGATAGTGCCAAGGCACGAGCGCTTCGTGAGCAACAACAACGTGAAATTGAGGCGCGCAAGGCACTGCTGAAAATTCAAGCAGGACCAGAAGGCATCAAGAATCTCGACGAATTCTTCGCTAGCGCTGCTTCCGCTTCCGCCAACGGCGAAAAAATCAGAGTCATACACTACGGTGATTCTCAAATTGAAGGAGATCGCATTTCTCGTTTGATTAGAAACGAACTTCAGAAGAAATACGGTGGTCAAGGCCCTGGACTCATTCCTCCAGTAGAAGTCGTTCCGAGCGTGGCTATCAAGCAAGAAGCGGAAGGAAACTGGAAGCGTTATACCATTTACGGTCGAAAAGACACCACGGTGAAGCACTCCCGTTACGGACTCATGGGAACCTTCGCACAGGTTGATTCAGCCGGAGGAAAACTGAGCTTCTACCCGAGTAATATGGCCTACGGCTTATCGAAGAAATTCTCTGAGGCCACCCTTTACTATGGAAGCTTCGGAACCGGCGGTGACATCAAGGTCTTATTCGGTGACTCTCTTGTGCAGACGATTCAAGTGGGAGATTCATCGGGATTGCACACGAAGAAATGGCAGCTGAGCAACATCAAGAAAGGCATCCACTTCGAAACCAATGCCTCAGACCTTGAATTCTATGGATTGGCCTTGGATGGTAAATCAGGAATTCAAGTCGACAATGTGCCGATGCGCGGTTCTTCTGGTACGATCTTCAAACGTATTGATCGATCTCAAATGCGATCTCAGCTAGGTTCGGTGAACGCGAAACTGGTGTTGCTCCAATACGGAGGAAATTCAGTTCCGTATGTCAAAGACACGACGCAAGCCGTTAATTATGGTAACTGGATGCGCAGTCAGATCAAGTTCTTGCAGTCAGTGATGCCAGACGCCGCCTTCATTCTTATTGGTCCTTCAGACATGGCCTACAAGGAAAAAGAGGACTTCGTTACCTATCCTTACTTAGAATCAGTTCGTAATGAACTAAAGCGAGCAGCCTTTGAAACCGGGTGCGGTTTTTGGGATATCTACGAAGTCATGGGCGGAAAGAACTCCATGCAAGCCTGGGTTGATGCCGATCCTCCGTTGGCTGGTAAAGATTACGTCCACTTCACTCCGAAAGGAGCGCGTAGAGTTGGTGAGCTGTTTATGAAAGCATTAATGGATGAAGCTGAATAAGCGAAATAGGACTGTCTTTTCAATTGTCGTGGTAATTGCCACGGTGGCTTTTGTCGGATTCCGCGTTAGCGAAAGAACCATCAATCCGCCAATCAGCAGCGTTGACATGCCTTCATTTGACCACAGCGATGCTGAGAAAAGCTTCCCATTTATTCAATTTGAGAAGAATGAGCTCGTCTACCCTTCGAAAGAGAGCAACATGGAGCCTGTTTATGAAAAGCTACAAGACATTCTCTACAATGGACAAGGTGAACTTGCTATTCTTCATATGGGCGGATCACACGTTCAAGGCGGCGCTGTTGGACACCGCATGCGTGAACTCTTCGAAGATCTGGCGTATGGAACCACACAACAACGTGGACTGATGTTCCCGTTTCGAGTAGCGCACACCAATAGCTCAATTTACACATCAAGCTCATATACAGGCGATTGGGATGGTTGCCGTTGTGCTCACAATCGCCATCGGTGTGATTGGGGAATGAGTGGAATGGTCGCATCGACTACTGACAAAGACGCCAGCTTTCAAACATGGGCTTACCGCAGAGACAGTAGCTTGTATGAAAGTGATCTTGTGCGACTTTACGTGAGTAATGGAGATCAGCAATTCACCCCTCAATGGGACGGTGAAGTTGAGCCAACCTCTGTCACCTTTGACAGTATCGCGAGCTACTATGAATGGATTTTCCCAGCTCCTGTAGATACCTTGAAGTGGTCGTTCACGGCGGATAGCTTGGCATCGTACGTTGAAGTACAAGGAGTGTATATGGGGAACTCCAAAGGAGCTATTACCTACAATGAGATTGGGGTAAATGGAGCGAGTACTCGTAGTTACCTACGTTGCGACTTCATGCCAGAGCAACTGCAGACCCTCCCTCCTGACTTGGTTTTCTTTGGTATCGGCATCAACGATGCGCACGTGCCTTCAAGCCAATTCAGTAAGGCAGATTTCATTCAACGCTATGATACGTTGGTGTCTTACATGAAGTCTGTGAATCCTGAGGTCGCCATCGTTTTCCTGACCAACAACGACTCATTCTACCGAAAGCGATACGCTAATAAGAATGGAAAGGTGGTGCAAGAAGCGATGTACGAACTTGCTGAAAAGCATCAAGCCGCAGTTTGGGACCTGTTTGAGATTATGGGTGGTTTCCGCTCGATCGAGGCATGGGATCGAACTGGACTAGCAAAGAACGATAAGATCCATTTTACCAGAGATGGATACTACTTACAAGCTGAGTTAATGTACGAGGCCATCATGACTGATTTCAGTGATTGGATGGTTGATCAAAAAGACGCAGCAGCTACGAACAATGAACCCGGTGGAGCACCATGATTGATTTTGGCGTTCAGGCAATCCTGAAACACTTCTTCCTATACAATGATACTGACCCGATGATCTTTACGAAAGGGATCTTCTGGTGGTTCTTCGCTGTGGTATTGGTTGTACAATCATTTCTTCACCAACGACAAGCAGCACGTAACGCCTTTCTTTTTGTGGTGAGCTTATTCTTTTACTTCAAGACAAGTGGATGCTTCTTCACCATACTCCTTTTCTCTACCCTGACAGACTATTTCATTGGTTTTCGGATTGAGAAGGGTAAGACTACGCTAACGCGGAAGCTGTGGCTCGCATTGAGCATCACCATCAACTTATTGGTGCTGATCTACTTTAAGTACGCCTACTTCTTCGCAGACTCCTTTAATAATCTGCTTGGAACGGAATGGCATCCCGTCAATCATTTCGCTGGCTTTGCCAATGAAGTCTTTGGGTCCACTTTCCGGGCTGATATGATTCTGTTGCCCGTGGGCATCTCCTTCTTCACCTTCCAGACGATGTCGTATTCCATTGACATCTTCAGAGGACATGTGAAGCCTGTGCGCAGTATTCTTGACTTTGGATTCTATGTTTCCTTTTTCCCGCAGTTGGTGGCTGGTCCGATTGTACGTGCGGCTGATTTCATTCCGCAATTGTATGAGAAGTATTCGCTAACGCGGAAGGAGTTTGGGATCGCCATGTTCTGGATTGTCAATGGTTTGCTGAAGAAGGTATTGCTTGCTGATTATTTGGCCTTGAACTTCGTTGACCGTGTATTTGCTAACCCAGGTGGATATACCGGATTTGAGAACTTAATGGCGCTCTATGGCTACTCGCTTCAGGTATACGCTGATTTCTCTGGTTATACCGACATCGCCATAGGTATCGCCTTATTACTTGGATTTAGACTACCTAAGAACTTCGATTCACCATACAAGGCAGACAGTGTGGGGAATTTCTGGAAGCGTTGGCACATCTCCCTCTCGAGTTGGTTGAAAGACTACCTATACATCCCCATGGGTGGAAACCGTGGAGGTTCGTTGTTTACCTACATCTCGCTTGCCTTTGTTGCCGGTTTTGTGTTCTTATTGAGTGGATCATTGATGACCTTGGTTTGGTTTGCTGCTGGAATCGCAGTCGCCATTATCATTGCGATGATTTTCCCGAAGATCAAGAAATGGTACACCACCAACATCAACATGATGATGACCATGCTCCTTGGCGGACTATGGCACGGTGCAAGCTGGAACTTTGTACTGTGGGGCGGTTTGAATGGTTTAGGACTCGTGGTCTATAAGCTTTGGAGAAAGATTAGTCCATGGGAGAACAAATCACGCTGGTGGAATCGCGCTTGGGCGATCTTCTTGACCTTCAACTTCATCTCGTTCACGCGTATCTGGTTCCGAAGCGGTTCCGCGAATACTTGGGAATCGATGAACGAAAGTCACGACATTCTAGCCGAGTGGTTCACAGCGAATACAATGTTGAATCAGTTAGGGAATATTGATTTCAGTGTGGCACCGGATGTATTGGCCGGGTTTGCGCCTGTATTCATTGTGATGTTGCTAGGCTTCATTATACACTGGCTTCCTTCTTCTACGAAAGACTGGTATCGCAATAAGTTTGCTACCGCTCCGATTGCTATTCAGGTATTGGTTGGTATTGTTACCGTTTTCATCATGTACCAGGTGCTGTCAGCAGATAGTCAGCCATTTATCTACTTCCAGTTCTAAAGTTTGGGCATAAAAAAACGCCCCCACTCAGTGGAGGCGTTCCATATGATTTAGTCTTTTTTAATCTGTGCTGGAGTCATCTATCACTTCAACAGCTACTCCGTTATAAGCTGAGCACTGTTTTGTCTGTGTTCCGCAGCTAGTGAGTACAACTGACAATGTAAGTAGTCCAAGCAACATAATGATCAACTTCTGCAGTACCGTGTGGTACATCTCTTCAATCGGCTTCATCAGAAAATTTGGTTTAAAGTCGGATTAGGTTTGGTTCCTAATACGGCCTTTTTACATACAGGTTTCAAAAGTGAAGCTAAAAGGTAAGAGATTTATGTCACAAAGTAGATCAGAACCCTACAAAAAGTAGTAGTCCTAACACTCCGATAATTGCCCATACGAACTTCTTGATAGGCGTAGGCATTGCTTTTGCTCTGGCCATGTCTTTGATTTTTAGCAGGTTCAACAATAGTTACCAGTAAGTCAGGTCATCTTTCTCTTACGTTTTCGACTGATTTTGGTTACAAATCGTCCACCTCCCTCCTACACGATAAAATTTTTACCTCTGATTTTCAGCTAGTTAGTAATTTTAACAGTACTATGTGTTGCATAGTACCCTCTAATGGATATATATTTGCCATGTCAACTACTATATGAGTAGTCAACTACTGAAAAAATGGATGTATGAACATTGAAAACACGAAGGCACAGATGCGGAAAGGCGTGCTAGAGTATTGCATCCTCTCGATCCTCTCTCATCAGGAGGCTTATCCATCAGACATCATTGCGATGTTGAAAGAAGCCAAACTGATTGTGGTCGAAGGAACCCTCTACCCTCTGCTCACCCGTTTGAAGAATGCCGGATTGCTCAGCTACCGCTGGGAAGAATCTACCTCCGGGCCACCACGCAAGTATTACACCTTGACAGAAACCGGACAACTTTTCCTGAAAGAACTAGATAAAACCTGGAGTGAACTCGCCAGCGCCGTCGATCACACCACCAAAGCCAAGTAAAATGAACAAGACACTTTCTGTAAACATTGGAGGATTCGTCTTCAACATTGAAGAAGAAGCCTACGAAGCCCTCCGAAAATATATCGACTCGATTGCGTCCTTCTTCCGAGGGCAAGAGAGCAGCGATGAGATCATCGGTGACATCGAGCAACGGATCGCTGAGTTGTTCAACGAACGACTAGGTGAATCACGACAAGTAGTTACTCATGAAGACGTGGACGCTGTGATTGAGATTATGGGTCGACCTGAACAGTACGCTGAAGCTGATGAAGCGGCAGAAGAAACGATGGAAGGTAAGACCAGCTCAAAGTCAAAGCGCAAAAGCACGCGTCGTGTATACCGCGACTCCGAAGATGCGGTTCTTGGTGGGGTAGCCTCAGGATTGAGCTACAACCTCGGATGGGATCCGTTGGTACTGCGTATCATCTTCGTATTGCTAGCCTTCTTTGGCTTGGCGGGTATCCCGATCTACATCATTCTCTGGGCAGTCATTCCTGAAGCAAAGACGACAGCCGAAAAACTGAGAATGCGCGGGGAAAAAGTAAACGTCGAGAATATATCGAAAGCGGTAAGCGACAGTGTAGACAATGTGCGCGCTTCATTCGACGGAAATGGAATACAGCGTGGAGCTGACAGACTCTTCTCTGCTGTAGCCTCTGTTTTCAATTTCCTCGCGCGAATCATTAAGACAATTGTGGGAGTAGTATTGCTAGTTGCGGGAGCAGGGATGATCATTGGCTTTGTGATCATGGTCTTCGGACTAGCATCTGGTTCTACAGTAGCCAATAATCTCTCGCTTTCATTCATCCAAGAGTTCATATTCTTCAATGAGAACATGTTTGTTCTTGCAGTCATTGCAGGTATCCTCCTCTTCACGGTACCAATGCTCGCCTTTCTTTACGGTGGAGTGCGTCTTTTGCTCAACTACACGCCTCCAGTGAAAGGTATCGGACTAACATTGATCAGCTTAATGATTCTCGGTTCGGTACTGGCATCCATTGCCGCCGTAAATCAAGGAACCGAGTATTCACAAGAGGAAAGCGTAGAAGTCCATATGGCACTTGATGTACCAAGTGATACCTTATATGTAGTCTGCTCAGACGATCCACACTGGCACAACCAGCTTCGTCCGCGCTCTATGGATCACATGGAAATGATTAAGCGCGAAGGTGATACGATGATCTTTGGATACCCTGAACTGCAAGTAAGCACTTCAAATGTTCAATTCTTCGACCTGGAAACAAGGAAAAGAGCGGGTGGTAAATCACACACGGCCGCCATTGAACACGCTGAAGAGCTTGATTACAACTACTACCTAGAAGGTGACACCCTTTACCTTGATCCGTATTTCACGGCTCCTTACAGCCAGCGATTCCGTGATCAACGTGTGAAGGCGAGAATTCACATTCCCGAAGGCAAATATGTGTACATCGATAAATCAGCAGAGCGTATCATCCGCTACGGAAAAAGCAGTGGGTTTGACGAACTCTGGGATTACGAAGTGCCCGAAAATACTTTCATCAACAATGGTGAAGAAATAAAATGCTCTTCATGTCCTGTTCCTAACGAGGAAGAGGAAGAAGAGGAATCATGATCGTAACTCATTTAGGATTCGAAACGCGATCACTATCTCAACAGAAACCGCCCCTCCCTCCGGGCGGTTTTTTCTTTTTAAAGAATCCCCGAATTACCGCTTCTCGCGTGTATTCTGCTCAGCTGATTTCTTAAATTGCAGTAATGGGCAATTGGCAAATCGTTCCTTTCCTCATCGCTTCTTTGCTGTGGTTGAGTTCTACAGCACAAGAACAACCCTACTACCATTACATCCAGAACCACGGACAATGGCCTGATCAGGTAGTGGCTCAAGTGGAGATTGAGAATGGACACTTCTGGGTTGAAAAGGAAGCGTTTACTTGGCATTTCTGGGACCTCTCTGCTATTTCAGCAGTTCACGGAACAAATACCGACGTTTCCGCGCTAGCGGGTCAATCCAAAATCAAAGGTCACGTCTATAAGACCAACTTCGCAGGTGCCAACCCTGACGCAGCTATCTCTTTCGAGGGTAAACAGAAAACTTACTACAACTACTTCTTAGGCAATGACCCTGAAAGGTGGAAAGGAGAAGTTCCGGCTTTCGCGGGAATGCGCTACAGTGAGCTATACCAAGGAATCGATCTTCATGTCTACTCTTCAGACTTCACTTTGAAATACGACTTCATCCTTGACCCGGGAGCTGACCCAACTCAGATTGCCTTTCAATACGAAGGTGTCGAGAGTATCTCCCTGAGAAACGGTCGATTGATCATCGAAACCTCGGTGAATGAAATGGTGGAACAGGCACCGATCGCCTGGCAGGTAGCCAAGAATGGTGAGAAGATTCCAGTAAGCTGCAGGTATGTCCTTCAAGGAGATATGGTTGGATTTGAATTCGACTCGAAACTAGACCCAAACCTCAAAACAGTGATAGATCCGGTGTTGGTATTTAGCACCTATTCAGGGTCAACATCAGATAACTTCGGTTACACGGCTTCCTTTGATGACGAAGGGTTCTTATACAGCGGAAGCTCCTCTTTCGGAACAGGCTATCCAATCACAACGGGTGCTTACCAATCTGAC
This sequence comes from Sanyastnella coralliicola, assembly GCF_030845195.1. Classification (GTDB taxonomy): domain Bacteria; phylum Bacteroidota; class Bacteroidia; order Flavobacteriales_D; family Sanyastnellaceae; genus Sanyastnella; species Sanyastnella coralliicola. The sequence continues at coordinate 1,794,336 of NZ_CP132543.1, forward strand.
TGGGGAGGTGGCGACGGACAAGGTTTCTTGGCGGGCACCGATATCGCTTTGAGCAAATTCGACGTGAGCGGAACCTTTATGGTCTGGTCAACATACCTAGGAGCAGATAATGATGAACTCCCCCACTCATTGATTGTGACTCCAGGAGGTGAATTATTGGTCTTTGGTACGAGTAGCTCGCCAGAGTTCCCAACCACAGATGATGCCTATTCATCTTCATTCAATGGAGGATCCACCATCGCACCTAGTGGTGTGGGTGTAGAGTACGTGAACGGCTCTGATATTATCGTCACTAAGTTCACTCCTGACGGAACGAACCTGATAGCTTCAACCTTCCTTGGGGGAAGCGGGAATGATGGGGTAAATACAGCAACCAGCTTGAAGTTTAATTACGCCGACGAATTCCGTGGTGAGATTGAATTAGACAATGAAGGCAATGTATATATCGCAAGTTGCACTTATTCTAATGACTTCCCGGTCGTGGGAGGATTTCAAGGGTCAAATGAAGGTGGACTAGACGGTTGTATTGTCAAGTTCAATGAAGATTTGAGCGATGTATTATACAGCACCTACATCGGTGATTCTGGAGATGACGGTGTCTACTCTCTAGCCATCACAACAGACAACAACGTCTATGCCTGTGGCGGAACAACAAGCTCAAACTTCCCAGTAACCAACGGATCTTACCAAGAGACTTACGGCGGAGGAAGTGCTGACGGATTTATCTGCCTGATTCCTGAAGATGGTTCAAGCATCACCGCTGGGACTTTTTTAGGCTCAACAGCATATGACCAGTGTTACTTTGTTGAGGCCGATAAAAACAACGTCCCGCATATCTACGGACAAACACTCGCCTCCGGAACGACATTCATCATCAACGCAGCCTACGGAAACGCCAATAGCGGAATGCTTGTAGCTAAGCTCGAACCTTCGTTGGATGAACTTACATGGTCAACCGTATTCGGGAATAGTAGTGGTGAGCCCAACCTCTCTCCTACAGCGTTTCTTGTGGATGTCTGCGGTAAGATTTACCTCTCTGGTTGGGGCGGAACAACGAACACTAGTTCCAACCCACAAACTGACACGGTCTTCAATATGGACCTGACCGATGATGCCTTTCAAGACAACACCAATGGAAGTGATTTCTACCTCTTGGTAATCGAAGACGACGCCAGTGACATTGTTTATGGATCTTACTTTGGTGGATTGACCAGCTCAGAGCACGTTGATGGTGGAACCAGTCGATTCAACCGCAAAGGAGAAATCTACCAAAGTGTATGTGCCGGATGCGGAAGCAATGACGACTTCCCGATTTTCCCTCCGAACGCGCACTCATCTACGAACAACAGTACCAATTGCAACTTGGGGGTTTTCAAATTCGACTTTGAGCTACCGATCACCGTGGCTGACTTCTTTATTCCGCCGTTAGGCTGTGTAAATGAACCCATCGCATTCCAGAACAACAGTAACGTATCGATTGAATTCTTCTGGGACTTTGGCGACGAAACGACATCAACATTCCCAAACCCGATTCATGAATATGAAGAGCCGGGGATCTATGAAGTGATGCTCGTAGCGAACCATCCTGCGACATGTAACCTTACTGACACCTTGTTCCGAACCATTGAGATTCTTGAGCCTCAAACTACTCAGTTAGGCGACTTGGAAATCTGCAGCGGACAAAGCGTGCAGTTAGGTCCAGTTCCGCAAGAACCAATTTTCGGTTACGAATGGGATCCGATTGGGACCCTTGACGATCCTGACTCAGCTGAGCCTACAGCCACACCAACTGAAGATACTGACTATACCCTGCTCCTTGATAATGGTGCATGCGTAGACACGTTGTTCCAGACGGTGGAAGTCACCGTTCTCGACTTAAGCGTCCCAGACGATATTGTGCTTTGTGGACCTGGAGACATCATTACCCTTGAAGCCACTTCCAGTGAAACTGGAGTTGAATGGTTGTGGTCTTCTGATGAAGACTTCACTGATCAGTTGAACGTAGATGAAGACGATAACGACATTGATGTACTCGTTGATGAAGAGACCTCATACTACGTACAAGCTACACTAGGTGAATGTGTCACTACCGAAGAGGTATCTATCTCTTTCATTGTAGGGGCGCTGAATCTTGGTGGAGATCAAGTCGTTTGTGCTGGTGACACTTTGACCATCTCAATACAAAACGACCTACCTGGTTTTACCATTGAGTGGTACCCTGAAGATGTGATTATCGCAGGCCAAGGAACGCAGTCTATTGACATTGTAGTTCCAGGTGAAACCGTGGTTGGTGTCAATGCAAGCGATGGCGACGGATGCGATCTCAATGGTGAAATCACGGTGGATGTCAGTGGAATTTCCCTCGATCAAATCAACGCAAATGCCGATCCAACAGACATCATCACCGGAGAGTCTACTACCTTGACTGCCAACCCTCCAGGCTTTGACTACGTATGGTTTCCAAGCACTGGAGTGAATGATCCAGGTGCTCAAATCACAACAGCCACTCCTGAAGAGACAACTACGTATTACTTAACTGTAGCTGACGGAGAATGCATCTACAACGACTCTGTCACCGTTCGCGTATTTGACTTTACATGCGGACCACCGAGCATTTACGTCCCGAACGCCTTTACTCCGAATGCAGATAGTCAAAATGAGCTGCTCTACGTCAGAGCGAACTTCGTCACAGATCTTTACTTCGTCATCTATGATCGATGGGGTGAGAAGGTCTTTGAAACTACTGAGCTCAGCAAGGGATGGGATGGACGCTATAAAGGACGTCCGGTTGACCCTGCGGTTTACGTTTACTACCTCGAGGCAGTATGTGAAGACGGACAAGAGTTCTTTGACAAAGGAAATATCACGGTGATTCGATGAAACACCTATTCATTGTCATATCGCTGTTTGTTTCTGTTTCCGCGCTAGCGCAAGACATACACTTCTCACAGTTCAATGTAGCGCCGATGGTCTACAACCCTGCATTCACAGGCATGTTTGAAGGCGATGTACGCTTTATTGGAAATCAGCGCACGCAATGGCGTTCAGTAACCGTTCCGTACAACACCGTAGGCGGAAGCGTGGATGCCCGAGGAATTTTATCCCAAGACGAACTAGCTGGAGGGTTCTCCATCTACCAAGACCGCGCTGGTGATTCTCGCTTGAATACCCTTGCGATCAACGTGGCGGGCTCTTTTGAAGTGGCACAAAGTTTTGACTCACTGCACCGATTTTATGTTGGTGCGCAAGTTGGACTAACACACCGCAAAATAGACTACAGCGCCCTCACCTACGACAATCAGTGGAATGGCTTCGCTTACCAGAGCTCCTTAGATCCGAATGAGGATTTTGCTCGAGACGCGCGAACTCACGGCAATCTGAATATTGGAGGAGCATGGCAATACCGCAAGGACAAACGCCATGACATTCAGGCAGGAATTGCTTTTCATCATTTGAATGGCCCTAAGCAGAGTTTCTTTGATGACCCTTCCATTCGACTAGACCTTCGTTTCTCGGTAAACGGAAGCGGGGTTTGGAAAGTCAATGAAGAATGGGATGCTATGGGCGGTATTCTCTTCCAACGCCAAGGTACATTCATGGAAATCATCCCTGGGGCTGGTGCGCGGTATGTGCTTGAAGATGGACGCGGCATGTTCAGAACCATCTTCGGCGGAGTTTATTGGAGAACACGTGATGCAGGATATATTCTGGCTGGAATGGACTACGATCAGTGGCGTGTCGGTTTATCTTATGACATCAACACCAGTGACCTAAGACCTGCTAGTAATGCACGCGGAGGCCTAGAGATTAGCGTTGTGTACATCCTTGAACGAATTGTTCCCCCGACAATAAATCGTCGTTTATGCCCTGAATACCTCTAGGGCTATAATTCCTCGCAATCGGTTTGTAATTTTGCTGCAATGGCAGAAAAAGAGCGCAGCATAGAATCGAAGTTGGTTGATGCCACTTTGATTGTGGTAGTCTTATATAACCTCCTGTTCTTCTGGGGGAAATTCGGTTCGCACATTCTCAGCTCCGTCATCACTCCTATCTACGAGAGCATTCAATCAAGCATTGGCTTTTTGACAATCATGGAGATCATAGGAGTAGTCGTTGTCTTTGCAGATTTGATGCTGCGCCTCGATTCATTCTCTTCGGCAGGAAGAAAGCTTCGCTACGTATTTATCGCGATTGCCTTGATTGGCTTCTTCTTCAAACTCTTTATTAACTACCTCGATTCAGCCTTGGGCTAATCGTCATCTAGATGATACTGGTGATCTGAAGGGTCTAGGCTACGGCTTCTTCCATACTTCTCGTAGGCAGCAAATCTATCCTTCACATACAGAATGAACTCGTATTGAGAGAAACGCTTCAAGCGCTCATCGCCAGGGTCCATGAAATCAATGAAGGCATCGAACTCATCATCCTCAAGGTCAATGATGTCGTACTCAGCGTATTTACCAAAGAGCTCTTTTAACAGTTCTCTTCTTCGGTCGTTGTTCCGTAATTCTATCGCCTCACGGCGGGAACGCTCACGCTTACTGAATGCTTGATACAAGAAGGTAATTGGCGATTGAATGGCGTTGATTTCAGAAACGCGATAATCCTTCTCATTGAATCCTAAGGTCTGAATATCATCGTGAATTGCTTGTAGTTCTCGTGGAGCAATCACCTCTACTTCAGGGATGCTGATACGCAGCTGCTTCATTTGAATGTTCGCCGTGTACTGTGGTCTCCATGTAGAGTCTGCAAAAGAAATACGTACCGAGATGTAGCCGGTAGCTGCAAACTGAATCGTGTCTCCTTTACAGGCCTTGATCAGGTAGGAACCATCTGGTTCACAGAATTGGCCCACTGAACGTGTGCGGTTAACAACCATGGCATCGAACATTGGCCGGCCATTCTCAGCCGTGACTTTTCCGCTAATGAAGACTGTTGAATCACAGTCGTACTGCGCTTCCGCCGTTAAGGCGAAAAAGAAAAGAACAAACGAAAGCCAATACTTCATGTGTGCGGTTTGTCAATGAGACGCAATGATCACGCCAGGAGTTACATCTCTTTTCTTACAAATGAAAAGCGGTCTTCCCCAAATGTGCCATTCTCCATTCCATTTAAGAATACCTCCATCTCCCCTGTTGAAATCAGTTTGTATGAGATTTTCTTCGGGAAATCATGGTTGGGATTTTCGAATGTTACTTGGTCGTTGGTCATTTCGGTCATTCGGAATTCAACGGCACTACTCTGAGAAGCCCCACTGAGATTCACGATATAGAAAAGATCATTTCCCTTTTGAGTGATCTCTAACTGCTCAATAAACACGGTGTCGCTTCCAGAAAGAACAAAGCCCTGACCAAGCAAATGATTATCACCTAGATTCTCCCACTGCTCGTAGAACTTATTGTCACGGTTAACATCCTCCCAACTACCCGCTAATTGATCTAACGGAAAATGGGCCGGGTTCTCCGTAGGGATACTTCCACCTCCGCATGAAAACATGAGAAGGCTGATTGTTATGATCGAGGCGAAACGCATTCAGTCAAAAGTAGTGAATATGATCGTTGAGAGTTGTTAATGGCTTCAGTGATCAGCCATTGCTGTAACCACAGCGCACCAATTCCGTACCTAAATAGACTGATCATGTGGAAGTTACCCCTCATAGCGCTTTTGATGCTCATCACGTGTGCTTCAGGACATCATCGAGAAGAATACGATGAAGCCTTGGCAGAACGTGTCCCTGCTATTCAATTGATGCCTAATTGGAACGATCCAATCACCTTTGGTATTGCCACCATTTACGAAGGCGAAGTCATTGACCTCGATCATGTTACCATGGAGAACTTCATCATGATCTATGCTGGTGCTCGAAAGCACATCGCCAACAAAACAGGTTCGAATCTATTCAGTAAACGAGGTATCAACAATTGCTACGTTGATTATGTAAGCGCCGAGCGACAGCACTACCGAACCTGCGATCCTGTCGAAGGGCTGTGGAAGCTCCGTTATCAAAAGAACCCCAACGATGACACCGATAAAGGCGGTTGGAGCTCTATTGAATCAGCTCCTGACGACCGTCAACTCTCGATGCTCCGCGCCTTCAACATTACTCGCCTCAACGATTTCGCCATTGGTGAAGACGCATGGGCGTTGATTCAAGCGGTGAATGATCCTTCTTGGGTTGCCAAATACAAGTAAACCTTCTGACTTCGTTATCTTCGCTTCGTGAGCGAAGGAACAGGAAATGCACGGCAACGTGCCATCGAAAAGATCCGCAAAGAACGTGCTGAACGTGGCAACATTCAGGTGCTCTTTGATGAGTTAAAAACTGGAAAGCGAGACGCGCTTTCAAAGGCTATTACCATCATAGAAAGTCACCGTGAAGAAGACCGCGAACCGGCTGATGCGCTCCTTTCACTTTGCCTCCCATTTTCAGGAAACTCACGTCGCATTGGAATCACCGGAGTTCCAGGCGTTGGAAAATCCACCTTCATCGAATCTTTCGGGATGGCTTTAATTGGCCGAGGTCACCAAGTAGCGGTTCTTGCCATTGACCCTAGTTCACAGCGTTCTGGAGGAAGTATCCTCGGTGATAAAACGCGCATGGAGCAGTTAAGCCGTGCACCCGAAGCGTTCGTAAGACCTAGTCCGGCGGCAGATACCCTAGGAGGTGTAGCCCGCGCCACACGCGAGAGCATCGTATTATGCGAGGCTGCTGGGTACGATACCATCATCGTGGAAACCGTGGGGGTTGGTCAATCAGAGACCGCGGTGAACGATATGGTTGACTTCTTCCTTTTGCTCATGTTAGCTGGTGCTGGTGATGAACTTCAAGGCATCAAGCGAGGCATTATGGAAATGGCAGATAGCATGCTTATCACCAAGGCTGATGGAGACAATGCGAAGAAAGCCATCAACGCGAAACGCCAGTACAAGGCTGCCTTGCACCTCTACCCACCTTCAGATAATGATTGGGTGACTCAAGTTGAGTTATGTAGTGCGTTAGAGAATACGGGCGTAGATGAATTTGTGGAACAATGTAGCACCTACTTCGAGCACATCACATCCAATGGATGGAAGTCAAGACACCGAGAGGAACAAGACCTGGCGTGGTTCAACGACGCCATCAAGAGTGAATTGTTGCGAAGCTTCTCTTCAGACCCAAGCCTTGCGGAAGAAATGGTGAAGATGCGTGAAATGATTGGCGCTAAGAAGCTCTCCCCATTTGCTGCGGCACATCAACTCGTCAAAAAATTCCAAGGAAAATAATCGCCTAGCCGCGAACTGCATTGAACAGACCATCTGCTGATAGTTTGCTCTGCTCCCCTGATTGCATATTCTTCAGCGTAATTTGCTTGTTCGCAAGCTCATCTGAACCAATCAAGGCCACGAAAGGAATCCCCTTGTCGTTCGCGTACTTCATCTGTTTATTGAGCTTAGTAGACTCAGGATAAATCTCAGCTCTTAGTCCTTGCGAACGTAGGTCCTTCAACATTTCCATGCACCAGATCTCTTCAGCCTCTCCAAAGTTGGCAAACAACAACTCAGTCGAAATGCCCGCTTCCTTTGGGAAAAGGTTGAAATACTCGAGTACGTCATAAATGCGATCAGCTCCGAAGCTGATACCTACCCCTGACATTCCTTTTAGACCGAAGATTCCGGTGAGGTCATCGTAACGACCACCACCACAAATAGAACCTACTGGCGAATCGTCTACTTTCACTTCGAAGATTGCTCCTGTGTAGTAATTCAATCCACGTGCAAGCGTTGGGTCAATTTTCACATTTGTCGAGCGTAAGCCAATACGCTCAACGTATTCAATAACGTAGCGAAGCTCTTCTACCCCTTTGGTTCCGATTTCAGAATCGGTCAAGTGCGACGCCAATTGATTGAGTACAGCCTGGTTATCGCCGTCCATTCCAAAAAGCGGTTGCAGGGCAGTGATTTGGTCTTCCGTAATTCCACGGTTGACTAGTTCCTGCTTCACTTTTTCTTCCCCGATCTTATCGAGTTTATCAATGGCTACCGTAATATCCGTGAGCTTATCGGAAGCATTCGCTACTTCAGCGATTCCGGCAAGCACCTTTCGGTTATTCAACACCACGTTGAAGTTTGGAATCTGCAAATCACTTAATACCTCATCGAAGATTTGCACCAACTCTACTTCATTCAGCAGGCTATTCGAACCAACGATATCTACGTCGCACTGGAAGAACTCCTGGTATCGCCCTTTCCCCGGACGATCACCACGCCATACCGGCTGAATCTGGTAACGCTTGAATGGACGAGGCAAAGCGTGCTGGTTCATCACCACAAAACGCGCAAAAGGAACAGTCAGGTCATATCGAAGGGCCTTCTTACTGATCGAAAACGAAAGTTTCTTCGAGTCCCCTTCCGCGATAGCGTCTTTATCAGCCTTATTCAGGAAATCACCATTGTTCAGAATCTTGAAGATCAGCTGATCTCCTTCTTCCCCATATTTCCCTGTGAGCGTCGCCAAATTCTCCATAGCAGGAGTTTCAATCGGCTCAAAACCAAAACGTTCGAATACCGAACGGATGGTCTGGAAGATCCAATTTCTTCTCACCATTTCTTTCGGTCCGAAATCTCTGGTGCCTTTAGGAATCGATGGTTTACTCATGAGGTTTGCTTTGCGCCGCGAATATACGATGAACTATTTAGGCTTAGGGCCTATGGCTTAAGGCTTAGGTATATTTCACTCCTTTTACTCTATAGATATATATTTACAATCTTCAAGAACCATAACCTTAAGCCATAAGCCATAAGCCATAAGCCTTATGCCTTATGCCTTCCACACACCTACGATGACTCGAAAACTTCTTATCCTTTTTGCACTTAGCCTGGCCTATGTGCATGTTTCAGCGCAGCAATACAATGATAAACTGGGTGCGTGGTATATGTACTTCTGGAACACCACACTTGGTGAGTCAAACTTTGGCTTTCAGGGAGACCTTCAATACCGAAGCTTTGACTACGGTGAAGACCTTGAGCAAATCATGCTTCGCGGTGGGTTTACATGGAATCCTGCTGGAAACAAGGCCAAATTGACGTTGGGGTATGCGAATATCACTACGGGTGTTGAAGGAGAATCAACTCGCACAGTGGTGGAAAGTCGTATTTATCAGGAGGCATTACTTCCGCAACGGTTTGGGAGGTTCTTTCTAACGCACCGATTCCGTTACGAGCAACGTTTCGTCAATGATGATTTCAGAACGCGTTACCGCTATAACCTCTTCCTAAACGTTGATCTTAACGGAAAAGAGCTGAAAGAAGGATGTGTCTATCTCGCGCTATACAACGAGCTTTTTGTGAATGGACAACGAAATGTAGACGCTGAGTTAACTGTAGAATATTTCGATCGCAATCGTCTTTATGGTGCGCTAGGTTATTCCCTAAAAGACAATCTCCGTTTCCAACTTGGGGTGATGCGTCAGACAAGCATGTCGCAATTCAAGGATCAAATTCAAGTCAGCGCCCATCACAAGTTTTAAGCATCGATTTCTGGCGTAACTTCGCACCATGAACGTGCGCAAAAGCAAAGAACTCGCCGGACACGCCGGTCCTATCTACGCCCTTTTCCCAGGACGTTCTGAAGGACATGTACTCACAGCTAGTGGAGACAAGTTCATTGCTGAATGGAACTTAGACGAAGGTGTGGCGTCGCCTTTTTCTGTCAAGCTCGAAGAAGCGGTATTCTCAGGCTATTTCCATGAAGAGAAACAGCTACTCTTAGCTGGTACCGCTTCGGGGAATCTGCACGTGATTGACCTCCAAGCTAAAAAGGAGCTTCGCAACCTTGCCGTACATAAGAAAGGCGTGTTTGCTATCATCCATATCCCTCAAGAAAACTGGTTTATCATCGGTGGTGGAGACGGTTTTATTTCTGTGTGGGATGATGCGCAATTTGAACTCATCAGACACTTTAAAGTTTCTGACTTCAAGATCAGAAGCCTTTCACTGGTTGATGAACAACTAGCAGTCACTTCAGGAGACGGCTTCATCCGGATCTTCGACCTACCCTGGTTGAACGAACAAAACGCCATCAACGCGCACGAAGGCGGAGCTTACTGCGCAGTTAAGCACCCGAATAAGCCCGTTCTCATTTCAGGCGGAAAAGATGCTCACCTGCGTTTCTGGCACCTTGACGACTTCTCTGAGATTAGAAACATCCCTGCACATAACTTCGGCATCTACCAGATCAAGTTCTCCCCTGACGGCACAAAAGCACTTTCTGCCAGTAGAGACAAAACCCTCAAACTCTGGAACAGCGAAGATTTCGGTCTCATCGAAAGAATTGAACGCCCAAAGTATCCAGCACATACGCATTCGATCAACAGTATTCTCTGGCTAGACAATAATCAATTTGTTTCAGCGGGTGATGATCGGAAAATCAAAGTGTGGAACATCGACGAGAGTCTAGAGTCTAGAGACTAGAGACTAAGGTCAATCTAGAATCGAAAATCAATAATCTATAACTCTTTCTCAGTCTCAACGGACGCCGGACGCCGGATGCCGGAGAATCCAAACACTAAACCCAAGGAACTCCCCACTTGTAAAATCCCCCGAGTACGGTATTCCCTGTTCGAAGGTGTGGGCGTATATTTGCAGTCTGAAACCCTGAAAGGAAATGAAGAAACTACTATGGTTCAGCGCATTGGCATTGATAATGTCGTGTGCTACGGAATCCTCTGAACCTGCGCAGGATACTCCTGAAGAGACCGTGCAGGAAACCCAGGAAGTTAACATCTACAGCCACCGTCACTACGATATCGACCAAGAGCTTTTCGAAGAATTCGAGGCGTCTACAGGTATCAAAGTCAATGTGGTCAAAGCGAAGGCTGATGAGCTGTTGGTTCGCCTCGAGAATGAAGGTGCTGACTCCCCTGCTGATTTGATCATGACTTCTGATGCAGGACGTCTGGTGAGAGCAGAGCAGAAAGGACTTCTTCAACCAATTGAATCAGAGTTACTGAATGCCCGTGTAGCTGAGAATCTCCGCGATCCTCAGAACCAATGGTACTCTCTCACAGTGCGTGCTCGTGTTTTCGCTTACCACCCCGAACGAGTGAGAGAAGATGAGTTGACGACTTATGAGGACCTTGCGAATGAAAGCTGGCAAGGACGAATCATTTCACGTAGCTCATCAAACATATACAACCAGAGTCTTCTGGCTTCTATCATTGCAAATGACGGAGCTGAGGCAGCAACTGCTTGGGCTACGGCGGTGCGTGCAAACATGGCTCGTGACCCTCAAGGAAATGACCGCGCTCAAGTAAAAGCCGTTGCTGCAGGCGAGGCTGACTTGGCTATCGTGAACACTTACTATCTTGGTAAGATGCTGAACAGCGAAAACGAAGCAGAACGTAAAGCCGGAGAATCAGTGAAGCTATTCTTCCCGAATCAAGATGGACGAGGAACACACATCAACGTTTCTGGTGCCGGACTTACCAAGCACTCTCCAAACAAGGAAAACGCAATCAAACTGCTAGAATTCTTGACATCAAAGGAGGCGCAGCAACGCTTCGCTGATGCGAATTATGAATACCCTGTCAATCCAGAAGCCCAGGCTTCAGAGCTTCTCCAAAGCTGGGGAGAGTTCAAGCGTGATTCTTTGAATCTTGTTGAACTTGGATTGAACAACGCACGTGCCATCGAAATCTTTGGTGCGGCTAACTGGAACTGATCCCTTTGGTCGGTATCCCTACAAAAAGAATCCCTTGGGTAGTGGTGTCAACACTGGTTGCAGTGTTGATGCTTCTGCCCTTCTTTTTCTTGCTCTCTTCTACTTTCGGAGAAGAAACTTCGAACCAATGGTCTATTCTCGATAGTCCGGGACTAACCGAGTGGATTTCAAATTCTATTGGCCTCATCCTCGGTGTTGGCGGACTAACCTGTGTACTAGGTGTTTCCCTTGCATTGCTTGTTACGAATTACCAGTTCCCCGGTGCACGTTTCTTCCGATGGGCCTTGTTGATGCCACTAGCCATCCCAAGCTACATCGCGGCCTATGTATTCCATGGCATCTTCGAATACACTGGTCCACTGCATCAACTATCGATGACCTTCTCAGATGGCTGGTACTTGAATATTATGAACCCTTGGGGCTTGGTGATTGTCTTGTCGCTGGTTTTATATCCTTATGTTTTCAGTACCACCCGTGTCGCGTTGCAAAGCCGCTTCGCGTCGTATTATGAAAGTGCACGGTCGCTCGGACTCAGCTCCACACAACGATTCTTCAAGGTATTGCTCCCGTTACTTTCTCCTGCCATTGCCGGCGGAGTGTTCTTGGTGATGATGGAGGTGCTGAACGACTACGGCGCCATGAAGTACTTCGGTGTACCCACTTTCACCACGGCCATCTTCACCCAGTGGTTCAGTTTAGGCGATAAAAACGGCGCCATCCAATTGGCGCTCATGTTATTTGCCATCGTTGGGGTACTTGCTGTATTGGAGTCACGTTTCCACAGAAAGCATCGCGTTACGGAATCACACCGTTCTCGTTCCTCTCCCCCTACTGTTCTTAGTGGTTGGAAGTCTTCACTAGCGAGTGCATTTTGTGGGTTCATCTTCTTTATCGCTTTCGTAGCACCTGTGGGTTATCTGCTTTGGCTTTTCAGCTTCGCCAAACGTTCTCGTGCCGTCAGCGAATGGTTCGGCTTGACAACTAACAGCCTGATTACCGGAATCGCTGGAGCGTTAACTGTGCTCTTATTGGTACTCATCACACAGTTCGTTAGACAACTCGTTCGCGGACGATTCACATTTTGGATTGGGAAAAGTATCTCCATGGGATACGCCATTCCAGGCGCTATCATTGCTATTGGTGTCTCAGCCGTTGCCATTTCATTTGACCGTGCATTCTTCGATGGTTTGACCTTGCAAGGTTCCATCCTCATGTTGGTCTTCGCTTATGCCGTGCGTTTCTCTGGTGTTGCGTATCAACCACTCAATGCTGAGGCTGAGAAAAGATCAGGAAGACTATTCGAGGCTGGCAGAAGTCTTGGCAAGAATAGCTGGGCTTTACTTAAAGATCTATTTATCCCGCTATCGCGGAAAGGCGTGCTGATCGCAGCGTCACTGGTTGCGATTGATATTCTCAAGGAGCTTCCATTGACGTTGATTTTACGTCCGTTCAACTTTGACACCCTGGCCACCAAGGCTTTCGAATATGCTGATGACGAGTTACTCTATCAAGCAGCCCTTCCTTCATTGTCAGTTATTCTAGTTGGATTGATTCCGGTACTTTTGCTCAATCGCTTGATGCGGAAACCATGAGTTACCTCCACATAGATCATATCGACCACGCCTATGGGCGTCATCAAGTCTTGTTCGACTGTTCTTTCCAAATGGAGGAAGGACAGATCTTATCGCTCCTTGGAGAAAGCGGAAGCGGAAAGACAACGATGTTGCGTTTGATCGCTGGTTTTGAACGACCAAAAAAAGGAGCGATTCACATTGCGGGTGATGCATTGGCTGATGATTCTACCTTCATATTACCAGAGCATCGTGATATTGGCTTGGTATTCCAAGACTATGCCTTGTTCCCTCACCTAACGGTGGAAAAGAACCTGAAGCTCGCACAAAAGAAAGGCGATAGTACCGACATACGCGCCTGGCTAAAGGCTGTTGGCCTCGAAGGCATGGAGTCTCGTAAACCAGACCAACTCAGTGGAGGACAGCAACAGCGTGTTGCCATCGCTCGTGCGCTAGCTGCTCGACCGAAGCTGCTTTTGTTGGATGAGCCGTTCAGCAACATTGATGAATCGCTGAAGTTCAGTTTTAGAACGGAATTGAAAGAGATTCTAAAGAAGCAATCCATCAGCGCCATCTTTGTGACACACGACACCAAAGATGCTTTAGCTATTGCTGACAAAGTGGTGATTCTAAAAGATGGTGAGATTCGCCAATCTGCCTCTCCTGAAGATATTTACCGAACTCCAAGCGATCGTTATGTCGCTGGACTTTTAGGTCCGTATAATGTAGTGCAAGAGCATAACGATGCTTGCACTATCATTCGTGCAGAGCATGTGCGAGTAGATGATCAAGGAGCACATCAAGGAGAAGTAAAGCAATGCCTTTTTCAAGGAGAGCAATACCTCCTCATAGCTTCATCCAACAATCAAGAATGGGTGGTTTGCAGCAATACGGCGCACGCACCTGGTAACACTATCCGATTCCGCGCTAGCGAAGAGAATCAACTGAAGGTAAGTAACCGATGAATCGAAAGGAGCTCATAGAACAGATGCTCAAAGATGATCCGAATGACCCTTTTTTGCATTACGGATTAGCGCTTGAACAGCTCAGAGAAGACGATAAAAAAAGTGCCCGAATTACCTTCGAGCACTTAATTGATTCGTTTCCCGACTATCTCCCTACCTATTATCATTTGGGCCAACTGCTAGAGAAACTTGGTCATGATGATCAAGCGCTAGCGATCTACCACAAAGGCAGCGATTTGGCAGGGAAGCAACGCGATCTCAAAACAAAAGCCGAGATAGACGAAGCTATTTGGGAACTTGAGGAGTAGGCGTTAGGCTCATTCAATTAATAAATACTGAATCGTAATTAGTGAATAATGAACTCTAGTCGAGTCTATTCAATGCACTTCTTACGATTCAATATTAAGTACTTATTAAAGCAAGGGCTCAAGGAACCTTAAGCCATAAGCCTTAGGCCATAGGCCTGTTTAGTCGTTATGCAGCTCTACACTCCACTCATCCTCATGACCATCGTTGTCTTCAGCGTGAATGTGAAGTTCGAGGTGATCAGTAGCGAATGCAGGAACTGTAATGCTTGCACCATTCATGTCGAATGATGTTGCACCACCTACGGCTAGTTCTTCTTCAACAAGAAGGTTTCCGTCTTCGTCTAGGATTTCGATGTGAGCGTCAGCCAATCCTGAAGCATCAGAGATGGTACCTTGGAACATCAACACATCTCCTTCTGCAGCGTCGATTTCATCATCAACCTCTGCTCCGTTTACAGACGTTACTTCGATCAATGGAATGATGTCGTTCTCAACGTCGATGTCAACGAATACTTGAGTAGACTCGTTTCCTTCTTTGTCAAGTACGTCAACAAGCAGGTGCCATTCACCACGCGCGTTTGTAGGCACGCTATATGTGTTTGAGTAAGTATCGCTTGTACCTTCAAGGTTGATGATTGACAGTACTTCCCATTCTCCATCAGCTTCTTCTCCACCTTCTTCTTCATGTGAGTGTCCGTCTTCGTTCGGGTGAAGGTCGATTTTTAACTGATTTAGCTCGTCGTTGTCAGTCATATTGATTTGAAGTGTCATGTCTGTTCCAGCTTCAATTACTGCGTTTGACGTCACCGTCGTTCCATTGATACGTACAGCGCTAATTACTGGGTTCTCCTCGTCAGTTTCGTTTTTACAAGCAGCCAGCGTTAGACCGATGAATAGTACAAATAGAATGTTATTGATTTTCATGATAATTTGATTTCCACGATTAATTGAAATAGCCCCTCAATGAGATGCTGAAATTTCGTCCGGCCTCTGGGAGGTCGAGCAGGTTGTATCGACTGAGATGGTCGATGTATTTCCGGTCAAATAAGTTGTTGACAGAAAAGGCCGCTTCGATATAGTAGTCTTGTCCGTACTTCTTCTTTTTGACATCACTCTCAGTGATTCTTTCCGCGATACAACCAATGATGGCAACGTCCCACAGTAAGTAGTCACTTGTTCTCTCTTCGTTTCTAGCAACTTGATTTTGCGCGGCGGTATAGGTAGCGCTAGCGCGGAAATCAAGACGGTTTGGATTGGTTCTTTCGATCCAGTGGTACACGACACTCGTTCGTGAACGTACTGGAGGTGTGAAAGGCAAGGCCAATCCATCATCTAATCGATATGCATATACTAACTCTAGATCTTGGCTGAGGTCAACTTTTCGTTTAAGAATAGATTGCGTGTAATTAAATTCTCCCCCATACCTGAATACTCTAGCTGCATCGAATTTGTACAGCTGACCTGCCTCAGGAAGTTCACTGAACTCGGCAGCTGGTTTCAGGTAAATGAAATTGCGGTATGCTCCAGCAAATCCTGCAGCACTAAATGAGTTCATGCCTCCGAAATATCTCCATTGAGCATCAGCCTGGTAGCCATTCTCTGGCTTGATCGAAGAATTGCCTTTCTCATGACGGAATGTACCGTGGTGGATACCGTTCGCAGATAGTTCGTAAGCTGTTGGGAATCTCGATGTTTTAGCCAATTGTACTTGAAGATCTCTGTGGGCATCGTACTTGCGTGTAATCAAAAGATTCGCACCCCAGATCACCCAGGTTTGATCTACTTCGATACTGCGGGTATTGGAACCTACAATCTCTTGAACCTCATTGTAAACAGGTTCAGTGAACCCATCTACGTTCACCTGAGAAGCATCCAATCGCCAGCCGGCAGACAATTCGTATTTCCCAATCTTATATTCATTGACTGCAGCGAAAGCACCGGCTTGCCAATAGTTAGAAGATGGCACCAAATGCTCATATCCGCTGGTTTGTTCTTCGTTCAGCTCAATTTGGAAACCTGTATTCAACTTGTAATTCCCCGCTCGCTTTCGCCAAAAAACAGAGCTACTTGCTGTCTGTGTCTGAATCGACAAAGCAATTTCAGAGTCTGGCACAGGAGCATTCCCATGGCTATGTGGTTCTCCAAGTTCTAAGCGATCAATTTGTTGCAAGGCTCCAATGAAAACGAGCTCCTTCCCAGGAGATAGCTCTCTAAAGCCACGGTAGACTATGGAGTGCGATTGAATATCCATTGACGGAAGATCATCCAGCCTTGATTCGGATTCTTCTCTTAAGTCGTTTACATCGGGAATGCCAATAATGCCTGGGAATAGACCATAGCGATCATAGTAACCTCGGTAGGTGATTCTCCCACCGCCTTTCTTGTTTACCCAACGTAGTCTGGCTTGACCTGAGATACTCTTCCCATCCGTGTTTTTAAGTTGTCCGTTCAGAATTGGCAACCTTCTTGACAAATACTCAAATGACTCAGCAGGTACCTTCAGATTGTCGTTCTGTCGTACACCTGCGGTAACATCTAATTGAAACTTGCTGAAGCGCCAATTCAATGCACCTCCATATTCGAACTGATCATTCACGCTGCTGAAGCGGGAGAAGACATTGACCGCCACCCCTGAGGAATCAAGCATCGGATTTGGTGAAACTGTAATTGCACCTGCGGAAGCGCGTGGGCCATAGGTAAGCGCACTGCCTCCTTTCACCAAAGACACTCTTTCTAACTGCCAAGAATCCACACCGAGTCCGTGATCGTCTCCCCACTGCTGGAATTGCAATGGGAGTCCATCAACCACGAATCCAATCCGTGCGCCATATAAACCACGCACCGAAGGTTGGCCAGCATTTGATCCTGTTTTGATGCTCCGAACTCCAGGGAATTCTCCGAGGAGTGCAGAGGCATTCGGACTGCTGTATACGATTTGAATCTCTGAGATCTTCTGCAGTTCTGCTTTGATCATAGGCAAATATTCGCTGTCTTCTTCCCCATCCGCGGCTACAACCACCTCTCCTAGGGCTGACAAACTTTCGTGCAAGCCAAAGTCAAGGTGAAGCGAAGAGGATTCGACAACAACAGAATCTACGAGTGAATCGTAACCAATATGTGTAATCCGGATAGCGTATTCTCCGGGATTTGCTTTTAGCGACCAATGTCCTTCCGCGTCAGCGTTAAATATCTGATCACCCAAAGCAATCGTAGCGAAGGCTAACGGTTCTTGAGTGCGATTATCATAAACGTGACCAGAGACCGTTACCTGCGCTGTGCTCCCTACTGCGATAAAACACAGCAAGGACCAAACGAGATATTTGATCATAAAATGAGGGTTGAGTTAGCATATGCTGAATTACAGCATCACCGGCGGCCCTCTTGAGAATACGTTAGATGAGAATTCCTTCCCCTCGAAAGCGGGAACCACTGCATTCCACTCAACATATTCAAGCAGAGCGAGTGTCTCTACTGAATGCGGCTGAATCGGAAGCCCCATGGCAAAATCGTACTCACAAACTGGACATTCTTCTTCCGTGTCTTGTTCGTCACAATCTGCATGGTGATGGTGGTGGTGACCGTGATGGTCATCCAGGAAATGGTGAACTGTCAGCGAACTAGCTGAGAGCAGGATCAGACCGATCCCAAGTACTCCAATAAGTTGTGCAAACAGTTTTTTCACGCGACAAAGATAATGTAAGCCTACTTTCTACCAGTTAATTTTTCCTTTTCCTTTGGACTCCAGCCAAGCGTTGGCTTTTGAAAAGTGCTTACATCCAAAGAACCCACGGTAGGCAGACAGTGGTGAAGGGTGTGGCGCCTTCAATACCAAGTGTTTCGTTTGGTCAACAAAAGATGCCTTCTTTTGTGCGAAACTGCCCCACAACATAAATACAACGTGATCAGAACCGTCATTAATGGCATGTATCACAGCATCAGTGAATTGCTCCCAACCTTGACCTTGATGGCTTCCTGACTGTCCTTCCCTAACTGTAAGTGTCGCATTCAGAAGGAAAACTCCTTGCTTAGCCCAACGAGATAAGTCGCCGCTGGCAGGAGCCGGAATGCCCAAGTCCTCATTAATCTCTTTAAAGATGTTCTGCAACGATGGCGGATGTTGGATGCCGTCTGCTACCGAAAAGCACATTCCATTGGCCTGTCCAGGACGGATATAAGGGTCTTGTCCGAGTATAACGACTTTGACATTATCAAAGTGACAATGATCAAAGGCACTAAAAATTTGACTTCCTGGAGGAAAACAGCGCGTGGTTGAATACTCTTGCTTTATGAACTCCGTTAAGCTCGTGAAGTACTCTTTTTCAAACTCTTGCTGGAGTTTTTCCTTCCACCCTTCTTCGATCCGTACATTCATGGAATGTGAAATTTTGTTTCGAAAGGTAGGAAGGTCCTCGATAACTTTGGTTTCCCGGTTTAATTGTGGGTATCTTTGCAAATCAACTTTTTTTCGAGGACCAGAATGGTAAATGCGCTGATCGAAAAGCTTGGAAAAGCAGAAGGAAAGAAACTTTATGATTATCAGGAACTTGCGATCGAACAGATCTTTGAGCGTTTTCGCAAATACCCTAATAACTACAACCTAGCATTCCAGCTACCAACAGGTGGTGGAAAGACGGTTATCTTCTCTGAGCTTGCGAAGCGTTTCATTCTAGAAACGAATAAAAAGGTGCTTATCCTGACGCACCGTATCGAGCTTCTTGGTCAAACTTCTAAGATGTTGGCCGATATCGGTGTCAGCAACAAAATCATCAACAGCAAGGTCAAAGACCTTCCAGACGAAGATGAACATCTTTGTTTCGTTGCGATGGTGGAGACGCTTAACAACCGACTCAACGAAGAGAAGATCTTGTTGAAAGACCTCGGACTTGTTATTGTCGATGAGGCGCACTACAACTCATTCAGAAAGCTCTTTAAGTTCTTCGAGAACCAGATCATTCTGGGTGTAACTGCTACTCCTCTTAGTTCGAACATCAAGCTTCCATTGAAAGACAATTACCATGAGTTAATTGTGGGTGAGTCGATCAAGAGCTTGGTTGAACGTGGATTCCTTGCGAAGGCACATAGCTACAGCTACGATGTGAGCCTTCGTTCATTGAAGGTGGGTATCAACGGTGACTACACAGTTTCGTCTTCTGAGAGACTCTACGGTAACTACTTCATGCAAGAGAAGCTACTCTATGCTTATGAAGAAAAGGCCAAGGGTACTAAGACGTTGATCTTCAACAACGGAATCAATACCTCGAAGCAAGTCAATGCCTTGTTCAACGAGGCAGGCTACGAGTGTAAACACTTAGATAATACGCATTCTGAAAAAGAGCGTGAAGAGATCCTAACGTGGTTCCGTGAGAAACCAGATGCCATTCTATCTTCTGTGAGTATCCTAACTACTGGATTTGATGAACCGGAAGTTCGTACCGTGATTCTAAACCGTGCTACGAAGTCATTGACGCTGTATCACCAGATGATCGGACGTGGTTCTCGTGTGCTGCCTAAAAAGAAAGACTTCCACATCATCGACTTGGGTAACAACGCACGTCGTTTCGGATTGTGGGATAGCCATATCAACTGGCAAGAGATCTTCCGAGCTCCAAACTCATTCATTGACGGTCTTTACTCAGACGAGGAGATTGAAAAGGAGTTCGTTTATGAAATGCCAAAAGAGCTTCGCGAGAAATTCAAGAACTCTGAAATCGGCACCTTCAACGTAAAGGAAAAGTACGTAGAGCTAACAAGAGACGGTGCTCGTCCACGTGAGGTGATTGATGCTTGCATCGAAGATCACAAGCGCATGGTGGTAGAGAACAGTGAGGATCTTTGGGATGGCCTTGAATTGATTCAACTTCTCGAGAAAGACATTGAATACCGCGTGAAGCATTACTCTTACTGTATCTCTAAGACCACAGAGAGCTACCTTTCATGGCTTCAACAGGAGTACCGACGTAAGTTGGAGACTTCAGTGCGACGCCATTTTGGGTACTAAACGGTGGACGGTAGACGCTAGACGGTAGACGGTAGACGGTGGACTGATATTTTACTTGGTACCCGTCCGAGCCTGTTTCTATTCAGAATACTGAAAGTCTTATTCAATTCGGAGTCCCCTCTGTCCACGGTCCACAGTCCACAGTCCACCCAAAAAGAACATTCACCCCCTCTTCCCCCTCATTCGTGGCTTTGAAAAATGTTCCCATCGAATTGTGGACAAGCTTAACGTTATTTCTTGGTTATTCCTGAAATCGTTTTCTAACTTCGATACAATCGAACCTTTGGATTATGAAGTTAAAGACGGAAAACATCTTTCAGGTGGTCGAGGTAAAAGCCAGCCCATCAGATATTTACGACCTACTTCTAGACGAAACCACGCATTCGGCGTTCACAAACAAGTCGGCAACGATCGACGCTAGAGAAGGTGGGAACTTCGCGTTCTGCAATAACAATCACCAAGGATATTTCATCCGATTGATAAAGAACAAGCGCATCATCCTCGCATGGACGCATCGCCGTTTCCCGAAGAATCATTACACCATTGTTGATCTTACACTAGAACGACTAGAAAACGATGGAACTCGTATTTCCCTTAATCAACTAGGAGTACCTGAGTCATGTGATGGTTGGTTAACAGAAGCGTGGCGAAAAACGTACTGGGAACCACTCGAGCAATTTGTGCTCGAAGAAGAATTTAGTGAAGCATAGAGAGTAGTTGAGTTGAACTAAGCAAGGAAATGGGGGCGCAAGCTCCCATTTTTTTATTCCTCCAACTCAAACGAGACGCACTCCCCTTTCGAGAATCCAAACTCGCCAGTCCAGCGAATAAAACCATCCTGATCAATCACTTCGTATAAACAGGTCGCGTACGGTTCATCACCCAAATACTTCGTCATGCTCAGCGAACCCTCTTCCCCGCATCCAGGCGCTGATTCCCAGAATTCAGAAGCTATATGCGTTCCAATCACAGCGTCATCCACATAAAACGTAAGTACCTCTGCCCCATCCGCCAACAAGGGGAATGTCACATCCTCATCGTACCAGAAGACCACCTTACCCTCAAACAAACACGAACCATCATCCTCATCTACCGCAGGATCAAAGTTCACTGCATCCATATCTCGACACCCTTCTTGCTTACAAGAGGCCAAGGCTAAAACCACCACCAACACGATATAGATTCGGTTCACACCGCGAAGTTGAGGTTTTCAATACGTGTGGTCATCGCGAAACGATCACAACCCCATCAGGCGTTAGGCGTTAGGCTATAGGCGTTAGTACCACCTTTAGCCATTTCGCCACTTTGCCATTTCGCCATTTTGCCCTTTAGCCTTTAGCCGGTATAAATCTATCTTTGCCCCATGCAACCGCTCATCCTCGCCATTGAATCAAGTTGTGACGATACTTCTGCCGCTGTTTTACGCGGAAACGAAGTGTTGAGCAATGTGGTGGCCAATCAAGAAGTACACGAACTCTACGGCGGAGTGGTGCCTGAATTGGCTAGTCGAGAGCATCAGAAGCACATTCTACCGGTCGTAAATGCTGCGTTGGTGAAGGCCGGCGTTGACAAGAAGGAGCTTGATGCCATTGCGTATACCCGCGGACCAGGCTTGCTTGGATCCTTGCTCGTGGGAGCTTCTTTTGCGAAGAGTTTGGCGTTGGCGCTAGATATTCCATTGCTTGAGGTGCATCACATGCATGCGCATATTTTGGCTCATTTTATCCACGATGGGAACGCTGCGCTTCCTGAACTGCCAATGCTATGCTTGACAGTAAGTGGTGGACATACTCAACTGGTGGTTGTGCACGAAACGACTCAAATGGAAGTCATCGGAGAAACCATCGATGACGCGGCTGGAGAGGCCTTCGATAAGATTGCAAAGATTATGGGATTGCCTTATCCAGGTGGGCCATTGATTGACAAATACGCCAAAGACGGAGATCCATTGCGCTTTCAATTCTCACATCCGAAGACAGATGGGCTCAACTTCAGCTTTAGTGGTTTGAAAACAGCCGTACTCTACTTTCTTCGTGATGCCGTAAAGAAAGAGCCTGATTTCGTGAAAGAGAACTTAGCCGACATCTGCGCTTCTGTGCAGTACACCATTGTTTCTATCCTCTTGAATCGCCTCAAACAAGCGGCGGAGCAACAACAGATCACTACGCTTGCGCTTGCTGGTGGTGTCAGTGCAAACAGTGAATTACGTCGACGTTTCGAGGAATTAGGAGACGAAAACGATTGGAAAACCTTTATCCCAGACTTCAGCTACTGCACAGACAATGCAGCCATGATTGGCATTGCCGGACTCCAGCTCTTTCTAGCCGAGAAATACGGCGCGCTAGGGAATGCCCCAAGTGCCCGTTGGACTTTCTAACTGTGGCGAGAATCTTGCATGTAAGAATCATTAACAGGTGACTTGTAGTTAGTTGACTTACTTTCCCCGTTCACCCTTGTAGAAACAAGTAACTTCGTCGAATCGTGAAGAGACTCTGGAAAATATTCCGCAACCTAGCGCTCAGCCTACTTGTGCTGGTCGTTTTGCTGTGGATTCTTATCCAGCTTCCGCCAGTCCAAACATGGATTATCGGACAGGTCACGAGCAAAATCAGCGAAGAAACTGGGTATGAAATGGAAATCGGTCATGTGGATGTCCGTTACCCAGTAGAGTTCGTCTTCGACGACGTTATCTGCTTTGACCTTGCAGGAGACACCCTTCTCAGCGCTGATGAAATTGCGGTGGGTGCACTTGGGTCGAAATACCTTGAAGGTGAGATCGAAGCACACAGTGTTCAGCTCGAAAGTGCTCACTTTCACCTGACCATTTTAAAGGGTGATAGCCTTACCAATCTTGATCCTCTACTTGACTATTTCGCTAGCGCGGAATCGAGTGACTCCTCTACCACTCCAGTTATTAAAGTGAGTGACTTTCAACTCGAAAGAACACATTTTAGCTTCCACGACTACAACTTTGAACCAATAGATTCGATCGTTGACTTCAATCATTTGGATATCAGAGATATATCAACCGATATCACCACCTTCAAGTTTGACAGTTCAGGCATTGATGCCGACATCAATAAGCTCACCTTTATTGAACAATCTGGGTTTGATCTCGACTTACTCCAAGGTCACTTTAAGATGCGGGAAGACACCTTGCGCATTGATCAAATGACCTTGAATACGCCACGCTCATCGATCGTCGGCTCGTATGAACTGGTCGCCGAAGAGTGGTCTTATTACGGCGACTTTAATAACCGGGTAACAATGCGCGGGGAGTTCGATCGTTCAACAGTTCACTTCGCTGACATTGCTTATTTCACTACAGAGTTAGCTGGTCTCGATCGTTCCGTTGAATTTGAAGGTTTAGTGCGTGGACGCGTATCGAACTTAAAAGGACGAAATCTGTTTGTCGGAATTGACGACAACACATGGTTTAAAGGAAACGTTGACTTGGCAGGCCTCCCTGAGATTGACCAGACATTCATTGACCTCACAGTAAAAGAAGTTCAGAGCGTGAAGTCTGAGTTAGATCAAATTCCACTTCCTCCCTTCTCTTCTAACAAGACGCTTCAAACGCCCAACAACTTTCAGCAGTTGGGAACGATCTCCTTCACCGGTAAGTTCACTGGCTTCTTAACCGACTTCGTTGCCTTTGGAGAACTGAATACCGCACTCGGACAAGTCAATTCAGATATTGAATTCTATGAATCAGAAAAGACCTTTGCATACAAAGGGAGTCTCTCTACCAAGAAGTTCGACCTCAAGAAATTTTACAACTCCCCTGATCTTGGGAAATTGACTTCAGATTTTTTTGTCGAAGGAAGTGGTTTGACTCGAGAAGACTTAGACGTATCGATAGATGGTAAAATTGGAAAGATCGACGTGTTGGGTTATTCGTACAAAAATGTCGTCACAACGGGGTCATTTCGTCAAGGCTTCTTTAATGGCGAATTATTCTTGAACGACGAAAATGCACAGCTTTCATTTGACGGTCTCATCGACTTTGGCGGTCCAGTGCCGAAGATGGACTTTTATACTTCGATAACCCACTTAAATCCAGTAAAGCTCAATTTAATTCAGCTCTCGGATTATACATCGCTGAGTGGCGATTTTAGAATTAAAGGGCAAGGCAGGAACATCAACTCTGTAAATGGATCTATCTCCGGGGAAAATATTCTATTCTGCACACTTAGAAATGAATACCCTATCGCTGATCTTGATTTAAATGTTTCACAGGGGAAATTTGGTAAAAAGTTCGTGCTTGAATCAGACGTAGCCAGCGGGAAACTCGAAGGTAAATTTGACTTTCAAGGACTTACCTCTGGAGCTCAAAAAATTATAGCAGATATTATTCCTCAAATTAAAACAGATCAGTCAATTACTAGAGGTAAAGAGGATTTCTCTTTAACACTGAATATTCACAATTTCGAACTTGTCTCAGAAGTGTTTATTCCTGAGTTAAATTTAGCCAGTGGGACCCGGTTTAGTCTGTTGATGAATGATGAAAATGAGGAATTTGAAGCAACCTTCTCTTCAGACTATGTTCAATATCTCGATTACTCCGCAGACACTATTACACTTGATATTTCGCATCCAGACGAGTCCATCTATCTTTCAATCCTAACTGACGGTTTTCGGTATGGTCCTAATACATTCAAAGACCTCAGCATTGACGTACGTAATGAGCTAGATACAATCTACTCTAACCTCAATTGGGGTACAAAAGAGGATATAATCCGAGGTGAAATCATGGGTATGAGTGTCATTCAATCCAATAACTCATTCTACAACAGACTCGATGCTGCCACTCTGTGGTTCGATCAAACTGCCTGGACGCTAAAAGACACCACGACCATCAACGTCCTTAATAAGCGTATTGATATTGAGAACTTTAATTTGGCAAACGAAGAATCTTTTGTTCGGGTTGATGGTACTATTGATACAATTGAAAGTGAGGAATTAGAAATTGCTCTACAAAACATCCAATTGTCTGCATTCAATTTACTTACATCTCCGGTAGGTGTAGAACAATCTGGGATAGTTTCCGGTGCACTTACCCTTAGAGACGCATACGACAAAACGTTTATATCGAGTGACTTACAAGTCTTAGACTATACCATAAACTCGTACTTGATAGGAAATATTTTAACGGAAACCTCTTGGAGACCATCCGAAAGAAGACTTCTTGTTGCAGGGGAGTTGGAGCGAAATGACCTTCGGAAAATCAACTTTGGGGGCTTCTATTATCCTGATAGAGAAGAATCTCCAATCGATATTGCTTGTACGCTTGAATCTCAGTCTCTCGATTTCCTGAATGGATTCATCGATGAGGGAATTAGCGATATTAAGGGTAATATATCTGGGGTTCTTGATATCGAAGGAAGAGTAGATAATCCTAAGATCGATGGTGTTCTAGACTTCGAAGATGCCAGCGTCCATGTAGATTATCTGAATACTCGGTTTTACTTTGAGAATGAAGCACAAGTATTTCCTAACGAGTTCTGGCTTGATTTCCCTGTGACCGATGAAAACGGCAATCAAGCGTATATGGCTGGAACCATTCAGCATCAAAACTTCACAAACTGGAATTTTGACATCTTCTTAGATATGTCTCAGGAGCCTTTTCTAGTATTGAATACAACTGAAAAAGACAACAGCCTTTATTTTGGAAGGGCACTAACCACTGGATTTGTAAGTATCTATGGCGAACAAGACAACCTTGAGATAGACATCAACGCACGCAGTGAAGGAGGAACTACCCTTGCCCTTCCACTCGGAGGTTCTGAAGAAGTCACCTTCGAAGACTTCATCACTTTCGTTGATCCGGATGCCGATGAAGTGGAAGAAGAAGGACTTGATCTATCGGGTATATCCATGAACTTCGAACTAGACATTACTCCTGAAGCGAAGTTCAGAATCATTTTCGACGAACTCGTTGGAGATGAGATTTCAGGCCGAGGTCAAGGGCATATCAACATGGTTATCAATAATTTGAGCACCTTCAATATGTATGGAGACATTGAAGTAGTGCAGGGTAAATACCTGTTTACGCTTAAGAATCTCATCAATAAAGAATTCTTGGTGGAACCAGGTGGTAGAATCTCATGGTTTGGTGATCCATTGGCTGCAGATATCGACCTTCAGGCGGTCTACAAGTTGCACACTTCGCTTTATGACCTTGTCCCTGACGAAACGGATCAATACCGCCAACGTGTTCCAGTAGATCTCACCATGAACCTCAGTGGAAAGCTCCTGTCACCAGGGATCAATTTTGACATCGAACTCCCATCATCTGATGAGATCACTCAAGCACGTGTTGAGTCGGCCATCAGTACTGAACAAGAAATGAATCGCCAGGCCTTCGCCTTGTTGGTTCTTCGACGTTTCATCTCCCCTCCTGAAGTTGCCAAGACCAATACCAGTCTGGGTATCGCCGAGAACTCAACTGAGCTTTTGACTTCCCAGCTCTCGAACTGGCTGAGTCAAATCTCCGATGACTTTGATATCGGGGTGAACTACTCTCCTGGCGATGAAATCTCTAACGAGGAATTGGCCGTGGCCCTATCCACCCAGCTCTTCAATGACCGTTTGCTCGTCAGCGGGAACTTCGGGGTGGCGACCGCTCAAAATTCCGCGGCAGGCGAAAACCCTAACTCCTTGATTGGTGACCTTCGCATCGAATACAAGGTCACTCAAGACGGTAAAATCCGCGTCATCGTATACAACCAATCGAACCAATTCGATATCGCCAATACACAACAGAGTAACTATACACAGGGACTTGGGGTAGTGTATCAGCAGGAGTTTGACAGTCTCGGTGAGCTCTTTAGACTAGAACAGTAACTATTCCGGCGTCCGGCATCCGGCGTCCGTTTTTTAAGTTCGTGGTTCGTGGTTCGTGGTTCGTGGTTCGTGGTTCGTGGTTCGTGGTTCGTGGTTCGTGGTTCGTGGTTCGAAACTTACATATCTCCCTTCTTTTTAATGCCGCACAATCCGGAAGCCGGACGCCGGACGCCGGAAATTCTTTCCTCATTTCTGCCAAAACGACAGCCCAAACTATGTCATCTTCAATTGGTCTGTACTTTGATATGGCATGAGTGGTTCATTCCGCCGTTAGGCGAAACAAACAACAAAAGCGATTAAACCATGCAAACCGGAAGTATTAACGTACAAACCGAGAACATTTTCCCGATTATCAAGAAGTTCCTCTACTCTGATCATGAGATCTTCTTGCGTGAACTTGTTTCCAACGCTGTTGACGCCTCGCAGAAGGTGAAGACATTGAAGCACGTTGGAGAATTGAAAACAGATCCTTCGAAATTGAAGGTGGAAGTGATCTTAGATCCAGATAAAGGAACGCTGACCATTCGTGATAACGGTATCGGGATGACAGCTGACGAAGTTGATAAGTACATCAATCAGATTGCCTTCTCAGGCGCTGAGGAATTCGTCAATAAATACAAAGACACCGAAGCGAAGAATGCCATTATTGGACACTTTGGTCTTGGTTTCTATTCTGCCTTCATGGTAGCAGAGAAAGTGGAGATTTTTAGTCGTTCACAACAGCCGAACTCCACTGCAGTACGTTGGGAATGTGACGGTTCTCCTAACTACACTATGGAAGAAACTGCGAAGAAGACAAAGGGTACAGACATCATACTCCACATCGCAGAAGACTCGAAAGAATTCTTGGAAGAGGAACGCATCAGCGGCATTCTCAACAAGTACTGTAAGTTCATGCCAGTACCCATCGTATTTGGCACGAAAACAGAGACCATTGATGATCCTGAAGGAGCGACAGACGAGGAAGGCAACGTAAAGAAGATCTCTCGCGAAGTTGCAAACACGATCAACAATACTGAGCCAGCCTGGACGAAAAAGCCAGTAGACCTCACTGACGAAGAGTACCAGCAGTTCTACCAGGAACTCTACCCAATGAACTTCGATGATCCGTTGTTCAACATCCACCTCAACGTTGATTATCCATTCAACTTGACAGGGATCCTCTACTTCCCTGAATTGAAGCAGAATGTAGAGTTGCAACGCAACAAGATTCACCTCTACTCGAACCAGGTATTCATTACAGACAACGTTGAGAATATCGTTCCTGATTTCTTGACTCTGTTGCACGGGGTGATTGACTCACCAGACATTCCGTTGAACGTTTCTCGTTCATACCTACAGGAAGATGCCAATGTGAAGAAGATTTCTTCGCACATCTCGAAGAAGGTTGCTGACAAGCTCAAATCAATGTTTAACGCTGACCGTGAAGACTTTGAGTCGAAATGGGATAGCTTGAAAGTATTCGTTGAGTACGGAATGTTGACAGATGAGAAGTTCTTTGAGCGCTGCCAAGCATTCAACCTATTCAAATCGACAAAAGACAAGTACTACACACTTGAAGAGCTGAAGGCTGCCATCGGCGAAAGCCAAAAAGACAAGAGTGGTAAGATTGTGGTGTTATACGCCGCAGATAAAGAAGGACAGCACGAACGCATCGCCCGCGCAGAAGAGCGCGGTTATGAAGTGATTCTGCTCGAAGGACCACTCGCATCTCACGTAGTCTCACGTTTGGAGCAACACGACAATGAACTTCAATTCAAGCGTGTAGATGCTGATACCATTGAGAAGTTGATCGAGACCGACGAAGAGCTTCCGTCTCTCCTATCAAAAGAACAAGAAGAGAGCCTTCAGCCTATCGTAGAAGGTGTGGTTGGAACGGAGAACTTCGATGTCAGCTTTGCAGCAATGAGCGCTGATGAACAACCAATTGTGATCACACAAAGCGAGTTCATGCGTCGTATGAAAGAACAACAAGCCGTTGGCGGTGGTGGATTCACCATGTTCGGGCAGATGCCTGAGAAATACAACTTGGTGATCAATTCAAACCACCCGTTGATTGAAAGCGTGGCTTCGAAAGGAGAAGACGGAAAAGATATGGTCAAACAGCTCGCTGATCTAGCTCGCCTGAACTCTGGCCTATTGAAAGGTGAAGAGTTGACCAGCTTCGTGAAGCGCTCTGTTGAACTTCTAGGTAAGTAAACACATTCCGAACGGGTGAATAGACTTCCGCTCGCGGGGTCGTTCACCCGTTCGCCATTAAAGCCTGTATCACAGTAGATTTCAGGCGTATTTTAGAATCAAGTTTAGAACATAAAGAACCCTAATAAACTGAACATGAAAACTTTAATCTTTGCCGGTTCGTTCGGAGTACTTCTCCTAATCCTCATGTTTGGAGGTTGCGGAACATACAACAGCATTGTTTCAAAGCAAGAGTCGGTAGACGAAGCTTGGGCGAACGTAGAAACCGCATATCAGCGTCGTTTCGACCTAATCCCAAACCTCGTTGAGACCGTGAAAGGTTACGCTGACTTTGAGAAGTCAACCCTCATTGGCGTGACTGAAGCACGCGCTGCAGCCATGGGCGCTATGCGTGCTGCTGGCGAAAGCGGTAAACTTGGTGAATTCCAAGCTGCAAACAACAACCTCGGTGTTGCCATGGGACGTTTCTTCGGCTACACGGAAAACTATCCAGACCTCAAAGCGAATAGGAACTTCTTGGAACTTCAAGCGCAGCTAGAAGGAACAGAGAACCGTATTTCAACGGCAAGAACCCGCTACAACAGGACGGTAAAGGAGTTCAACTCAAAAATCAAGAGATTCCCTGGAATGCTCTTCGCCGGAATGGCAGGCGCTGAAGAACGTGAATACTTTGAATCTGCGGAAGGAACGGATGTAGCCCCTTCTGTGAATTTCAGCGAGTAATGGCTGAAGATATCTACGACGTTTTCGATGAGACCGCCATTGAGCAATTATTGGCGGCCATCGCTAACGCCGAAAAGAGTTCCAGCGGCGAAGTCAGAATTCACATTGATAATCATGCGAAAGAAGACCTCATGGATCGTGCAGCATTCCTGTTCGAAGAACTGGAAATGCACAAGACCAAAGACCGCAACGGTGTACTCTTCTATCTCGCGTTGCTCGATCGCAAGTTTGCCATCCTGGGAGACGTTGGTATCAACACCAAAGTTCCACCCAACTTTTGGGATTCTATCCGAGATGAAATGCAAGGCCATTTCAAGCAAGGTGCGTTCGTCAAGGGATTGTGTGAAGGTGTAGAAAGAGCTGGAGAAGAATTGAAACGTTTCTTCCCTTATCAGAAAGATGACGTGAATGAATTACCGGATGAAATCAGTTTTGGAGATCAATAGTATGCGGGTTTGGTTGAGCTTAATTCTCACATTCGTCCTTGGCGGAAGCTTGCTAGCAGCTGATATTCCAGATAGCTATGATGATTTCCGGGCCAAAGACTATGTATTGGTTTATGATTACGCGGACATGCTCACAGATGCAGAAGAACAGCGTCTGAATAGCAAGTTCAACAAGATCAAAGACCAGACTAGTAATGTCTTTGTGGTGGTCACCCATCCTGACTTTTTAGGCGATGAGCCTTTTGCGTTCGCAACAGAATTTGGTGACAGACTCGGTGTTGGTACTTCTAAAAACGACAACGGTGTTGTCATCGCTATCAAACCGAAAACTAGCAAGCAAAGAGGCGAGGCCTTTATTGCTGTCGGCTATGGCCTCGAAGGTGCGATCCCTGATGTGTATGCCAAACGAATTGTTGACAACGAGCTTATCCCCCACTTTAAGAAGAACTTGTACTACGGCGGTATCGTGGCTGGAGTCAATGTCATGAGCAAGTTGGCTATGGGAGAGATCAATGAATACATGGGCGACTCTAGCAAGAGCAAAAGCCGCGGTGTTCCCATCTTCGCTATTCTCTTTCTTCTCTTCACTGTAGGTGGTGTCGTAGGCCGCATGGGCATTCGCACTTATCGCTATGCTCGATTAAATGATATGAGCTTCTGGGCAGCATGGGCCTTACTCTCACAAGCATCACAAACACATACTGGTCGTTATGACGACTTCACTGGCGGTCGTGGTCACTTTGGTGGCTGGGGCGGTGGCTTCGGTGGAGGTGGCGGCGGCGGATTCGGAGGCTTCGGTGGCGGAGGCTTTGGAGGCGGCGGAGCCGGTGGTTCGTGGTAAGTTTTATTCCCTTATTAGTTAAGCATTGAAATACGGAAAATGGATCGGAGGAGCTTTGGGCTGGGCAGTAGGAGGACCTATTGGTGCGGCATTCGGCTTCTTCATGGGCTACATGTATGATGATAATTCTGGTGAAAAGGCTAGCGCCGAAAACCGTGAACGTTATCGACACCATACCCAAGGAGGTGACTTCGCAGCGAGTTTGATCGCTTTGTCAGCGGGTATCATGAAGGCCGATGGTAAAGTGCTAAAAAGCGAACTCAATTATGTGAAGGAGTTCTTCTTGAACAACTTTGGGAAACGTGTAGCTGAGCACCATATAAAGGCACTACGTGAAGTGCTTAAGCAAGACATCGATCTTCGGAAAATGGCGGAACAGATTCGCTATTACATGGAGCATCACAACCGGATCTTGTTGTTGCAGTACCTCTTCGGCATTGCTTACGCAGACGATGACCTCGACAAAAGAGAACTAGAGTTGTTGCGCAACATGGCCATGTGGATGGGGATCTCAAACAAAGACTTCGAGAGCATCAAGGCCATGTTCCATGCCAGCTCACGTGGTCGTGAATACCAACGCTCTTCGCGTTCAAATTACCGCTCTCGTTTCCGCACACGTACCAAGGCACAGGCGCTTGATGACGCCTACACCATTCTTGAAATCAATAAAACAGCCACTGATCAAGAAGTGAAATCAGCCTACCGCAGAATGGCACGTAAGTACCATCCAGATAAGAATAGAGGCCTAGGTGAAGAGTACCAAGAAATGGCCAAAGAGAAGTTCATCAAGGCACAAGAAGCCTATGAGATGATCAAAGAAACACGAGGGATGAAGTAATCCCCTACTCTACTACTAATGAATGAGGTCGGCCTATGGTCGACCTTTTTCATTGCATAAATCTTTATAAATAGAAGTCATAAGTGATGTAAATGACCTGATGACTTCTTATTTTAGCTCGCAGATGATGCCTATGCAAGCTTCTTCCGGACTCAATTCTCGCACCTGTTCAGCCATCGCTTTGTTGATGCTTTTTGTGGTGGCTTTTGCTCAGCTATCCGCCTCAATCATGCATCATGATGAGTACCTTGCTGAATTAGTCGAGTGCGAAACAGACATTGATTCCGAAAAGGAAACCGAAGAAGTAGACGACATCACGCATCACTTCCTATCTTACTTTGCTGATCATGAGTTTCACCAAGAGCTCATTCCTGAATGTTGTGCAGGTGACGTTCAAGAGCTTGCACACGCCAATGAAGTCTTGACCCCTCCTCCCGAGTGCTAGGTTATACTTTATCCTTTGATGCGCAGGATTAAGCGTTTCCATTTAACACCATACTTCTGATTTCACCCTTATGGGTGTCAATCCATTTTCAAATGACTCCAAAACAAACTGGCGGGTTCTTTTCGAACCTCAAATCTGATCTTCCTGCAGCGGTCGTAGTATTTCTCGTTGCACTCCCTTTGTGTCTGGGTATTGCACTTGCCTCTGACGCTCCCCTTTTCGCTGGAATTATTGCAGGTATCGTTGGTGGTACTGTAGTAGCTCTTATTTCAGGCTCTCCGCTTGGTGTATCTGGTCCTGCCGCAGGACTAGCACTTATTGTAGCCAACTCCATCAAAGACTTAGGCGGTAACTTCGAAGCCTTCCTCGTAGCGGTGGTGCTTGCTGGTATCATCCAGATTATTCTAGGTGTGATCAAAGCTGGGGTCATCGGGTATTACTTCCCGAACGCCGTGATAAAGGGAATGCTTGCAGGTATTGGGGTGATCATCGCCCTCAAGCAAATCCCACACGCATGCGGATGGGATAAAGACCCAGAAGGAGACTTCGAATTTCTTCAAGTGGATGGTCGCACCACCTTCTCTGAGATAATAGCTGGTTTTGAGCACATTAAACCAGGAGCGATTCTTATTACCCTGGTCTCTTTAGCTATCCTCATTCTTTGGGAAAGTAAATGGATGAAGAACCTTTCATTCACTAAAGTGGTAAAAGGCCCTCTTGTAGTAGTAATACTGGGCATCCTCGCCACATTATGGTACCAGTCATCGGGGGTATTTGTGATGAATCCAGAACAATTGGTCTCTATAGAAGTGGCCGAATCATTCAGTGGGTTTATTGGCAACTTCACAACACCTGATTGGTCATTCCTTGCTCAAAAGCAGATCTATATTACTGCTGTTGTGATTGCCGTTGTAGCCTCGCTTGAAACACTTCTGTGTGTTGAAGCTACGGATAAACTTGACCCTCAAAAACGCATCACTCCTACGAATCGCGAGTTGATTGCGCAAGGAACGGGTAACATGCTCTCTGGTCTGATTGGTGGACTTCCGATTACTCAGGTGATTGTGCGTAGTTCTGCAAATATTCAATCAGGAGGACAATCGAAAGCTTCCGCATTCTTCCACGGAATTTTGCTTCTATTGGCTGTGGCCTTCATCCCGCAATGGATCAACTTGATTCCATACGCGAGTTTGGCTGCGATTCTTCTTGTTGTTGGATACAAACTAGCGAAGCCATCTCTATGGAAAGAGATGTACAACAAAGGAATGATGCAGTTAATTCCTTTCGTGGTTACCGTTGTTGGTATTGTACTGACTGACCTTTTGATCGGTATCGCGCTTGGAATGGTTGTGGCGATTGCTCAAATCCTTTGGAACAACTACCGCACTCCTTACCACTTCGATCCAGATAAGGTTGAAAAAGGAAAGACCATCACAATCAACTTGAGTGAAGACGTAAGCTTCTTGAACAAGGCTGGAATCATTCACACACTAGAACTTCTTCCTGATGATTCTACGGTTGTCTTTGATGCCACGAAAACGAAGACGATTCATCAAGACATTCTCGACATCCTCCAGAATTTCGAAATCGATGCCAAGAACAGAGGAATCTCATTGACGCGCATTGGATTCGACAAATTCGGAACGGAGAATACGTTGAAGCAATTCAAAAAGGTGGTGGATTCGTGATCTAAAATCGTGATTCTCCCTACAAAGGTCGGTGACGAAAACACTACATTTTCGTGATCGACCTTTGTCGTTTTAGAAAGAACTTGCGGCTATAAACAAATGATTATGAACTTACTGACAGCCGCAAAAGCACTACTCTCTGGAAAGCTTAATTCCAACCCTGCAACGCACTGCCCGAACTGTTGGGGACATCAAGAATACGCTGGTGATTTCCGCTCTGCGTTGTTGAAGGAGAAGATCGATACCAATAATGCCGATGAGAAACTGGGCTGGATTCAAGGATACGCTGCCACTCATCTTGAGGGCATTCGTTTGAAGGAAACCAATGACGTGCTGTCTTGTTCTAAATGCAAACTCACCTACACGAAGTAATGAAAATCGGCTTTGGCGGAGGTTGCCATTGGTGCACAGAAGCGGTATTCCAACATTTGAAAGGAGTGACAGAAGTTGAGCAAGGATGGATTGCATCTCATGCTCCACAAGATGAATACTCCGAAGCCGTGATTGTGCACTTTGACCCTGCGATCATTCCGCTCAACGTGCTGGCAGAAATTCATCTTCGCACCCATCAGTCTGGGGTTAACCACAGCATGCGTCATAAGTATCGAAGTGCATTATACTTCTTTGATGAAGGCGATCAAGGGGCTCTTTTAAACGCTATCGCGGAAACGGACTTAGGTTTCGAGCCGGTAACTCAGGTATTGCCTTTCGTTTCATTCAAGGCTAGTCGTGAAGAGATTCAGAATTACTATGCCAAGAATCCTTCGAAGCCTTTCTGTGAGCGTTACATTGACCCGAAGCTAGAACTGCTTCGTTCGGCTTACACCAAGCACTTTAAGCCTGTTGACTTCGTGGTTGACGAACCCGATAGTACAGTCCGATAGCCAAGACAATTAGAATCAGATTGGCTAAACCCAGAATGCCGCTTTTGTTGAACCATTCTGCGGCAGCTCTGCCCCAAATATCAGGTGTATTCAAACTGTATGGAATCAAGGCAAGTACCCACAAAACACTCACAATCCACTTTAGAGATCCATTGAGCTGCATCCAAAGCCAAGCGAGTAAAGCGATGAGGGGCATCGTCCACATAAAGTGTTCTGTATCTGTGTGAACCAAGTTTGGAACGATCGCAACGAGAAAAGCGAATTCAAGGAAACGGAGCTCATTTGCATGTTCTTCCTTCTTCATGTTTCGAAGCATCCACACAAGCACAAAAATGGCCACCGCTCCAATGGAGCTGTAGATGAGCCAACTACCATTGATTCCTGTGAGGTTACTAATCATTCCAAACAGTGTGTTCGGACTCTCCCCTAGTTCTCCATTATGGGCTAAGATGGCCTCCTTCCATTCATTCAACAGCGCCAAGTTTTCGCTCCAACCTAAATGGAGTGATGGCAACATCAGGAGCACGATAATCGACGCAAGGGAGCTTGCGGTCGCTTTCCATTCCTTTCTCAAGACCAGCCATGGTAGGATGACCGCAAAGTGGGGTTTGAAGACGAGTGCTAACGCAATCAGTAGCCCTGCGAGTATCCCATTCCGCGCTAGCGAAACAAACGCAGCTAAGACCAGCAGCAATAAAAACCAGTTGACATTGCCGAGGAGCAACTCTCTAGAAAAGTGTCCAATAAGGGTTAACGAAACGAGCAAAATGGCTATCCCTGACTTTCCAGAAAGATTGAATCTATCTCTGATCGACTCCGTCCATCGTGGTGTATACCATGCTATGGCCGCGGAAAGCATCACGAAGTAGATGACTCTGAATGCAAACCAAGAACCGAGAAGATGCGCTGGGTAAAAGACCATGGCAGCGCTCACTGAATACTTGTAGAATCCTGAACTCAAGCCGAAGGCTTGTCCATAAGGCGAATTGCCATGAAGCAACTGACCCGCAGCGTCATAGTACACCTGAAGGTCACGCATTTCGAACCTTCCATTGTACATATTCAATGCACCGTAGGCGATACAAACAAGGAAAATGAGGATTTCAGGAAGTCGCTTCACTCGGCGAAGATAAACAGAGTATCGAGAGGGATTTGAATCCTTCGATTGTATCTTAACAACAACTAATCTTCATCACCTTGAAACGCATCCTTTTACTATCGATCGTTGTTTTAGGTGTTTCCGTTTCCGCGCTAGCGAAAAAAAATGTAATCAACATATTCTATTGCCGACATGGCCTGACATAACCTAGGCCTCAAGATATCTTGTCATTAGCCTAGAAGGCTTGTTATCTTTGCCCCAAATTGACAGTTATGTTCGGAGACATGATGGAAAAGCTGCAGAAGATGCAGCAAGAAATGAAAGAGAGCAAAGCCCGCTTGGCCAACATCACGGTGGAAGGCCAATATGAAGGAATTGTTATCAAAATGGACGGTAACCGTAAGGTAAAAGACATCACAATTGACCCTGCAGTAGCTGAAGACATTGAAGACCTTCAAGACCTGCTAATCGTAGCAATGAACAAGGCTATAGAGGCAGCAGACAATGCCAATGAGTCTGAAATGTCATCCAAAGCTCAAGACCTATTGGGCGGTATGATGTAAACCTGATAAAAATCAGGACAAGTGTCCTACACCTCGCATTTTCATATATTGAGAGTCGAACTAATCGAATAACACCTCTCAATCTTATGAAGTGTGACTATACTGACCTGAGGGAAAAGTGCGCACAGCCTATTCGCTCATCTAATGACATGGAGGAAGCTCTTCAGCTTTACGAGGAGCTATCAGATTTCCCACAATTCACGCATGAACACGTGTGCAAATGCTTGCTTGCGCTCCAATTAGTGCGCTCAGGACTGAGTATGAATTAATTGCACGACTGACCAAATACCGCAAGGAAACCAAGCAAGTCTCCAGCTCCAATCAGGCCGTCATCATTGAAGTCTCCCGGACAAGCAGGTACAAATGCAAATGTGCAACTACCATCATCAATGGTCACGGAAGCTTCGTAATTCTCTGCATCAGGGTATGTGCATCCGTAAACGATTTCGCCGTTGCAGACGCCTGCCCCATCCGACACTGGATTGAAATTCAAAGAAAAGGCATCCGCACAACCTTGACACGCGGCACATTCATCTATACAAACAATGTCAAGTACTTCAGGCGACGCACTTGCAGTGAAGGATCGATTGAATCCTCCCATTCCATCTGACACACCACATTCTGCGGGAACAGTTTCAAGTCCAGAACTACCTTCAAATCGGTACTCAATTGTTTGTCCTTCGTTCATCAAGATGGTGAACTCATTCAGTCCGTAGCCAACGTTCGTCATCAAAGCTTGCGAGCCATCAAAATCGTTGATATCAGCCGCAAACCTTGCGAAACCAGAAATACCTTGTTGGTTGTACACATCTACGCGAAACGTGATTTCATAGAGACAAGACCCATCGTCTTCGCCTGCACTTGGATTGAAATTTGAGGCGAAAGGATCGGTACAACCACCTTCAAGACAAGATCCATCATCAAAGTCGGCATCAGGGTTGAAGTTGGGAGCCAATGCATCCGTGCAACCACCTGTACCAACGATTACTTGGCCCACCATACCATTGATAGCATGAAGGCCTACAGAACAATCATAATTGTATACCCCAGGTACTGTGAAGGTGAACGCCCCAATACAAACTCCAGAGGCATTTCCAGAAATAGCTGGAAATGAGAAAGGTTCTGGATTGTCGTATGGCTCTTGGGTGATGCTATTGAACGTTCCTTGCGCATTATGGAAACCTCCAATATTTACCCATACTACTGTTTCACCAGGTTCAATATTCACCACCTGTGGGCTGTAACCAAAGCTGAACGAATCAACGACTACGCCGTCGGTGTTGCATGGGTTCTGGGCAAATAAAGAAAGACTGAGAAAAGTGAAAAGAGCTGAAAGCGACAATTTCATGGTATCTGGTTATTTGGTTCTTTCGTAAGAACCTGAAAACATGTGAATTGTTCTATTCTTAAGTGATGCAACATTTGAAAAGCTGAATGCAATAGGGTCCAATGGGATCAAGACCATTCATGTATTTTCACATTTGTCTCGCAACAAAAGACCTACCTTGTCGCTTAAGTAACCGAATCGAACCAAAAGACATGAAACCGATCGTAAGATTAATGAGCCTCTTCATGCTCATCGGGCTTGTTGCTGTCGCTCTCCCGGCAGACGCTCAAAAGAAGAAAAAAAAGAAAAAAGGCAAAGCTGACACAGAAGAGCCGGCTAAGCCCAAGAAAGACGGAAAAATGCCGTCGGAAATTACCAAGTCATGTGCTGCCTACGAAGGGCTTTTCACCGTTTATCAGGATACTGTAACCGGGAAATCATACATGCAGGTAAAAGCAGATCAACTGGATAAGGAGTACATCTACTTCTCATTCGTCGAAGATGGTTTGCTCGAAGCAGGATCTTTCCGTGGTTCTTACCGTGGTTCTAAAGTGATCTCTTTCCACCGTTACTACGATAAGTTAGAGATCAAGCACCAGAACACTTCTTACTACTTTGATGAGAACAATGCACTTGCAAAGGCCGCAGAAGCCAACATAAACACACCGATCATTGCTAGTTTGAGCATTGAAGCGATGGATGAAGATTCAGGGGTTTACATTGTCTCTGCAGACAAGATTTTCTTGAGCGAGACATTCCAAATGATCAAGCCTCCAAGCAGTCCGGCGTTCCCAAGCTTCTTGGGCGGATTGAGCAAGGGGAAAACGAAGATTCTTGACATCAATAGCTACCCAGCTAACACTGATATTTCGGTAGAATACGTTTACGACAACCCAGCACCACGTCGTGGTGGAAGCTCTGCAGCAACAGATGTTCGTTACGTTAGCATCCGTTACCAGCACAGCTTGATTGAAATGCCTGATAATGACTACCAACCGCGTCGTGATGATCCACGTATCGGTTATTTCATGACCCAGGTAAACGATATGACCAGCTTTGATGCCACTCCATACCGTGATATGATTCACCGTTGGAATTTGGTAAAGAAAGATCCTAATGCTGCTGTCTCTGATCCAGTAGAGCCGATCACTTGGTGGATTGAGAACACCACTCCAGAAGAGTTCCGTCCGATCATCAAAGAAGGTGTTGAACGATGGAATGTTGCTTTCGAAAAGGCTGGATTCAGTAACGCAGTGGTTGTTAAAGTGCAACCAGATGACGCCGATTGGGATGCTGGAGACATTCGTTACAACGTACTTCGTTGGACTTCTTCTCCTCAACCTCCGTTCGGTGGTTACGGACCAAGCTTTGTGAACCCACGCACAGGGGAAATCCTAGGAGCAGATATCATGCTCGAATTTGCATCCATTCGCGGACGCTTGTTCCGTGAAGAGATTTTCTCGCTTGCTGGAACGCAAATGGCTGAAGAAGAATTAACGAAAGAAGACATCATTGCTGATATGCACCGCTGCGACATGGGTACAGTAATGCACCGTAACATGATGTTCGGACAAGCAGCCATGCGCGCAATGAACATGGGTGACGCCGCCGAGAAAGACTTTGTGAAGCAAACTCT
The DNA here is from genome assembly GCF_030845195.1 of Sanyastnella coralliicola. Classification (GTDB taxonomy): domain Bacteria; phylum Bacteroidota; class Bacteroidia; order Flavobacteriales_D; family Sanyastnellaceae; genus Sanyastnella; species Sanyastnella coralliicola. The sequence continues at coordinate 1,834,411 of NZ_CP132543.1, forward strand.
TTACCGCCTGTGTCTACACGAAGTGGGGCACACATTAGGACTTTCGCACAATATGCGCGCTTCTACCCTACTCACACCAAAGCAGATTAAAGACGCAGACGTTGTTGCTGAAATGGGAATGTGTAATTCTGTGATGGAATACCCAGCAATCAACTTTGCTTACGACAAAGAAGACCAAACAGCTTACTACGATGGCAACCCAGGATTCTATGATATGTGGGTTATCGAATATGGATACTCACAAGGGCTGGATGATCCTGAAGCAGAAGAGCGTCGACTAGAAGCCATCCTCTCTCGTTCACACGATCCAAAACTTGCGTTCGGTAACGATGCTGACGATATGCGTTCTCCAGGACGTGGAATCGATCCAGACATCAACATCTACGATTTGAGTAGCGATCCTGTGGCATACGCTGTTGAGCGTTGTGAACTTGTAAAGAAGGTGATGCCAAAAATTAAAGACAAGTACACTGATGCTGGTGACGGTTACCAAGATCTACGCAACGCGTACATGTCGCTGACTGGAGAGTACACAACTCAGCTTGGTGTCATGACGCGTCAGATTGGTGGTGTGCACATCGATCGTGCCATTGCCGGTCAAAATGCGGAGAGTGTTCCATTCACCCCTGTTTCTGAAGCAGATCAGAAGGCAGCGATGAAAGGATTGGCAACTTACGCCTTTGCTCCTGATGCCTTCGAAGCAGATGAAGAGTTGTACCGCTACCTCATGATGCAACGTCGTGGATTCGGTCACTTCGGCAACAATGAAGACCCGCGTATTCACGATCGTATTTTGGCTGCACAGTCATACGCCTTAGCGCACTTGCTTCATCCGAACGTTTTGAAGCGTATTGTAGATAGCCAAGAGTACGGCAACACCTATGAGTTGGATGAGTACATGACAGACCTTACGGATGCGATCTTCAAGGCCGATCTACGTACAAAGGTGAACACTCGTCGTCAGAACCTACAGATCTTGTATGTGAAGAGACTGATCTCAACGATCGGAGAAAAGAGCCGTTACAGCTTCCATGCACGCAGTATGGCGTTGTATGAGTTGAACCGCATTAACCGCTCTATGCGAAATGCATCTTCTCCAGATACAATGACAAAAGCTCACCGCCAGCACATTTCGAAGCTGATCGATGATGCTCTAGAAGGAAAATAATATTCCACTAGTTGGAAAAAGAAAAGGCGCTCGAATCATCGGGCGCCTTTTTAATTGAGCCTAACCAAAGCTCTTCATACTAGCGACGGAGTCTGAATTTTCTGCAGTGCCTTCTGAACATCTGCATCTGACAGCTCGTGCTTAACCAAAGATCCTTTGAGGTAATCATCGTATGCTTTGAGATCGAAGTATCCGTGACCGCATAAGTGGATGAGAATGACTTTACTTTCTCCTGATTCCTTGCACTTCTTTGCTTCGCGAATAGCAGATGCAATCGCGTGGCATGTTTCTGGTGCCGGTAGAATCCCTTCCTTTTGAGTAAAGAGCACTCCTGCTTCAAAACACTCCAGCTGATCAATCGCTTCAGCCTCAATCAACTTGTCTTTTAGCAACTGACTCACCACAACTCCTGCTCCGTGGTAACGCAGACCGCCGGCATGGATAGGTGCTGGAACGAATTGGTGCCCTAGTGTATACATTGGCATCAACGGGGTCATTCCCACCGTATCACCGAAGTCATAACGGAACTCTCCTTTGGTCAACTTCGGACATGAAGACGGTTCACTCGCAATGCATCGAATCTTGCGTCCTTGTGTGAAATTCATGCGAAGGAACGGAAAGCTGATACCGGCGAAGTTTGATCCGCCACCGAAGGGAGCACAGATAATATCTGGCATCTCTCCTGCCTTCTCCATTTGCTTGATAGCTTCTTGTCCGATAACCGTTTGGTGAAGCAATACGTGATTCAACACACTTCCCAAAGCGTACTTCGTATCTGGGTCGTTCGCTGCCTTTTCAACCGCCTCTGAAATGGCGATCCCTAAGCTACCAGGTGAGTCTGGATCTTCAGCGAGGATCTTTCTTCCAGCCTCTGTTGTGTTTGTTGGTGATGCGTGTACATCTGCTCCATAAGTCTGCATCAACATTTTGCGATAAGGCTTCTGATCATGGCTAATCCTCACCATGAATACCTCACAGTCAATATTGAACTGGGCGCAAGCGAAGCTCAAAGCCGAACCCCATTGACCAGCACCTGTTTCAGTGGTAATCTTCTTTACACCCTCCATTTTATTGTAATAGGCTTGCGCAATAGCAGTGTTGGGTTTGTGGGATCCACTTGGAGATACTCCCTCATACTTGTAGTAGATCTTCGCCGGAGTATCGAGTGCCTTTTCTAACTCGAATGCTCTGAATAGCGGTGTTGGACGATACTTCAAATAGGTATCTCTCACCTCATCAGGGATTTCGATCATCTGTTCGGCACTGACCTCCTGTTTGATCAGTTCTTCGGGGAACAATGGAGCTAAGGCCTCAGGACCGATGGGCTCCATAGTACCCGGATTTAGTGGGGGCAGCGGCTTGTTCGGCATGTCTGCCACGATGTTGTAAAAGTGCGTAGGCACCTCCTGCGGAAGCAGGTCAAAACGTCTGTTTTTCATCATGTATTGGTTTGAAATAATTGGAATTCGGAAAAAATGGGCAACAAAAAAGCCCCGCTCGTGCGGGGCTCATTAATATCTATTCAACATATAGGTATTACCACCAGCACGACTGACGCCATGAGGTGCACCACCAAGAAAGATTTGTATATGTTGTGTTGTTGCGCATTGCTATGACAAAGATACAGCTTGGTTTTAGAATTCCCTACTTCATCTCACTTTAGGGTACAACCTGCTCATATTTCAGGTATCGAAAGTCGTTGAAGAGTATAGATTCATCCGTCATCTTCTCCAAAGGCATGTCTAATGAATCAGTCACTGCTGCCACGAGTTGTGCGTTCGCACAGTTACATTTGTAAACGTTTCCGAAGTAGGAGAACCAATAACTTCCCTGTTGCCAAAGCACTTCACACTCGTTTCCACGATCACAAACATAGCTACCTACGTAATCAGCGCAACGGGCACCTTTCGTGGTCATGACGAGCCCTTTGAACCGGATACTCGATTCATTGATCAGCTCTACCTCTGCTCTTTCGTTATTTGAAACGGCAATGAGTTTGCCTTCCGAACACTCACATTGATATTCTGTCTCATTGTACATTAACACATCGCTCCCGGGGAATGAAAGCTCCAATATGTGTGATGGGCCGTGCATAAATGCCCCTGCCAAAGGCTCGCACTTTTGATTTTGAAGATCCGCTGCATACAATGCAAAGCCACCTATAAGTACGATGACAACAAGGATGATGCGGTACTTTCCAAATTGCTTCATGATCATTGCATGGATTTGGATTACCTAATTAACTCTCAGCCTTAAGTAACACAAAATCAATGGATTTGTTAGTACACTTGATAAATATCAGCTGACACCTACACGTTGAAATCTCACTGTTTGTCAATACTGATAACGACTCCGATCATTTCTTCCTTCGCTAAATCAGCACTGAAATCGATCATATTCCCACCTTCAAATCGCACGTTCTGCACACCAAGTAGGCTTTGAAGTTTGTTCGCATAGGTTCCTTGACCAGACGAAAGACGCTGGTTGAAATCGTTGTAATCAATGGGATCTTGAGTTATGACTATGGCGATATGATCTCGGTTTCCAACGTCGTCTGTTTTCATAGAGTAGTCACGAGGGAAAAGACGAGTGCCGGTAATTCCACAATATGGTGAGTGCTTCTCGGTATATGGGAACAACACATAACTACTTCCATCGGTCTCTTCACCAAAAACATAAATGTAACATGGCTTATCGTTGGTAATCTCCACTTTGAACTTGTCTCCAATTTCCACTGGATCAGCCGTCGAGAACATCCCTTCCATTCCTTGATGGAATCGCATGTACCCCCCATCATTCATTTTCAATCCGATCTCAGCCGTCAGACGTGATCCAAATGGAGCGTCGGCATTGCCCATTGGATCCATTCCATAGGCCTCACGAACGAAGTAATCGAAGTCTTTGTAGCGAACGTAGGCTACGCCATCGTTCCCCCAATCTTCACCCCAGCTGTTCATGATTTCGAAGGCTCCACCTTCCAAATAATCGTCATACCCGATAACACACATGGCATGTCCTCCAAAACCTCGCTGATCATAATCCGTCGCTGAAGGGATCCAAACATTCTTCCCGTGCATGCCTTGCATGAAGCTTCCACCGACCATCATTCCTATCACCACGGGTGCTCCTTGAGCAATGTGTTGTTTCACCGCCAGTAAATCAACCTCCCTCGCATTGTCACTTTTTGAAAGTCGCTGAAAACCATGGATTGTATAATCTTGCGCTCGCTCACGCTCGGAACTGTTAGGTTTATCAGAGCAAGAACGCTCATCATAGCCAAATTCACGGAAAGGAAGTACTCCTCCCTCCTGCAAATTCTCCATGGCATCTGGGAGGTAAGAACCTTGACAATTGGTCAAGGCAATCTGGTTGTACAGATAACTAGGTGAAAATGCCAGTTGATTCGGGTTCTTCCCAGTTCTTCTAGATTCAAGAATGGTACGACCTGCATAACTCGCTGCCCATGCCACGCACGACCCTTGTTTCCCTTGGCTTAAACGTTTTGGTGCATATGCTTCTAGACTAAAAGACTCTGGAAGCGGGTTCTTGATATTATCAGCCAACGGTTCATAGATTGCCGTATTCTCATGCTTCTCTGCCGAGTACTCTAGTCCGGTTGAGAACAGGTTCTCTACGATATTCTGTGTGGTTTCTCCTCCACCTTCAAGTCCGCTGCATCCTCCTCCGAAGAAATACCACAAACCACCGATCACAGCCACTACCAACAGCAACTTCGGTTTCTTCAACAAAAGTGGAATCAGATAAACCAAGGGGTTATTCCCCCCACCACCTCCTGTACTGGGACGTCTTCTTCTTCCAGGATAATTGTCTTTTGAACGACGGTTGTCGTCCTTTTCCATTCTAACTGGCATTTTTTTAGGCTTTAGGCGTTAGGCTATAGGCGTTAGTACTCTCCGCAATCCGCGATCCGCGATCCGCGATCCGCGATCCGCAATCCGCAATCCGCAATCCGCAATCCGCAATCCTTATGACGCAAGTATAGCACTCTAGGTCACAATGTGCGACACTTAAGTTCAGGATCTCAAGATTGTGGATAACCCATAAGAACTTTCACACCTCCTTAACATCGGTGAACCCTCTCTTTCAATAACTTAATAAGCGTTATGAATGTGGACGATCCCTCAAGAGTATTTCAGATTATGGGCGGGAGACGACGTGTAGACTTCGTTTCATATGTCCGAGAGTTTACTGACTTGTACCCTCATTGTGAGGTTCATGTTGGTTGTGACAGTCAGAATCATCGTCAGAATACGGTGTATGTGACTACGATTGTATTCCGTTTTCCAGGTAATGGAGCGCATGTGATCTATCGCAAGGAACGTGTGCCTAGGATCCCTGACCTCTGGTCGAAGTTATGGGGAGAGACAGAGCGATCAGTAGAGATTGCGGATGCCATTCGCAATGAGCTGGGTGTCCAAATCAAGCAGATTGACCTCGATTTCAATACCGATCCCTCCTATCCTTCAAATAAGCTGTTGAGCGCGAGCGCGGGGTATATTTCCTCGATGGGCTTTCATAGCCAGGCGAAACCTGGACTCCTTATGGCTGCTTGGGCGGCAGATGTATTGTGCCATTGAGTTGAACACTCTTTGCGCAAAGCGGTTATCTGAGTATGAAAATGCATCGTTTGACAACCGCACAGTGGCTTCCTATTTCTTTAGAAGAAGCATGGACATTCTTTAGTATGCCAGAGAATCTTGACCTCATCACGCCTGATGATATGAGCTTCAATATCCTTTCGGGTTCTGGCGAGCGCACTTATGCAGGACAAGTAATCACTTACAAGATTGCCCCAGTATTGAATATTCCAATGTCATGGGTGACCGAGATTACTCAGTGTGTTGACAAACACTACTTCATCGATGAGCAGCGATTTGGTCCATACAAATTCTGGCATCACCTGCATCGATTCAAGGAACAAGATGGTGGAGTTCTCATGGAAGACATCCTTCACTACGCTCTGCCTGGAGGAGCACTAGGAGAGCTTTTCGGTGGACCCATGATCCACAAAAAGGTTAAAGGTATCTTCGACTACCGTGGAAAGAAATTGGCAGAGGTATTCCCGGGTGCAAAAGAACCTTTCACACCTACATTGAGAAGAAGCGCGTAATTCCTACTTCCCTTTTTGCTTGGCCCAAGTATCTTTTAGTGTCACTGTTCGATTGAACACTGGCTTACCCTCTGTGCTATACTTTGAGTCTACACAGAAGTATCCTAGACGTTGGAACTGGAATCGATCACCTGACTTAGCCTCCACAAGACTAGGTTCAACTTTCGCATTGGTAATGATTTCCAAAGAGTCTTCATTGACGAACTCCATGAAGTCACGGTCTTTGTGGGAATCTGGCGCTTCGTCTTTGAATAAGCGATCGTACAGTCGAACCTCAGCATCCTTGGCGTGCTCTGCACTTACCCAGTGGAGCGTACCTTTTGCTTTGATCCCGCTTGTGTCTTGACCACTGCGAGAGTCTTCGAAGTACTTCACATGAACTTCAGTGACGTTGCCGTCAGCATCTTTCTTGTGATCAACGTATTCAATGATGTAAGCTGACTTGAGTCGAACAACCTTTCCTGGTGCCAGACGGAAGAACTTCTTTGGAGCATCTTCCATAAAGTCTGCCTGTTCGATGAACAACTCACGGCCAAAAGGAAGCTCTCTTGTCCCCGCGCTTTCATCTTCAGGATTATTCTCTGTGGTGAGGAACTCTGTCTTGCCTTCAGGGTAGTTCGTCACTACCACTTTGAGTGGACGCAACACAGCCATGACGCGAGGAGCAATCTTGTTGAGGTGGTCACGAATACTGAACTCCAACAAGCCAATGTCAATGATGTTGTTTCGCTTCGCCAAACCAACGCGCTCTGCAAAATCGCGAATTGACTCTGGCGTGTATCCTCTTCGGCGTAACGCCGAAATCGTTGGAAGACGTGGATCATCCCATCCATCAACCACACCATCTTCTACCAAACGCAGAAGCTTTCGTTTCGACATGACTGTATAGTTCAAGTTCAATCTGGCGAACTCGATCTGACGTGTTGGGAAAATTTCAAGTTTCTCGATGAACCAGTTGTACAGCGGACGGTGATTCTCGAACTCAAGACTGCATAACGAGTGTGTAATTTCCTCGATAGAGTCAGACTGCCCGTGAGCAAAGTCATACATCGGGTAAATACACCAATCATCTCCAGTACGGTGGTGCGTTACCTTCTTGATTCGATACATGAGCGGATCACGCATGTGCATGTTGGAATGCGACATATCAATCTTAGCACGCAATACGCGAGCTCCTTCTTCAAAGTCGCCATTACGCATGCCCTCGAATAATTCAAGGTTCTCTTCTACAGAACGATCGCGGTAGGGAGAATGAGATCCCGGTTCCGTTGGCGTTCCTTTCTGAGCGGCGATCTCTTCTGGCGATTGATCGTCAACATAGGCATATCCCTTTTTGATGAGATCTACCGCAAAACCATACAACTGCTCGAAGTAGTCAGAGGTGTATAGTGGTTCACCAGTCCATTCAAAGCCCATCCACTCGATGTCACGCTTGATGGCGTCGACATACTTCGTGTCTTCTTTGACCGGATTGGTATCATCAAAACGCAAGTTGGTAACTCCACCGTACTTCTTAGCAAGGGTGAAGTTCACATAGATTGCCTTGGCATGACCAATGTGAAGGAATCCATTTGGTTCAGGCGGGAAACGCGTATGAATGCGTGCTCCGTGCTTACCATTTTTTACATCCTCCTCAATGATCTGCTCGATGAAATTGAGAGATTTCTCTGCCGTTTCGCTCATGAAGCAAAGTTACATATCATCGACGATAAACGATAAACCTTAATCTAGAATCTATAACTAACTTATTCCTTTTGAAAGCGAAACTTTAATCGCAGGTTTGACCGTATTTGGCTACGAATAGAAGAAGGTCAGAGGCGTCTACTTTACCGTCGCCGTCGATGTCTCCCGTGCATCAAGCGATACTATCGCAAGAGCCCGTCTCCGGATTCCAAACTCCTCCTACTCCGCAGATTTGATCTACAAACAAACAGGTACCTTTATCAAAGCTAGAAGATGGATAATAATTGAGTGTTGTTTTCACTTCATTCCCAGTGAGTACTTTCAAATGCAACGGTGATATCACTCGTGAAAGCTCATAAATGTATCCCATTGATAAATGTGAACCTTTCGTTACATCCTTAGTCCCAAGTACGTCTATGTTTGGTTCACACCTTTCGATATGAATAAATTCGTCACACTCTGTTTTGTGTTTTCACTCATGATTGCGTGTAAACATGAAATTCCAGAACCATTATTGGTCATTGATCCTCCAACTGTATCTGAATTCCAATGCAGCGATGATTCAATTTATTTCAATGAACAAGTGCTCCCCATCTTCGCTTCAAGCTGCGCGGTCCCTGGCTGTCATGATCAATTGAATGCTCAAGAAGGTTTCGTTTTTGATTCTTATGAAAACATCATGGCCTCAGGTGAGATTACTCCTGGAGATCTAGACGACGGGGATATTGTTGAAGTCATCAATGAAGATGATCCAGATAAAATTATGCCGCCGCCGCCAAATAACTCCCTATCTCAAGAACAAATCGATATCATAGAGGCATGGATTCTTCAAGGCGCAGTGAATAATAGTTGTCCTGATGCTTTCTGTGACACCCTAGATGTCAGTTACTCAACGCGAATTGAACCGCTAATCTTAAGCAATTGTTCCGGATGTCATGACAGTGTTGACCCTACAGCAGGCTTGTCACTTACCAGCTACGATCAGATTTCTGAAATTGCGTTGAGTGGATCATTGCAAAGTTCCCTTTTAGGAATGAACGGATTCACCCTTATGCCATTTAATGGTAACGAACTTTCAGATTGTCAGATAAGAATGATAGAATTGTGGATAGATAATGGAGCTCCTAATGATTAAACGTATTGGAATCCTCGGATTCGTCTTTTGCATTGTGGCCTCTTCCTGTTATTACGACGTAGAGTCTGAACTATACCCTCAGCCCTGCGAAGTCAGAGAAAGTCCAACTTACAACGATCAAATTGCACCACTCATTGCACAAAACTGTGCCGTTCCTGGATGCCATTCGAGCACTGATCAAGGCGCACCACGTGTCTTCGAAAGCTACGACGCTGTAGTGCAGGCCATTGATGATGGCATCTTTCAAATGCAAGTAATCACCAACAAAGAAATGCCGCCTTCAGGGCCGCTACCACCTTGTGACATTCAACTACTAGAAGCATGGCTCGCAGAAGGAACACCGGAATAGTCACCCTTATTGCTATCCTCTTTTCGCTGTCTGCCAGCGCACAAATGGAGGACTGGGTGCAAACCTTTAAAGACACTCGTGTGATCAACGGACATTCTGTTGAGACCAACTTTAAAGGCGGCATGAAATTCATCATTAGCCACCGCTTTGGTCCGCTGAATGGTGGTACATATGAACTCTTTGGTCTCGATCAATCAACGATTCGCATCGGACTAGACTACGGTATCACTGATCGACTCACCATTGGTGCTGGTAGATCATCGCTCGGAAAACACTACGACGGTTTCGTGAAGTACCGCCTTCTGATTCAAAAGGAGAACGGCACACCCGTTTCTGTGACTGCCTTAAGCAACATGGCCATCAACACCCTACGCTGGGAGAATCCAGATCGTGAGAACTTCACGACTTCGCGCTTCTTCTACACGTGGCAATTGATGGTTGCGAAACGATTCAACGACGATTTTGCTCTGCAAATCATGCCGACCTTGGTACACCGAAACTTGGTTCCAAATAGAGATGTAGCACATGACGTCTTCTCTATCGGAGCTTCCGCACGATACCAACTCACCAAGCACCTAGCTCTTCAGTTCGAAGGATATTTCATTCCAGAAGATCAACTAGCGCAAGAATTTGAGATGCCGCTTTCCATTGGTGTAGACATTGAAACGAAAGGCCATCAATTCCAGCTTAGCTTGAGTAATTCGATGGGAATGACAGAGAAGATTTTCATTACCGAAACGAGGGGCTCATGGCTTGATGGCGGATTCGGAATTGGCTTCAATATCACTCGTGACTTCAGAATACGCGGACGCAAATGAAATACTTGATCACCCTTTCCTTTGTGGCTCTCACGCTCTTCGCCTTCCGTACCCCTACTTCTGAGGAAGCCGTTGATCGTGTCATTTCTCCTGAGACTCCACTACAGGAGGTGCTGCTCATGTTAGGCGAATCAGCTCCGAAGCACTACATCAAGGAGATTGATCCGGAGAAAGCACGCATGGGGAAAGAGATGGTATTCGAAGGAAGAGCTCAAACCTCAAAACTGGGATACTCCAATTACATCTCAAACATCTTCGTTTGTACTGACTGCCACAACCAGGTACAAGAAGATCCTGATCCAGCAAACCCAGATGTCGACGCGCGTTTGAAATACGCAGTAGAGAAGGATCTCCCCTATCTACAAGCCACTACCTTCTGGGGAATGGTGAATAGAAAAACCTGGTACAATGAAGACTATGTCCAGAAATATGGCGACCTCGTGGCACCAGCAAAGAACTCTTTGTATGAGTCTACTCAGCTCTGTGCACAAGAGTGTTCAAGTGGACGTGAACTCGAAGAATGGGAAGCTGAAGCGATCAATCATTATTATTGGACTCTTCAGCTACGTTTAAAAGATCTGAACCTGAGTATTGAAGAGATGATGGTGATTGATGAGGCTGTCAACACAAATAATGCAGATCAACATAAAGAAGCCATTGAGCTTTTGGAAGGTCATTACATGACAGCTTCCCCAGCTGATTTTGTGGAAGTCCCTACTGATCGAAAAGCGGGATATCCCAACACGCAGAAAGGTGACCCTGAAGTAGGACGTATCATTTACGATCGTAGTTGTAAGACCTGTCACCGTTATGGTGGGCCTTCTTTGTTCACGCTCGACGAGTCGAAGAAGACCTTCCGAATGATGAAGCGCAACATTGACAAAGATACGCCTTTCGCTTTGTATGACATTGTTCGTCATGGAACTTACGCAGAGCCCGGTCACCGCCAGTACATGCCACTCTACACAGCCGATCGAATGAGTGACCAGCAATTGGAAGACCTTCGCGCTTACATCGAATTCCGCGCAGCGAATTAAATGGACACCACTCCCCTGCAGGTCTCGATTATCATGGCAATTAAGGATACTGCTCCTTACCTGCCTGAATGCCTTGATTCCATCATTGCACAAACCTATCCACATTGGGAGCTGATCGCCATCAATGACCATTCGACGGATGAAACGCCTGAAATTCTAGCAGAGTACGCGAAGAAAGATGCACGGATTCGCGTGTTCCATTCTGATCGACCGAAGCTCATCCCGACATTGAAATATGGGTACCCTCATTGCCAAGGTCCACTGATGAACCGGATGGATAGTGACGACCACATGCCGGCAGATAAGCTGGAGACCATGGTCAACGAATGGCACAAGTATGGCAAGGGACATGTAATCGTTGGCGGTACAGAGCATTTCAGAGACGACGGCGAAGTCGGTGATGGATTTAAGCGTTATGATGCTTGGCTAAATCACGTGGCCAAAAACTCACTTCATCTTGAGGAACTCTACAAAGAGTGTGTAATTCCTTCCCATTGTTGGCTCATGCACAAAGAAGATCTTGACGCCATTGGTGCCTTTGAACCTGAGATTTACCCTGAAGATTACGACCTCACTTTCCGTATCGTTGAAGCCAATCTGAAGATCATCGGTATCGACAAGATTCTTCACCATTGGCGTGATCGAAGCAACCGTATTTCGCGCACTTGGGAGGAGTACAAAGACAACCGCTACTTCGATTTGAAGGTCACCAACTTCTTAAAGCTACACCACAACCCAGATCGTCCACTAGTCTTATGGGGCGCCGGAAGAAACGGCAAAGACATGGCCAAACTTCTCCAAGCTCGCGAAGTAGATTTTCATTGGGTTTGCGACAATGAAAATAAGATTGGCCACAATGTTTACGGTGTGATTATGCAATCAACCAACGCTATCGCGGAATTGGACAATCCACAAGTGATGATCGTCGTTGCAGCTCCAGACGCGAAGGCAGGAATTGAATCAATGCTTGTTGAGTTAGGGTTGAAGCGAGGTGTTGATTGGTGGTTTTTTGGCTAAGAGTTCTTGGTCTTAAGTTTTTGGTTGTTAGTTTTTGGTTGTTAGTTATTGGTTTCGGATTTGAAGAAGCTCTAAAGACCAATAACCAATGACTAAAGACCAAAGACCAATGACCAAAGACCAATAACTAAGCAAAATCCGTTTCGCGTAGTTGCCTTCCTTGCAACTTCAACTTCGTATCCAAGTAATACTCCAGCTCATAGATCCCGTTGCTGTAGTAGAAACGAATCTTCAGCGGGTTTTTGGCGAGTCCTTCCAGGTGTTCTTTGCGGATGTCTAAGTAGAAGTTCATGAGGGTGTTGACCTCTAACGGAAACAATGGCGTGCTTGCGGGGATGTTGAGCAAGGCTACGTCTTTCTGGTATTTGCGGAAAAAACGTTCGAGATCCTGTTTCTTCTTCGAGTTGTCGTAGACATTGGCTGGAAGCTTCAGAATGGTCTTGTAGACGGTTTCGATTTGACGCGACACGTTGTGCACGTCTAAGACTAAGTGAAGTCGGAACGTGCCAATTCCATCAGGTCCGTTTTCTATGACTTCGCCTTTGAATTCAACTGGACGAAGTTTCAAATGTGTTTCTGCAGATCTGCTGAACAAGTCACGCACTTCGTACTCTTCCATTTGCACAGATTCAAAGTTGAAGCGTTTATAGTAACGTCCGTCACTGGCCATGTGTGGCGCTTCGTTACTGCGTGGGATCTTCACCACGTATACACTCTGCGAGATCTTGTTCTGCACGCGAATGACATCAATTTGAAGGTCAGGAATACGACGTTTGATCTTGGAATTGATGACTTGCTCGAGCCATTCTTTAGGGTATCTGTTACCATCAACGAAGGCATAGCCAGCAGCTTTGTGGTGGCGTTCTGCAAGGCCATAGATGATGATTCCACCATCCGAGTTGGCCATGGATGAGACGTCTTTGCCTATCTCTTTTTTCTTGTTGTCTGTTGACGCTAGCGCGGAACCGGCTTTGAATTCAATGTGAACGGATTCTTCTGCTTGGGAACGAATGAGGTAATCGAGGTGAGCCTTGGTGTACTTACGTACTTTCAGCGGATACTCGATTCTAATTTCCTCTTTCATCTTATCGAAGCTTTTCCCAGCGTTTTCTTTTCAATTTACTGAGGAATTCGGGAGTCATCCCCAGATAGGAAGCAATATATTTCTGCGGAACCTTTAACTCAAGGTTTGGGTAATTCTTAATGAAACGTTCATAGCGATCTTCAGCTGTCAGCGAGATGCGATGAATGATTCGACGTTGGTGCGTAATCAGCGCATTCTGGAAAATGATCCGGTAATACTTCTCAAACTTCGGGTGTTCTCGTAGCAACTCCTCCATCTTCCATTTCCTCAACGCTAACAAGGTAGCGTCTTCCATACAACGGATGTGATAGGTAGATGTATTGCCTTTGATGAATGCTTCAAGCTCAGCTGTCCACCACCACTCTTGTGCAAACTGCATGACATGATCGTCGCCGTTCTCATCAACCACATAGGCCATCGTGCAGCCCTCCATCACCCAATAAAACGTATCAGAAAGTTGTCCCGGCTGTACAATGAAATCGCGCTTAGAAACTTTAATTTCTTCCATTTGCCCGAGCATGATCTCTACCTCTTCAACGGAGAGATCAACATAACGAGAAAGGTTAGCGTGGATCGCTTGGATGTCCATGGGTCTAAGATAACACAGTTTTATGGTTGACGGTAGACAGTGGACGGTGGACGGAAGGCTTTAGGCTTTAGGCAATGCGTTGCTTACTGCGTACGGCCTACTGCCTACAGCAAACATTTTTCACTAAATTCAAACCACGAACTACAAACCACGAACTACAAACCACGAACTACGAACTACCCACTACGCACTACGCACTTCGAACCCGTTGAAACCCTTCTTCATTGAAATTCAAAGATTCCCCTACCAAACACGTTTTTACTTGTAAGCATGTTGTTCACGGTGGTGAACAGATTCGTTATGTGGCGCATGACCATGATGGCGATTGGCAATTTATGTGTGGCGCGAATAGCCACTCACCGAGCGAGTCTATGCTGATTTCGCTGGAACAAGCGATTGAACTGGATGCTTCCTTGAATGATCTTTACGAGATGCCTCTTGGTGTGGGTGCGTGGAGAGAGGCCAAGGGTGAGCCTTGGAAGGTGTTTAGGGTGGAATGAATTCAGGCTTTAGGCCTTAGGCTATAGGCGTTAGTTATACTTGCGAAAGACTTTGATTGGACATGGAACAATTTCCGGAGGGAATTGAGTTTAAATACTCTTGGCGCACTTATCAGGCTCGGGTTCTTTCTGAACTGAGGCATCATCTGGATGACAATCACCTTCATGTGGTGGCCCCCCCGGGGTCAGGTAAAACGGTGCTCGGACTTGAAGTAGCTCTTCGATTGAATAAGCCGACGCTTATTCTCGCTCCTACCCTTGCGATTAAGAACCAATGGATCAGTCGTTTTTGTGAGTTATTCCTTCAAATTGATACCGAGCCAGATTGGATTTCGAGAGATATTAAGAATCCGAAATTCCTTACGGTGGCAACCTACCAATCGCTGCATGCGGCGTATACCGGGATGAAAGAGAGCGAAGGAATAGAGGAAGGATTAGAGGAAGAATTACAAGGAGTATTAGAGGAAGAATTAGAATTAGAGGAAGAAGGCGTGTTAGCATCGGGGGGCTTCATTTCAGCGTTGGCCTCTGTTTCTTTGGGCACTATTGTGGTAGATGAAGCTCACCATTTGAAGAATGCATGGTGGAAGTCATTGACAGCGGTGAAAGATGCCCTCAAACCTACCATCGTTGGACTGACTGCCACTCCGCCATTTGATGTTTCGTATCAAGAATGGAAACGTTACTTGGAGCTAAATGGCCCCGTTGATACGGAGATACCAGTTCCCGAACTCGTGGCGGAGGGAGATTTATGCCCACATCAAGACTATGTTCATTTCAGCTTTCCGAATCAAGCAGAGATCGAGCGAATTGAAGCCATCAGAGAAAAGATAGACGGAGCCGTCAGGGAATTGAAGTCTGACATTGACTTCATCAATGTCTTGAAGTCTCTTCCAATCATTGACCGACCACTGGATAATCTTGATTGGATTTATGGGAATATGGACGAGTACTCTTCATGTATCATCTTCTTAAATGGTATTGGAGAAGAAATCAGTCTCGATCATTACAACGTAGTGAGTGAAGGCCCCGCTACTTTTCCCGAGCTCGATTTAGAATGGTTGGAGACCCTGTTGGCCTTCTTCCTGTACTCAAAAGAACCCATGTTCTACAAGCATGAGAAGTTCAGGGAAAAGCTTCGGAACAAACTGAGGTCTCGGGGTGTCTTGCAAGGAACGTCTATCCGACTCAAGGAAAACAAGCACATCAATCGTTCTCTGAGTACTAGTTTAAGTAAGCTGGACAGTATTGTTGAGATTACTCAGTTCGAACACAAGAGCTTGAAAGAAGACTTAAGGGAAGTCATATTGACCGATTACATTCGGGCTGAATTCTTGGTCAATTCCACTACCAACGAATTGAAAATCGACAAGATTGGTGTTGTCTCGATCTTTGAACGCTTGAGAAG
The DNA here is from genome assembly GCF_030845195.1 of Sanyastnella coralliicola. Taxonomy (GTDB): domain Bacteria; phylum Bacteroidota; class Bacteroidia; order Flavobacteriales_D; family Sanyastnellaceae; genus Sanyastnella; species Sanyastnella coralliicola. The sequence goes on from NZ_CP132543.1 coordinate 1,850,330, forward strand.
AGAACGTCTTGAATCACTTGAGTTGGGCGTTCTATCTGGGTCTGTTGTCATCATTCCCGTTTCCGCGCTAGCGAGATTCTTAGAATTAGCTCAGCAAAAGGGAATTGAAGACATCACCTCCATACCTCTTCCCTATGACGAAGAATATGTGCGGATCATCACATCGGAAAGGCTGAAACATCACCTTGTTCAACTGACAACGCAAGTATTCGAAGAAGGATGCTTTCAAGTATTGGTGGGGTCAAAGTCATTGCTCGGTGAAGGCTGGGATGCTCCCTCGGTAAACACGTTGATTTTAGCGAGTTTCGTTGGTTCCTATGTCCTATCCAACCAAATGCGTGGACGGGCCATTCGAAAAGATCGATCAAATACCGAAAAGACAGGTAACATCTGGCATTTGGTCTGTGTAGATCCGACGAGAGAGGATGGTGGGCAAGATTTAGAATTGCTCGAAAGAAGATTGGGCGGCTTTGTTGGCGTCGCTCACGGGAATGAACCACGCATTGAAAATGGCACCAAGCGACTCAATATTCCAAAGAAAGAACTGGATGAAGAGCGTTTAGCTCGATTCAATCAGCAAATGCTCCTTGAAGCAAGTGCAAGAAATACGTTGAAACTCAACTGGGTTACCGCCTTGAATCATGGAACTGTGCTCATTGAAGAAGTGCAACTTCCTTTCGCGAGTGACAAGGATAAGAGCTACGCAGAACTGAGAACAATGTACTACCGAAACACCATTGCCTCAGTTATCGGATTATTAATGATTATGATGACGTTCAGCGCTGAACTATTTTTTCACACCGTGATGCACTCTCTCGGAACATCGATACACCCCAAAACCTGGATCGCCTACATGCTTGTTTTCGCGGGTATATGTATCAGCTTATTTGTAGGTATGCTCTTTAGATCAGCCCGAATGTATCTGAGGTACAGAGACATAACCAAGGATCTACATAACATTGCGGAAGCCTTGGTTGATAGTCTGTGTGAGTCAAAGGCTTTTCAATCTCGACGTTGGGACATCACGGTCGTATCGCACGTGGATCACAGTGGTGCCATTCACTGCCATATCAATGGTGGCACTACCTATGAGAAATCATTGTTCGTCAATAGTTTGATGGAAATTGTTGGGGTCATAGATAATCCCAGGTACATCATTGTCAGAAAGAGCAAACTCTTTGGGGTGAAGAGCCAACAAGATTTTCATTCCGTCCCAGAGGTATTAGGGGCTAAAAAGAAAACTGCCGTTGGTTTCGAATCGAACTGGAAGACGATCGTAGGCGATTGTGAGCTCGTGTATACCAGAACCATTGCTGGTAGAAAACGCCTGCTAAAATCACGAATGAAATCACTGTCGGCACAATTCGTTCCACCTGCAGAACGTATGAGTAGATGGAGTTAACGTTGGTCACTAGCTAAGCATTATGAAAAAGTACCTATTCATCTGGATCTTCGGACTACTTGCCTGCGCTGGCACCACTCGTTCTGAAGAAGTGGTGAATGAAGCCCTTGATTCAGTAGTTGTTATCCCTATCCAGCCAGTTACTAGCGATTCGGTCCTCGTGATTCCTGCCGTCGATTCGTCCTCGGTAATGAACGAAGCTCCGATAGTCAGTCACATCGTTGATCCCGCTAGTGGTGAATTATTTATGGCTCACAAAGACTCTTCAGGGAATCCGTTAAGAAGCCTAGGGAAGCTTAAAGCGCATGTAGAAGCTGAAGGCAAAACTCTCACTTTCGCTATGAATGGTGGCATGTATATGGAAGATCGTGAGCCATTGGGACTCTACATTGAGAAGGGCCTTCTGAGACGAAAAATGAATTGGAGGAAAGACGCACATGGCAACTTCTACATGCAGCCAAATGGCGTGTTCTGCTTGACTTCAGATGGGGAAGCAAGAATTATGGCCAGTCAATTCTTCGAGTTCGAAGGAGTGTATTATGCCACTCAATCAGGCCCCCTCCTGCTGATTCGTGGAGAAATCAATGATCTATTCAATGAAGGGTCGACCAACTTGAATATTCGAAATGGCGTCGGCATTTTGCCTGACGGAAAAGTCATCTTTGCGATGTCGACAGAGAAAATCAACTTTTACGATTTCGCGGCTTTCTTCCAGGAACAGGGATGTCAATTCGCACTTTACCTCGACGGATTCGTCTCTAGACTCTATCTCCCAGAAAAAGGCCACCAAGATCTTCAAGGAAACTTCGGCGTCATGATAGGTACAGCGAAATAAGAAAAGAACATTTCGCCACTTCGCCATTTAGCCATTTAGCCTTTCAGACAAATTTCGAACTACCTTTATCCCTCAATCATATCGCATGACCCTCGAAGAACGCATAGAAGCCTCACAAACGAGCATTTTTAAGGCAGTATTTCCCAATACTACCAACCACTACGACACCCTCTTCGGGGGAACCGCTATGCAGCTCATGGACGAAGTCGCCTTCATTACGGCTACCCGCTTCAGTCGTCAACGAATGGTCACGGTATCAAGCGATCGTATCGACTTCAAAAAGCCCATCCCAGCAGGCACCATCGCCGAATTGCAAGGAAAAGTCATCTACCTCGGTAGAACGAGCCTGAAGATTCGCGTAAATATCTACATCGAACAGATGTACTCTGACCAACGCGACAAAGCCATCACCGGAGAATTCACCTTCGTAGCCATCGACGAGAGCAAAAGGCCCGTAAAAATCGAAGCTTAAGAAGTCTCCCTCTTTAATTCTCCCTCTCATTCTCATTCACACTCTTATTCTTATTCTTAACCTAGTTCAATGTACCTACATCTATCTCGTCCATAGCTTTGTTGTTATGTTGAAGCAATCATCGTTTCAACGCACAGAATATCAGCTATGCAAAAGAAAGTTTTAGGAATACACAAGACAGCAAATGAGCCGGTTGGAGCACTGAGTACCTACAGAGCGCTTCCAACACGAAGTTTACCTGAGCTTGATCCATTTCTATTGATCAACCATCATGGATTGCAGACCTTCCCCCCTCGCAATTCAGGTCTTCCGTTTGGTCCTCACCCGCATAAGGGATTTGAGACTTTGACCTTCGTTTTTGAAGGAAGCGTAGCCCATAAAGATTCTACTGGTGGCGTACATGTCACACACAAAGGAGGTGTTCAATGGATGACTGCGGGAAAAGGAATCGTCCACAGCGAAGAGTCTGACGATCAATTCAAAGAGCACGGAGGTGACCTCGAAATCATCCAAGTATGGATGAATCTTCCGAAGAGCCTCAAACTCTCCTCTCCTGACTATCAAGGATACGAAGAGCAAGATCTCGTCCACATCGCTGGTCCAAACGGAGCTTACGAATGGAATATCATCAGCGGTTCCGCCGAAGGCGAAAAAGGCCCACATGAATCAAAAACAGATCTGTTCATGTCGAGCCTAGAAGTAAACGCCGGAGAGACTTTTGAAACTGAAGTGTCTCCTGACAGGAATGTCATGTTATACCAAGTTCGTGGAGCCTCTAAAATCAACGGATTTGAAGTCAACATGCGCGAGATCATCGAATTTGCGAATGAAGGAGAAGCTATTTCCATTCAAGCCAAAGAAGATTCGCTCTTCCTCTTCTGTCACGGTGCACCAATCAACGAACCGGTGGTAGCTCACGGTCCTTTCGTGATGAACACACATGAGGAAATTAATGAAGCCATCTTCGAATATCAAACAGGAAAATTTGGGAACATTCCCGCTTAAACATAAAAACGATAATCATGGAAAATACTGCGACAGCAACAAAGTGGATCACAGACACAGCGCACTCTGAACTTCAATTCAAAGTGAAGCACCTCGTGATTACAACAGTAACTGGTCAGTTCAAGACATTCAACGGAACCGTTAACAGCGAAAGCGAAGATTTCAATAACGCGAAGGTCAATATCGATGTAGATCTAAACAGCATATACACAAACAATGACGATCGCGATAACCACCTTCGTTCTGGAGATTTCTTCGACGTAGAAAATCACCCAAAGATGACTTTCGCTAACGGTGTGCTAGCGCATGACAACGGTGATTACAAACTCACTGGAGACTTGACAATTAAGGGCACCACAAAACCAGTAACATTCGATGTTGACTTCAATGGTGTAGCAAAAGATCCTTGGGGTAATATGAAGGCTGGATTCGAATTCTCAACAGCAATCAACCGTAAAGACTTCGGATTGACATGGAACGCCACTACTGAAGCAGGCGGACTATTGGTTGGAGAAGATGTGAAGATCATCGGCTCAGTTCAGCTGCAGGCGGCAGCTGAGGAGTAAGATCCTTTTCACAAATAATTTGCAAAACCCCGGGAACAAACCCCGGGGTTTTGTTTGTTATAGGGGTATGCATCAGCGCCATGAGATCATCGGTTTGAAGAGACTGCGGGTGGGAAAGAAGATCGTAGGCTATGAGCGCCAAGAGAATCAAGCCCCCTTCTACAGCAAAGATCTTTTCTGGTGGAACGGTGAACGCCTTCCTCACTCGGAATTTGACCGAGCCATCGGCCTGCGCGATAAAAACAACCGATACGTCTTCATCAACGACATTGTAGAAGTCGATACAGGCAAACGTTTCCGAGGCAAAAAGATGTACCGCATCGCCGAATATGAAGGCAAAGTAGGCTTGATCGCTCTCAAAGGCGATAATCACAAAGAACTCGAACACTTACTCGAAGTAAGGAGCTTCGAAGTGTTATCGTTTACTTTCTTGCATGATGATATACCGAACTCTTACTAAGAGGCCTAAGGCCTATGGCTTAAGGCGTAAGTGGATTGTTATGTCCATTCATAAGAGATTAGGCAAAAGCCTTAGGCCTTAGGCCTTAAGCCATATGCCATCAGGCTATAGGCCTGAGAAAAAAGTTAACTTTAGTCCGAAACCAATTTCCATGAGCTTTCGACTGATTGTCACTTGTCTCTGTCTACTGCCCTTTTTTGCTTCTGCGCAAAGTCTTAAACAATGGACTGCCCTCGGGGATGATGCATGGGCGCGGAATGATGTGCTTGCTGCTGCGGAGTATTATGCAGAAGCTTACGCCATTGACAGCGCTGACTTTGATATGACCATCAAATATGCTGAGGCATTGCGGGCTTCTCGAAACTCTAAGAAGGCTGAATACCTCTATGCGAAGGCCTTTAATAAGGATAAAGGGAAACTTTTTGAACTTGGACAATTCCGCTTAGCGGAGATGCAAAAGGCCAATGGCAAGTACATAGAGGCACTTCGTAACTACAAAAAGTTTAGCAAGAAGTACAAGCGGAAAAAAGACAGTTACCTCTACCGTAAATCGTTACAGGAAATTGAGAGCTGTACTTACGCCTTGAACGCTCGTCGTTTGGATGGGCCGGTTACCGTTGAAAGACTTCCCGGCAATGTCAATACTACAGAGTCTGAATTCGCCCCGTTTCTTTTCGATAGTACCCTTTTCTATTCCTCGTTTAGAGAAGAAGCGAACCACATCTCGTTCTGGAGAGCCTCAATGGAAGACTCACTCTACAACATTGATCAAGGATACGCGGCCAAGTTTGAGAAAGACTTTGATTCTGGGAACCTTGTCTTCTCCCCTGACCGATCCCGAGCTTATTATGTTGAATGTCCGGATAGCTCATGCCGCATCATGGAAGCAGAAGTTGTAGAAGGTCGCATTCAACCAGGGCGTTCTATTCCTACCATCAATAGCATCGAATACAACAGCACCATGCCTTGGGTTGGTCTGTACAAAGGACAAGAAGTTCTATTCTACTGCTCTGACCGCCCTGGCACACGCGGACAGTTGGATATTTGGTGGACGTTCAGAAATGACGACGGAAGTTGGCAAGCGCCGGCAAATGCTGGAGACAACGTGAATACTCCTGATAATGAGCTCTCGCCTTATTTCATCAATGAGCAGCTGTTCTTCAGTAGCAACTGGCATGTTGGCTTTGGTGGGTACGACGTGTTTCGCTCGAAAGGATATCCCCGCAGTTTCCAGGAACCTGAGAATCTTGGTTACCCGGTGAATTCAAGTCAAAACGATCTCTACTACCGATACTTTGATGAATTGAACGGCGGCTTGATGGCTTCAAATCGTCCGGGAAGTCTTGGTAACTCAACTTACTGCTGCAACGACCTCTACTTGGTTCAATTCCGTGATTCGCTTCCTGTAGACACTCCAGAGGTATTCGTTTCGCTGCGTCAGTTGAATGAATATTTGCCAGTGACCCTCTACTTCCACAATGACGAACCAAACCCTAATACACGGGATACCACCACTACGCTGAGCTACAGTGATTGTTTTGACTCCTACCAGCAACTCAAAAACAAATACCTCAAAGAGAACGCGAAAGGGTTGTCAGGTGACAAAAAAGAGGAAGCAGAATACGATGTCGAAGACTTCTATTCACTCTTCCTTGAAAAAGGTTTCAATGACCTCAGCATCTTCTCTGATCTGCTTCTCCAAGAACTAGAAAAAGGGTTCAGTATTCAGTTGACCATTAAAGGATTTGCTTCTCCCCGTGCCGAGAGTGACTATAACGTCAACCTAACAAGAAGAAGAATTGCCAGCTTAGTAAACTACCTGAACGATGCCAAGGATGGTGCTTTCATGCCCTACATCAATGGTGAAGCCGATAACCACGCCACCCTCACCTTCACCGAAGTTCCATTCGGTGAATACGAAGCTGACCAACAAGTAAGTGATGACCTTTCCGATGAACAAGAGTCAATCTACTCTCGCGGCGCTCGTCTAGAACGAAAGATTGAAATTCAGTCAGTTCAGCGCGGAATGCCAGATAGCCTTTTCGCTGCTTCTGGCTTTGATAAGCTCGTTCACAATTTTGGGCTTGTTACTTCTAACACTAGCGTGGAAACGCTTTTCCGCTTAACCAATAACGGCACTGACACCCTCCGCATAGACTCCATAGCCAGCAGCTGCGGATGCACCGTTCCAACCCTCGAAAAAACAGTCCTCGCCCCAGAAGAATCCACAGACATCTTGGTGGTATTCACTTCTGACCAACAAAAAGGACAGGTAGTACGCTCTATTCTTCTCTTTACGAATGAAGCATTGGAGCCGAGGGAGATTCAGATTACGGCAGAAATACAGTAAGGGCTTATGGCTTATGGCTTAAGGCTTAAGCCCGTCTGAATTCTGAATTTCAACTTGAAATTCAGCGACAACTAAAGTACCTCGAGCTAGAATAGCCATTCTTAAAGACATACGCCTTAGGCCTTAGGCCATAAGCCTTAAAAAAAGAAAGCCCCCAAAACGGAGGCTTTCTGTTAAGGGCACGCATGCGTGTCCCTATATTTCTTTTTTCAATACTTCGGCGTCACTCCCATGTTCTCAAACATGAAAGCCCACTTATCAGCTTGTTCGTCAAGAATCTTTGAGGTTGGCTTACCAGCGCCGTGACCTGCGCGTTCTTCGATGCGAATTAGTACTGGTGCCGATCCTTGGTGAGCTTCTTGGAGGCGAGCTGCGAACTTGAAGCTGTGTGCTGGAACTACACGGTCATCGTGGTCAGCTGTTGTTACCATGGTTGCTGGGTACGCTGTACCGTCTTTCAGGTTGTGAAGTGGTGAGTATCCGTATAGGTTGTCGAAATCAACTTTTGAGCTGTCTGCACAACCATATTCTGGAATCCATCCCCATCCTACAGTGAACTTGTGGTAGCGAAGCATGTCCATCACACCTACTGCAGGGAAGGCAACTTGGAAAAGGTCTGGACGTTGCGCCATACATGCTCCAACGAGAAGACCGCCATTTGATCCACCAGCGATCGCTAGTTTGTCTTGGCTGGTGTAGCCTTCTGCAATCAGGTATTCACCTGCAGAGATGAAGTCGTCAAACACATTTTGCTTGTTCAACAACATTCCGTCGCGGTGCCACTCTTCTCCAAACTCACCGCCTCCACGGAGGTTGGCCATAGCATATACCCCACCATTCTCCAGAAGAATGATGTTTGATGTGCTGAAGCTAGGTGTCAATGAAACGTTGAAACCTCCATATCCATAAAGCAAGGTTGGGTTGGTACCGTCAAGTTGTAGTCCTTTCTTGTGAACGATGAACAATGATACTTCTGTACCGTCTTTGCTTTTGTAGAACACTTGCTTCGACTCAAAGTCGTCTGGATTGAACTGAAGCTTTGGAGAGTAGTACAGTTCTGATTCTCCTGTTTCGATGTTGAATTCGTAGATTGATGTTGGGTAAGTGAACGACGTAAATGAGTAGAACAAGGTTGTGTCATCTTTCTTCGCACCGAATCCACCTGCTGAACCAGTGTTGTCTGGAAGCTGAACTTGTGTCATTTCAGTCCCGTCTAGGTTCCCCATGTACACACGAGTGTTGGCGTTTTCAAGGTAAGTAGCGAAGAGTTTACCTCCACCGGTACTTGCACCTTCAAGCAAATTGTCTGATTCAGCAATCACTGTCTTCCAGTTCTCTTTAGCCGGGTTGTTAGGATCGATAGAAACTACACGATACTTCGGCGCATCGATATCAGTTTGAACAAGGAATCGTCCGTCAATGTGGTCAATCACACTGCTTTTATTCTCGAAGCCTGTGAATAGTGGCTGGAATCCTTTTGAACGATCAGCGAGGTCCATAAAGTAGCACTCGTAACCATCAGTTCCTGTAGACGCATATAGAATGAGGTACTTATCGTCCTCTGTTGTTCCACACCAGTGATACATGTTCGGTGCATCATCATTCGAGTAGATCAACTCATCTTCCGACTGATCTGTTCCCAATTTGTGGTAGTAGACACGGTGGAAGGTATTCGCAGCACTGTACTCATCTCCTTCTTGCGGCTCTGGGTAGCGGCTGTAGAAGAATCCATCTTCGTACCACGCAGCTCCTGAGAACTTCACCCAGCGAAGGATATCACCAGTCTCTTCACCAGTCTCCACGTTCATTACGCGGATTTGACTCCAATCTGATCCGGCTTCGCTGCGGTTGACAGCTACATATTTATCGTCATTTGATGCTCCCATCAACGATGCCGTTACCGTTCCGTCTTCGCTCAATGCGTTTGGATCGATAAATACTCTGTCTTCTCCATCACGTCCTTTACGCACGTAGATCACTGATTGATTCTGAAGACCATCGTTCTTGTAAATGAAGTAATACTCCCCAACCTTATTTGGTGAGCTTACCTTTTCGTAGTTGAAGAGTTGCTCGTAACGATCACGAATCGCATCGCGGTACGAGATACTATCTAGGAAACTGCGAGTCACCGCGTTTTGGGCTTTCACCCAAGCGGCTGTTTCTTCTGAATTATCATCTTCTAACCAGCGGTAAGGATCTTCTACAGGAGTATCCCATAGCGTATCTACCACAGCTTCTTTGCGCGTTTCAGGGTATTCTAGCATGACTGTTGATTCCATTTCGGCGTTATCGCCAGACGGATCACCACCACATGAAGCAAGGATCATTGCTCCTGCAGCGAGGATGGAGGCTTGTTTGTACATAGCAATTGGTTTTGAGCCACCAAGATATATCAGCTATGCATCTGTTCTATAAAAATGTGACCAGCGGTAAGCCTACCGTGTCTTCGCAAAAATTGTCGGGAATGAGCGTTGTGCTTAAAGAAGGGAGATTCTTCCCATCAATTCATCCTTGTAGGTGCGAGATACTGGAATATCACGATCAACCACCTTCACTTGGTATTGAATAGTATCAATATGATCGATGAATTCTAGGTTGACAATGAAGTTTCGCGACACACGTACAAATCGTTCTGGAGGGAATTTTTCCAAAAGCTCCTTCAACGACGCCTTCACATTGTACTTTTTCTCTGGAAGATGGATACTGCTGTATTTCCCTTCTACTTCGACGTAGCGCACGTCGTCAATTGGAATTTTGCGCAATTTGTTCCCCACCTTAGTAAAGAAGTATGTCGGATACTCGAGGTGAACCCCATTGCCATTTGAATGATGCCCATTGGTTCCGTTAGTGCCATTGGTTCCGTTGAGGTATGCTTCTGAAGAGCCGTTACCTGTATCGTACAATAGAGCCAACTCTACAACTCGGCGGATTGAACCTAGGTCTAACGGATTCGGCAGGAATCCGAAAGGCTTGAACTCTTTCAATTTGGTAAAGACTACATCATCTTTCGTATCCGTAATGAATACGATTGGTGTCTTTCTGTAAGCGTTCGTCGCTTGAATAATTCCCTTCGCTGCCTCAATCTGATCTTCTCCCACTTGAAGGATTAATAAATCAGGAATTTGAGCCTGATCTCGGAATTCATCAACAGACGGATAAGCCTCGTATACTACGACGTCATAGCCCAGTGCTCCAAGGAGCGTATTGAGTTCAGACCGAATACTTGCTTCGTCAGAAATGACGATTATGTCTGGTGTTTGTTCCATGTGGTTTCTCGCTGCTTACATAAGAACAATGACAGCTCAAGGTTGTTCATCTGCGACTTATACCTATTTATGGTCATTTCTGGTGACCTTATTGCTATTTTTGCGTCAGTATGGAAAGGATTTTGATATCTACAAGTAATCCGCAGGAAGAAGAGGATGTACTGGTCTTAACCGAAGAGGTTGATGAAAAGCAAATTGTGCTCTTCAACGACGAGGTCAATACCTTCGATTTTGTGATCGAAAGTTTGATCAAAGTTTGTGGCCATGACCCAATTCAAGCGGAGCAATGTACCATCATCGTCCACTTCAAAGGAAAGTGCTCTGTGAAAAAAGGCACCTTTGAAGACTTAGAACCGATGTGTACCGCCCTACTTGATCGCGGTTTAACCGCTGAAATTCAATAACATGAAGACACTACGCGTACTTTCCCTCCTTGCTCTAGTAGCCTACCTAATCAGTTGTGCTAAAGTGCCTATTTCAGGTAGGCGACAGATGAATCTTCTAAACGAAGTCGAATTAATCGACATGTCATTGGAGGCATACAATGATTTCCTATCACAATCAAATGTGCTCCCTCCTTCTGATCGCCAAGCCCAGATGGTATCAGAAGTTGGACAGAAGATTTCAGTTGCTGTTGAGCAATACATGAACGATAACCACCTTCAGAAGCGCATCGAAGGCTTTCAATGGGAATTCCAGACGATTGATGACCCAACGGTAAATGCTTGGTGTATGCCTGGTGGTAAGATTGCGTTCTACACTGGTATTCTCCCGGTATGCGAAGATGAAGCTGGTATCGCAGTTGTCATGGGTCACGAAATCGCTCACGCGATAGCTCGACACGGAAATGAGCGCATGTCTAAACAGTTGGTTATTCAAGCTGGAGGTGTCACCCTTGCTGTGCTAACAAGCGAAAAGCCACAAATGGCGCAAGACCTCTTCCTCATGTCATATGGAATTGGAACGACGCTCGGCTCATTGAAATTCTCACGTCAGCATGAATCTGAAAGCGACATGCTCGGTCTTGTCTTCATGGCAATGGCAGGATATAACCCTGAAGAAGCCCCTGCTTTCTGGGAGCGAATGTCAGCGCAAAGCGGCGGACAAGCACCGCCTGAATTTCTTTCAACGCACCCGAGTCACGAAACACGTATCGCTGATCTGAATGCATTTATGCCAGAAGCGATGCAATACTACAACCCTTGATGCAAGGAGACATCGATACCTTCGAAAAGGTACAATTGCTGGTAGATTCCTTCTATGGAAAAGTGAGGTCTGATGATCTACTTGGCCCTATTTTCGAAAATGTGGTTCAGGGTAACTGGCAGCCTCATCTCGAAAAGATGTATCGTTTTTGGCAGACGATTCTTTTGTTTGAGCATACCTATTCTGGCAGCCCCTTCCCTCCACATGCGAAACTTCCCATTGACAAATCCCACTTCAAGCGTTGGCTAGAACTATTTAGAGCAACAGTGAAGGAAAACTTCGAAGGTGAAAAAGCCACGGAGGCTGTTTGGCGCGCTGAGAAAATGGGCGAAATGTTCAACTACAAGCTCGAATACTTGCGCTCTAATCCTTCCAATTGATTAATTATCAATCGACTTAGATATCGATTAACATTTTTTTACGATCTTCAATTCACCTTAACTAATTGTGATGCGTGGATTGATCTTAACCCTCGCAGCAACTTGCTTTGCTTGCTATTCATGTGCCCAGACTTACGAAGCCCTTGGAAATTCATTGGGGTTATCGGTAGACTACGGGAGTCCAAATTTCGGTAACGGAATCAGTTTGTACGACATCAATGGCGATGGCTATGATGACCTTACTACGTCAACCGATGGCAATGGAACCCACATTTATCTGTGGAACAATGACTCCTTTGAATTACTCACTGTATTGCCTATTAGTGGTGACGCCAAAGCGGTCATCTGGTCTGATGTAGATAATGACGGTGATGCTGATTTGTTGGTCACACAAAGATTCGGATTTGAACAGCTCTGGATTCAAGACAACCTCGAATTCACCGATGAAGCATCTGACCGGGGTGTACCTCAAGAAACAGATGCAGACACTTATGGGGCAGCCGCTGGAGACTACGACCTAGACGGCGATTTAGACATTTATATCTGTAACTACGACTGGGGTGTAGGGTCGCATAATTGGTTGCTCCGAAACGATGGTACCGGTCATTTTGAGGAAGTTTCAATAGAACTCGGAGTAGATAACGGGGTCGTACCGAGCTTTATGCCTAGCTGGGGAGACTTCAATAACGATGGTTGGCCGGATTTGTATGTAATCAACGATAAGTCACCTAGCAATACCATGTACTTAAACAACGGAGACGGTTCGTTCTCTGACGTCTCGGAAAGTTCAGGAACCGATATCGTGATCGATTGCATGAGTAATACTGTTGCGGATTACGATAATGACGGTGATCTCGACATATACATGACCAACGATTTTAACGGAAACCGCCTACTCCAGAATAACGGTGATATGACCTTTACCGATGTCACTGAAACAACGGGAACAGCCGTAGGACGGTTTTGTTGGGGTGCTGCGTTCTTTGATTACGATTGCGATGGAGATCAAGATTTACATGTCAGCACAGAAGATGCCATGTTCAACCATCAAAACATCTTCATGCGACAAAATGAAGTGGGTTCATTCTCTGAATCAAACAACCTCTTCAATCCTCTCAGTCTTTTTCAAGCCTATGCCATTGCCACCGGGGATATCGACCGTGATGGATTCCCAGAGATTGCAATTACCAGTCGTACGCCTAACAATGTCTCGTTCTACAAAAACTCTGGAGCCAACAACTACTGGATTGCTGTGTCGCTTGAAGCAACCGTTTCGAATCCAGAAGCGATTGGTTCTTGGGTTACCGTGACCAATGACTCTGGTTCACAGTATAAGTACACACAAGCTGGATCAGGCTACCTAGGGCAGAATTCATCGAATTGCTTATTCGGTTTTGGTGCTAACGGCAGTGACGTGACCATTGAAGTAAACTGGCCATCTGGTTGGACGGATACTGTGAACGCAAACATGAACGATTACAACGCGATTGTTGAAGGTTCGTCCTATGAAGTGATCTTAGCAAATCAAGAGGAAATATTCATTTGCCCAGGTGACAGTTTGATCTTAGACGCGGGTGAATATGAAGAATACTTATGGTCTAATGGACATAACGAAAGATATCTCACCATCTATGAACCAACGAATATATCAGTTCAGGTATTGACCCCTTATGGATTCTTTGCAAACAGTGATGAATTGACCATTTCAGCTGCACCTGAAGCTGAGATATTAATGGAAGCACAGGATGTTACTTGTTTCGAAGAAAGTGACGGTGCATTCCTTTGGGAATCTGATCAAGTCAACTTAATCCTGTTCGATGGTAGCTTCGTCAATTCGAACGTTGAAGGATTGTCAGAAGGATTTTATGAAATGACCCTTTACGACAACTACAACTGTTTAACTGACACAAACATTACAATATCTTCTCCTTTGCAACTTACTCCTTCTTTCACCATCGTTGAACCACTCTGTTTTGGAGATGACAACGGATGGATTGAAGGTGAATGTACCGGTGGTGTGGGTGAAATCACACAGGATCCGGCCAATGCAACGCTGAACAACCTAGTAGCTGGATCGTACTTGATCACCCACACTGATGAAAACGGTTGTGAAATTGATAGTCTCGTAGTGATTTCTGAACCAGAAGAACTGGTGGTTTCCATTGATGTAACCGACGCCACTGAAGACGCTCTCGGTTCCGCGTTAGCGAATGTAACCGGAGGAACACCCGATTATACCTATATATGGTCATCAGGCGGAGACGAAAACTTTGAAGAAAATCTAGAAGAAGGAAACTACGTGCTGACGATAGTAGACGGAAACGGCTGTTTGCTTAACACGCCATTCTCCATTGACTTCATCGTAAGCACAGAACAGCTATCTCGCAACGAATTAAGAATCTACCCGAATCCAACCAACGGACAAATTATCATTGAAGGACTGCAAATTGGAGATCAAGTTGATGTAGTCAATGCCTCAGGAGCTCTTGTATTATCAACACAGCCAAGGTCGAATCAACTAGATTTAAGCCAATTCACTACAGGAGTTTATCTCCTTCGAATCGTATCCGTTGATAAAACATATGCGTTCAGATTAGTTATCGAGTAAGCGCTTTATGTATCTTCCGGCATGCGCTGGATTAAACGAATTTTCTTACTCCTCGTCATCATCGCTGGAGTGGCCTCTATCTATGCTTATTGGTATGCATCTTCACGTGTACCTCAATACGAAGGCGAGATTGATCTCCCAGAGTTGAAAAGCGAGGTAACCACCACTTTCGATGCGCACGGCATCCCTCATATTAAGGGTGAATCAGCCGAAGATGTTTATATGACGCTCGGCTATATCATGGCTTCTGAGCGATTATTTCAAATGGAAATGTTGCGACGTGTTGGTCGGGGTGAATTAGCTGAAGTTCTAGGCGATAAAGGTCTAGGACCTGATCTTTTCTTTCGTGCGTCTGGTATTGCTGAATATGCTGATCGTTCTGCTGAAGCGTTTGAAAGTACTTTCGCTAGCGCGGAAGAGTTAAATGAGTGCAGAGCATTCATCGAAGGGGTGAACGCCTTCATTCGAACAGGAAAAGAACCGCTCGAATTTAAACTGGCTGGAATTCCCTTGACAGAATTCGAATTGCGCGATTTATATGCCATCGCTGGTTACATGGCATACAGCTTTGAAATCGCACTTCAGACAGATATGTTGGCAACAGAACTTGAACGCCAACACTCTGAAGAATGGCTCCAAAGTATGGGTTTAGTAAGTTCGTCCCTCCCTCCTTTCCGCCCATCGTGTTCAACCGATACTACTGAAACCATACTGCTTCCAGATCTCCTTGGGGAACTGGGAATACCTGTGTTTACCGGCTCAAATTCTTGGGCAGTAAATTCTAGTAAAAGCAAGAGTGGAGCTCCCATCTTGTGCAATGACACCCATATCGGATACGGGCTTCCACAGGTATGGTACGAGGCGGCACTTGAATTCCCTGGTGTAAAGACCTACGGAAACTTCCTACCTGGGATCCCTTATGCCTTGGTCGGACATTCAGATCATCATGGATGGGGACTCACGATGTTTGAAAATGACGACATTGACTTTTACCGTGAATACGAAAATGATGCTGGTGAGTTTATCTATGAAGGCAACGCCTACGCACCTTCCTTCAAAGAGCATGTGATAAAGGTGAAAGATGCTGCTGACACCACGATTTCGGTGAAGTGGTCAAAGCACGGCCCGATAATCAATGAAGTGGTAGAGGAAATTCCAGACTTCCCTCCTTATGCCATGCGTTGGGAATACCTACAAACAGACAACCAACTCATCACTGCATTTAGAAATATGATGCGGTCGAATGAATTGGAAGAATTTGAATCAGCGATTGCCCTGATTCACGCACCTGGATTAAGTATCACCTATGCAGATAAAGATGACCATATTGGAAACTGGTCTTGTGCCCGTATTCCTCATCACCCTGCTCATGTAAATCCTAAAACCGCGATCGACGGTAGATACGCGAGCAATGAAATCTTGGGTTACCTTGATTTCAGCAGAAACCCACAGTGTGTTGATCCTGAAGTTGGCTATTTAGGTACAGCGAACGAGGCTCCCGAAATGATGGACTCTGTCTTTGTTTATGGCTACTACGTCCCGCCTAGCCGTGGAAAGCGTATTAGAAAACTATTATCTGAGACAGATCAATGGGATGTCAGCATGATGAAAGATCTGCTCCTCGATGTCTATAACGACGACGAAGCCATTATTTCTCAGCGACTTCATCGCATCCTTACCAACAGTGATTTTGAGTGGACAGATATAGAACAGGAAGCCATCGCTTTGCTTGATTGGGACGGCCATTATGGAATCAATGAACCTTCTCCAGTAGTATTCACACCGCTTCAAATGGCCATTTTGCGGTCGGGTATGCAAGACAAAATGACCCCTGAGCAGTTTGAACGCTTTGCGCATACGCATTGGTGCAAAAGGTTCTTGCATATCGCCTTGAATGATCCAGACCATGAAGTGTGGGATGTCAGTACCACTGATGCGAAAGAAAAACTACAAGATCATGTTGGTAATGCGTTTAGAAGTGTGGTCGCACAACTGGTCGGACTCTACGGTAATTCTACCAAAGATTGGTCTTGGGGAGAAGCGCATCAATGGGGGCCTCCTCACCCATTTAAAGACGTTCCAGTCGTAGGTGATTGGTTGAGTCTCGATCCGATGCCAATGTCTGGAGGAAATGAGACCATTTCTCAGTCTGGTTTCACCCCTTCTTCTGCAGGCTATTACATCGGAAGATTTGGTGCTCAAATGCGCATCGTTTTAGACCTTTCAGATGTTGGAAATTCGGAGAGTATCGCGCCTACCGGGCAAAGCGGACATCGTATGAGCAAATACTATGATGACCAGGCTGATATGTACCGAAAAGGTGAGTTCCGACTGCAACGAATTTCGGCTGATCCAAACGGAAAAAAATTAGTGTTTAAGTAGCCAACCCTTTTCACCTATTTACGTCATAGATATGAACCTTGACCACACTGGGTCAACTAGACAATTATACTATGACAAGGACAGTAAGTATCCTTACGATACTGTTCCTCCCTGCTTTGCTTTGTGCTCAAACATTTGTCAATGTTGCGCCTGAGAACAATTTTGTCCACCAGTTCTACGGAACAGAATATGGAACGGGCATCAGTTTCTATGATGTCAATGGTGATGGTTGGGATGATA
Source organism: Sanyastnella coralliicola (assembly GCF_030845195.1). Lineage (GTDB taxonomy): Bacteria > Bacteroidota > Bacteroidia > Flavobacteriales_D > Sanyastnellaceae > Sanyastnella > Sanyastnella coralliicola. Next base: position 1,867,502 of record NZ_CP132543.1, read on the forward strand.
TTACCGTAGGCCAAGCAAACGAAACGATTTCCTTATATCTCAATATAGAAGGTGAATTATCACCTCCAATTTCTATTGGTGCCATCAATGCAAATCCGAAAGGAATCAACTGGTGTGACTACGATAACGATGGAGATCCTGACCTACTTGTTACCAACTATAATAGTACTAACCACCTCTACCGGAATGATGGAAACTTCAATAACATGTTGGACGTCACAGCTGAAGTTGGAATTCTCCACGACACATCTTACTTGAGCTATGGCATTTCTTGGGGAGACACCGATCGAGATGGAGACTTAGATTTATATATCTGTAATTACAACGCTGACGGCATTACGAATGAGTTCTACGTCAACAATGGTGATGGCACCTTCACGGAATCTGCTGCCATGCTAGGCGTTGACGATGGCAGCTTGTGGTCTTTTCAGGGGTTATTCACGGATTATGACCATGACTTGTGGCCTGACCTGCATGTCATCAATGACCGATTACCAGCAACAAATAACTTCTACAAAAACGAGAACGGTAGCTTCTCGAATATTACCACTGAAATCGGTTTGGAGATGTACATCTTCTCGATGAACAACAGCATGGCTGATTATGACCGAGATGGTGATATGGACCTCTACGTTTCTAATAATCCATTTGGGAACTACTTAATGAGGCAAGAAGAAGACGGAACCTTCTCACACGTTTCTGAAGAAACAGGTACTTCCGTATTCGATCACAGTTGGAGTGCCCTTTGGATTGACTACGACAATGATGGCTGGGAAGATCTTCACGTAAACTGCTCACCATTCTGGGGAGAGCCGGGTCAAAACAGGTTCTTCGTCAACCTTGAAAACGGAACCTTCTTCGAAAACGCCGCAGGAGTTGGCTTAGGCTCAGATAATGGAGCTACAAATTCTTCAGCTATGGGTGACTTGAATAATGACGGGTTCCCAGATTTCGTTGTCCAAGCTGGCGCTCCTGATTATTCGAGAATTTATCGGAATACCGGGAATACCAACGCTTTCTTAACTGTTGACCTCGTTGGCACGGTATCAAATACAGAAGGAATTGGAGCGTGGATTGAAGTTTTTTCGGAAGGAACTAGCCAACTGAGATACACACAATCAGGGGAAGGATTCCTTACTCACAACTCAGGGAAAGAATTCATCGGACTTGGCCAGGCTGAGGTCATAGACTCAATGATTGTGGAGTGGCCTAGTGGTCATGTAGATACATTTTACGATGTTGAAATCAACCAACAGCTGAACATCGCAGAGGGCAGCTCAATGATGGCTTCCATCTTGAATGAAGGCACTTCTATTTGTGAGGGAGATTCGCTTCTTCTGATTGCGAGTAATGGGATGAATCCTGTTTGGAACAATGGAACTGAGAATGATTCACTCTGGGTACAAGAACCAGGAGTTTATTCGTACATCACCTACTCTGAGCTCGGTATTCCATATAGCTCAACAGAGTTTACCGTTCAGTCAACTAATGATGCATCCTACACAGTTACGAATGTTGATCCCGCCTGCTTAGGTTCTGCTGATGGCGAAATTTCCATCGAATTGAATGAGAACGCTATCGCCACGGTAAACGGTGAAAACTATGACGAACCATTGATGAACCTACCGGCAGGACAGTATGAACTTATTGTTTCTGAGGAAGGCTTATGTACGGTCACTACCATTGTTGAACTTGTTTCTCCGCCAGCAATAGAGTTGGAATTATCAATAGAAAATCCGCTGTGTGCAGGAGATTATGGCATGGCTAGCGCCGAAGCTTCCGGGGGTACAGGTGTCATTTCGATTAACTGGAATGACGTCAATCCTGATGAACTTGAACCTGACACCTATGAAGTCAACGTAATAGACGAAAATGGTTGTAGTATCAGCGAAACCTTTGAAATCGAATCTCCAGATGAAATCGTCATCGACGTTGTTACTGTTGAATCCACTGAAGGCGACAATGGCTCGATTCAGCTTGACATTTCTGGTGGAGAAGGCCCGTATACAATTAACTGGAACGGTCCGGATGGATTCTCAGATACGGGTGAATTGATTGAGAACCTCTCTCCTGGTATCTATACCGCTTCTATTGTTGATTCAAATGGGTGCATGGAACTTGAAATTATTGACCTCGACAGCATGAACGTTGAGAATTTATTGATTTCTGATTTCCTTATTTCACCGAATCCGAGCAATGATGTCATTTACATTTCAAACCTTCCTGTAGGTGCTTTTCAATGTAGTATTTATGGCATTGACGGTAGACTGGTTCAACAGATCATGATCCCTTCAGGAACTGAGCAATTAGAGGTGAGTTTTACCTTTGCTGCGAGTGGAATGTTCGTCGTTCAAATTGAATCAAATCAAGGACTAGCGCGCAAGCAAATCATCAAGCGCTGATTTTCAACGATTTTATTAGAGCTGGAGTCAACCATAGACGTTTTATTACGTCTATCAAATAACTAAACCAGACCAGCTAGGTCATCTGACTAACTTTACTAATGAAATCTATCACTGGCATACTGTCAGCGGTGCTCTTGTCCTTCACTCTCTCCGCTCAAAATTTCGTCAACGTTGCGTCCGATTTCGGAATCAATCACTCCTTCTACGGACCGGAATACGGCTGTGGTGCAAGTTTTTATGACGTCAACCATGATGGTTGGGACGACTTGACTCTTGTACAGCAATATCAACCCGTTCTTTTGTACTTGAATAATCAAGGACAGCTCGAAGATCCAATTTATGTTGGGGGTATAAACATGAACCCAAAAGGAATGAGCTGGTGTGATTACGACAACGATGGAGACGCCGATCTCATGGTTTGTAATTATGATGGAAAAAACTTCCTCTATCAAAACAACGGTGACCTTGAGGCCATGACGGATGTCACACAGGAAGCCGGTATCTGGCACGATACCGAATATTTAACCTTCGGATTGTCATGGGGTGACATTGATCGTGACGGGGATCTTGACCTTTATATCAATAACTACAACGCAGACGGAGTCCCTAACGAATTCTACATAAACAATGGCGATGGAACATTCACGGAATCGGGGGTAGAATACGGAATTGACAATGGGAGTATGTGGTCATTTCAATCACTCTTTCTTGATACCAATCATGATCTGTGGCCTGATTTGCATGTGATCAACGATCGGCTTCCTGCCACCAACAATTTCTACATCAACCAAGGTGGTAGTTTCATTGATCAAACCACCGAATTAGGAATGGAGATGTACATTTTCTCCATGAATAACAGCATGGCCGATTATGACCGAGACGGTGATATGGACATCTACATCTCAAATAATCCGTTTGGTAACTACCTCATGCAACAGCAAGAAGATGGCACCTACGCAGATGTAGCCGAAGAAGAAAACTGTTTAGTGAACGACCATAGTTGGAGCGCCCTGTGGATGGATTACGACAATAATGGATGGGAAGACCTACACGTTTGTACGACCCCTTTCTGGGGCGAACCAGGTCAGAATCGGTTCTTTATCAATGATCAAGCTGGCGCATTTGTTGAAGATGCCATAGGTGTAGGTCTCCAAGATGACGACGGGGCCACCTCAACCAGCTGCCTCGGAGATTTAAATAACGATGGTTATGCCGATTTCGCGGTCATCGCTTCTGCTCCTGAAACAAGTAGAGTTTATCAAAATCAAGGAGGAACAAATCACTTCTTAACCGTAGAATTGAATGGAGTGGTATCCAATACCGAAGGCATCGGTTGCTGGATTGAGGTTTTCACCAATGGCGAAAGTCAAATTCGATATACCCAATCAGGTGAAGGATACCTTACACAAAACTCAAGGAAAGAATTCTTTGGCCTCGGGGAAATCGAAACCATTGACTCTCTTCAAATTCAGTGGATTAACGGTCATATTGACTGGTTCTATGACCTCCCAGCAGACCAACATTTATCAATTACTGAAGGCAGTTCATTAACAGCTGAAATCTCAGTGATGGAAGAAACCTTTTGCGAAGGTGATTCCGTTCTTTTAATTGCTACGTCTTACGCCAATGCCATTTGGAATAATGAGCAAATCGGTGACTCTATTTGGATTTCCGAACCCGGCGAGTACTACTTCACCGGTTACACGCAAGAGGGAATTCCTGTTCAGTCTGCCCCTATTATGGTTGAGTATTCTGAAAATGCCTTGGTTGAAATCGTTTACAATCATCCGAGCTGTCACGGCGCTGAAGATGGGATGATTGAGTTGATCGCCGAGGTTGATGCCTTGTTATGGCTCAATGATGAGCCTTATGAGGAAGTGGTTTATAACTGTCAGGAAGGAGTCTTCCACTATCACATTGAGCAAGATGGATTCTGTTCATCTACCCACTCTGTGGAACTTTATGCCCCTGACTCTCTGTACGTTGACCTCGTCATTGATCAACCTTTGTGCTTTGAAGAGACGGGCAGCGTTTTACTGAGTATCGAAGGTGGCGTCGAACCCTACATAGTTGATTGGTTTGATGAAGACCCGCTTGACTTGCTCGAGGGTGATTATTTAGTTTCGATTGCCGACGCACATAACTGCCTCATTGACTCTATCATCAGTGTTACTGCACCTGGAGAGATTATCGTAGAATCGAATATCACCGAAGCAGATTTAGGTGACAATGGAATCATTAACCTGGTAATTGAAGGAGGTGTTGAACCTTACGAAGTCTTCTGGAATGGACCTGATGGCTATACTGGGGAAGGCAATAATATCACGGATTTAGAGCCAGGAATTTACACTGGGAACGTGATTGATAGCCACAATTGCAGTAAATTGGTCATTGTAGATCTTGACGGACTAAGTGCTCAGGAACTGAACCTAAATCAGGTTGAGGTTTATCCTAATCCTTGTGATGAACAGATCTTCATAAACGGTGCTGAATCAACGTTAACCAAGATACTGGTCTATGACTTAAACGGCCGGAAGATTGAAGAGCACACTGTGCTTCCTACGAATGAAGTCACAATAGTAGATGTTTCTTCTCTTTCACCGGGTGTCTACATCTTGCACCTTGTAGATACTGTTCATCAGGCCAACGTAGTGATTATGAAGAAATGATATTTCGACTTTCCTTTCTGACCCTGTTTTCGCTTTTCCTTTCGCAATCGCATGCCCAGTTCACACCAATAGAAATGTCAAATATGAACATTGGATCAAATGGGTTCAATGGAAATGGAGCCAGCTTCTATGATTTCAATGGAGATGGATTCGATGATGTTAGCCTGGTCAGCGGAGATGGTCAGATAAAGTTCTATATCAATACCACCGAGGGTCAATTTGAAGAAATTGATCTAGGAATTTACGCTGCGAATGGCTCTCAGGATGCCAAGATGATTAACTGGGTCGACATCGACAATGATGGAGACGAAGATCTTTTCATCTCGTTCTATCTATCGCCGAATCGTCTTTGGTTAAACAACGGTGACCTTACATTCACTGAAATATCAGAAACCTGTGGGATTCTTCAGACGACTGCCTGGCAAACACATGGTGTTTCTTGGGGTGACTACGATCGCGACAGTTACTTAGATGTGTACATCACCAACTACAATGTAGAGGGTATCATCACGAACTATCTCTACCGAAATCTGGGAGACGGAACTTTTGAGGATGTCACTGATTTCGCCCAAGTATCGAATCAATCTTTCAATTCTTTTCAGTCGCTTTGGTACGATTACAACGAAGATCTTTGGCCGGATCTGGTCGTGATCAATGATCGACTGCTCTATCCAAATGCCATCTATCAAAACAATGGAGACGGCACTTTCACTGAAGTAACCATTGACCTCAATTTCGATCAATGGATTTATGCCATGTCAATCACTTGCGGCGACTACGACAATGACGACGATTTCGACATCTATGTATCCAATGGATTTGAAGGAAATATCTTCATGCAATACAACGGGACGCAATACCAGGATATCGCCCCTGCCCAAGATATGGCCGTGAATTCAGTGTGTTGGGGTGCCACCTGGATCGATTATGACTGCGATATGTGGCAGGATCTATATGTGTCTACATATGTATGGGGACAAACAGACCAGCCCAATGCCTTTTTCGTCAATACCGATGGTGAATTCTCCCGTGATGATGCCATCACTCAAAACGACATCACTGACAATTATTCTCCTATCATTGGTGACCTGACGAATGACGGCTATCCAGACATCTTTATTCATACCCTTCAAAGCAATTCGTCAGTTGTTCTTCAAAATGATGGCGGAGACAATCGATGGCTGAAGGTGGGGCTGACAGGAACCTTATCTAATATTCAGGCGATTGGTAGCACCATTGAGGTATGGGCAGATGGTATCAAGCAAAAGCGAATGACATTCTTAGGTGAAAACTACTTAGGACAGAATAGTCGCATGCAATTCTTTGGCCTAGGAGCTGCACAGAATATCGATTCGCTCAAAGTCACTTACCCTTCAGGACATATTGATACCTTCTTCGATTTAGCTCCGAACAATTCGTATGAATTTGTCGAAGGTGAAACCTATCAAGCGGAAATCATCGTGACTGGTACCCTTTGCGACCAAGATTCGAATGAACTGAGTATTCAAGCGGAAGATGTAGCCGGCATCGAATGGCAAGATGGATCAGATGCCGATACGCTAGTCATAACTGAAAGCGGAGAATATTCAGCAACCATCACCAACAATCAAGGAATCTCCACTTCGGTTTCAATTGAGGTTGAACTCTTTCCTTCCCCGGTTTTGGAGCAAAACATAACGAATGTCACTTGCCATGATTATTCCGATGGTATGATTGAGTTGTTCAATGTGAGTGGTATTCCCATTGCTTCTTGCGTTTGGAATAACGACGTGGATGATCTGGCCATCTTCGGTTTAGCAGCTGGCACATATGAATACCTCTGCACTGATGAAAATGGCTGCACCGATACAGATTCGATCATCGTAACTCAGCCTGATCAGATTACTGCAGTTCTCTCCATCATCGAGCCTTTGTGCTTCGGCGAGACAGGTTCAGTGTCGATTGAGGCTGAAGGCGGCACGGGAACCTTAGAATTCGATTGGAACGGCGAAGATCCTGATGCATTGCTTGCCGGCGAATACACCGTTGAAGTTAGCGATGAACTTTCTTGTTCAAGCGAATTCACTTTCGGGTTAAGTCAACCAGCGGAGCTTTCTGCGCTTATCGATATTAATAATGCATCCGATGGAGATAACGGTTCAGCCAGCGCCGTTGCTGTAGGTGGTACTGCTCCCTATAACTTCCAATGGAGTAACGGGGATATCGGGGAGGTTGCCGATGAACTCGGTCAAGGAGTATATATTCTGAATGTCACTGATGACAATGGATGCACGTGGTCTATGAGTTTCGAAGTTATTGACCTCTCCGTGGGTGACTTGTCAGAAACAATCAACATTTCAGCCTACATCATCGCCGGACAAATCCACATCAACAATCCGCAACAGGTAACAGGAACGATTAGCGCTTATTCAATGAATGGTCAGTTATTGATGCAAGATCAATTGAATGGCAATCATTCGTTTAGTCTTCCCCTTGGATTCAGTGGACCGCTAGTTCTGCATCTCAGCACCACCTATGGTGTCTGGACTTCCACCGTGCTTTCGATTGATTAGAGGATTCTTGTTGAATTGGTATCTTGGCAAAGCGTAGCGTTCCGCCGCTAGGCAGTTAAAAAAGACACCATGCGTATAGAGGCAAATTCTCCAGAAGAATACATTTCGAAAATCCCCGAAGATCGTCAACCGGTCATGACGAAGTTGAGAGAGGTGATCAACACCAATCTCCCTGTAGGATTCAAGGAAGTCATGTCGTACAACATGATTGGTTGGGTCGTTCCCCACGACAAATATCCTGCTGGGTACCATTGTGATCCGAAGCTGCCTCTCCCCTTCATGAACCTGGCTTCACAAAAGAACTTCATCGCCTTTTACCACATGGGAATCTACGCCACACCCGAGCTACTCGACTGGTTCGTAGGCGAATACCCAAAGTACGTGAGCACGAAGTTAGATATGGGCAAGAGCTGTATTCGCTTGAAGAAGATGGATCAAATCCCATACGAACTCATTGGCGAATTGGTGGCTAAGATGACCGCTCAAGACTGGATTGATAAATACGAAAGCGAGATCAAACGCTAAACCATGGAAGACTATCTCAAAGTAAATCGTGACGCGTGGAACAAGCGCACGACTGCTCACGTAGATTCTGAATTTTACGATAACGCCACATTCAAAGAAGGCAGAAGCAGTTTAAACGACATTGAGCTTGCCCTCATCCCTGACCTTTCAGGATTGCGTGTTCTTCATCTTCAATGTCACTTTGGTCAAGATTCAATTTCGCTAGCGCGGAAGGGTGCACAGGTAACGGCGATTGACCTATCAGACGAAGCCATCAACCAAGGCAAAGCCTTAGCAAAAGAAGTCAACATAGACGTCGAATTCATTTGCTGTGACGTCTACAGCACCCTCGATCACATCGAAGGACAGTACGACCTCGTCTTCACCAGTTACGGCACCATAGGATGGCTTCCTGACCTCAACAAATGGGCGAATGTCATTTCCCAGAGCCTCAAATCCGAAGGAAAACTCGTCTTCGTAGAATTCCACCCCGCCGTATGGATGTTCGATGACAACATCGAACGCATCGCCTATTCATACTTCAACCGCGACGTCATCGTAGAAGAACTCGAAGGAAGCTACACCGACGGCAGCGAAGAAATCCGCGCCAAATACATCTCATGGAACCACGGCCTCGGTGAAGTATACCAAGCCCTAAAAGCCAACGGCCTCAACATCGTCGACTTCAACGAGTACGACTTCTCCCCTTACAACTGCTTCGCGACGTCGCATGAAGTTAGTCCAGGGAAATACATGCTGAAGGGCAATGAGGGGAAGATGCCGATGGTTTATTCTATTGTTGGGGTGAAAGGCGTTGGGCTTTAGGCGTTAGTAGATTGGTTATTTGACTTCGCATTCAACCGAATGCACTCTGAATGTAATATCTAGCCCTTTTCAGCATTGTCGTAACCAATTTCATCCTTCAATATTTCAAGCTCCAAGGCTTCATCCAAATATGGAGCGAGGTACTGTCTAACTTCGATCTCCAACTCATCTTCCGTTCGATTGACAATTTGATTTGAAACTAAATAATACTCATCATCAAGTCTATTTATTTCGGAATACATGGCCTCAGGAAAATCAAACTCATGGCTCAACTTGTACAAGAGCATTGTCGTTCTGCCAAGACTTAATTGACCGTTTGAATTCAGCGATTGAATAATGCTCATTAGTTTATCAGTCTCTACTTGAGATCTATTTGAATTAATGAAGGAGCCAAGAACGTCAATCAGTTTATTTCTTTGGTGTGATGATAGAGAGATGTCTATAAATAATTCATCAGGTTCACTCTCGCGCATTATCAATTGATCAGAATACTCCACTAATCGCTCTTTGCTGAAAAAATTCATCCTAAGACCCATTTGAAGAATAGATAACTCCTCTAGAATTAAGATTGGATTTTTCATTTCGATTCAATTACAATGTCCATGAAACACAGCTGTAGAGTTAAAGAGTATCAATCTGATTAGTTCTAAAAGCACTATCAAGATTATATCGATAAAAAGAAACCAACAGGGGTGCATAAGTAACCAACCGCGAGTAAGTTCAGAAGAAGTCCGATTCTATGGAATCTATTCTTTCTTCTCATTCCAATAATACTCAGCGCCAATGAGACGACCATTGCGATCAAATAAGGTAAAGCAATCTTTATCCCACCTGCAGCCACAACTGGTTGCATTGCACCACTATCAGAGTCCAGTGTCGAGGTAATAATACTATACGTCTCTATATCGAATAGCCCCTTATTGACTATGAGAAGTGACGCGATGATTATTGAAATCAAAGAAAATTGCTTTCCGACGTTCATTTAGGCTACTGTTGTATCAAATGCTATCCAAAGTGACTAAACCCTTCAGAGAACTCAAATTCACCTTCAAACTTTCGTTCAATTTTGTTTTTCATGCTTTCTGAGACAAATAAATGATGGTCGAATTGCCATACGCTTCGTTCATTTTCATCCACAATTTTGATTTTATCGATGTCAATGTGCTCCTTGACGATCAACTCAAAGAACTCATCCCATTTTTCGTTGGTAACTCTGCGAAGAATCCGGATCGGGCGTATTTCGAGCTCATTCGACATCAATTCGTCGAAAACAGAGACAAGTTGTTGATTTATGATAGTGTAATCAAAACCTGTCATCAATAAAGCGAACTCATCATATTTAAGGATACTGAATGTATTCTCATCCAACCTGAAGAGGTTTATAGAAGAGTGGGTTTTAGCTGCGATGTTATAGATCATTCCATTAATAATATCTGCGAGTAAGAAACCACATAAGTAATTGAGGCTCTATTCATCTTTTCGAAAGCAACATGCAATTGTTCGAGGGCTTCAAGTACCCCATATCACCCCAACTATTTAACCTGAATTCCTCGGTTATGAAAAAACCGCATTAACGCTGTACGTTCTGATGCAACAATCTTCCAGTATTCATCTATTGTTTCAATGACTACGCTGTTGCGTTCATTTCTCACGGAAACAATATCTGTGATTCTAATTCTCTGATTTAGAAATGAGAAATCACTCATTAGCTCAATCCAGTCATCTCTAAATTTGATACTTCTGAATGTGAAGTTGAGGTACAACCGGATTAGAACCAAGCTTCCTATTATGATTGGGATCACAGTAAAAACAAAGGTCTCAGGGTATGGAAAATCAGTGTCATAGAGCAAAGCATCAAGAACTCTTACGTGCGCCAGACAATAAATCATTGCAAAAGGAAGGCCAAGTGCAATGAGAAGATTGCTGATCACCACTAACCGAGCAATTCCTTTTTGACCGACCCTTCTGATTGACTGTGTAAAATTCATGAAGTTCTAAGAATTCTCCATTCACCCTTAATGAGTGCTTTACTGAATTGACTGCCTCTTATTCGCTTTATTTACTCAACAGTGATCGGAGCAGCTTCTGACTGATAGTTGGTCATTATCTCCTGAATCTCATCGTCAGTTAGAATCTGCAATTCTGAATTTTTAATTGCCTTTTCAGCCGGCATCATGGAACGTAAGAGGATTAACTTGAAAGCTTCTTGGCGGTTCTCAAGCTTTTCTGGTTCTGAATTCTTCTTTTCAAATGCTTGATAAGCCGCGACCATATTCAGCCAGACATTGATCTCCCTATTCGGATTTTGGTCTCTCTTAAAATTGGTGATCGTCTCCTCAAGAGAGACTGGAAACACTTCATACAAACTCTCATGGATGAAGGTTATTTGGCTCAATTGGTCCTCTGTTAAAGTATCGTGTCTGATTGGACTTGGAGTCAAATCTTCAGCGTCAACAATTTGAACGCTCGAATCTGATGCCTCTGGTTCAGTGCATGCGAAGCACAGGAGAGATAATAAAGTAACGAGGAACAGTTTATTCATGTCGATTTTATGTCTGGTTTAATCTCTGTTCTATTTTGTCAATCTGACCGTCCAGAAGAAGTCTGAAATTCTCAATCACTTCGTCCCAGTTTTGAGCAATGCTCTTCTTGATATTAAACATTGCAGGATCCATGATATCTGGATTTAAATTTAAGGATTGTCTCAAGTACTTGGTTACCTCAAATATCACCTGTTTATCATCTTCATCATAAACACCAACCCAGAATACACAGTGTTCGTCATCCATGTTCAACGTTTCTTTAATAGCCACTTCAATGGCTTCCATGCTAGGTTCATCAATTGAGTCTCCCCACCCTTTTTCCAAGTAGCTTTGTGTTACTTTCATTCTATAACATTTTCAATTCGGTCCAATCACTCCGTGAAGTCTGCCTGCAACGAGCATCCTACACTGAAAGATCTAGTGACTAATCAATGAATTTCCCTTTACAGCTTGGTCTGTAGAAGTGCAAGAAGTCATTGTGAAATGGTCTTTTCTCCCCTTGGTCCCTGTTCACAAGGATTAAATCCATTCGCTCGTTCACAATCACTCTCAGCTTTACACTGTTCACAATTGGTTTGACGCAGCGCCTGTTCACAATGGGGTCTACAAATTCCGTGTTCACAATCACCAAATTGGTTTCCATGTTCACAATGACTTTTCGTTCCATGTGAACAAATTGATCTGTCAGTGCGACAAATGATAAGCCGTACAGGTCATCACTTTAATCCATGTCTTTTAGCCTTTCGGTTTTCATGAATTCAAGATACCTGAGTCTATCTAGACCGCGAAATTGTTCACCAGATATTCGATGAGTGCTGTGTTTTAAGGGATGAGGGTTCCGGGTTCCGGCGTCCGGCATCCGGCGTCCGTTTTTTTTCATCCCAGTCCACGGTCCACAGTCCACGAATCACCCTATATATAAACTGAGTGGTGAACAATTGGAGATTCTTTCGTGGCACAGCGGTTTTTCCCGGCGTCCGGCATCCGGCGTCCGTTTTATTTCCTCACTGCCGTAAACCAATTGCCGACAATAAATTCTTTTCGGACAGACTTGATCCGTCCTTCTCGGTCCACAGTCCACGGTCTACAGTCTACGAACTACGTACCACACACTACGTACCCCCGGCGTTCACAATCGCATTTTCGGAATGCTATTTCACAATTGCATTTTCAGAATGCTATTTCACAATTGCATTTTCGGAATGCTAGTTCACAATTGCATTTTCAGAATGTCGTTTCACAATTGTTTTTTCAGAATAGCGTTTCACAATTGCGTTTTTAGAATGTCGTTTCTCAATTGGACGGATGTTATCCGTCCCTCTCGGTCCACAGTCCACGGTCCACAGTCTACGAACCACGCAGCGCCTGAGGAAATCACATTCAAGGACACAGAATAGAATAACAACCTCATAATCACGAAATACAAGCTACAAAGCGATTGAGCATTCAGCAAGGCTTCAATCTTGAGTGCTAAGGATGATCGAGATATATTCTAAATCATCGCCCCCCAAGTACACCTTTGTTTCTTCTCGGATTAGGGTGCAATAATATCTTGCTTTTGATCTGTCTTTATGGAAACCATGATTCCCTTCAAAATAGTTTTTGGCAACCCAAAAAGCGGCAAGGGAAAATCCTTCTTCAGCCAGAGCAACAAGGGTCACACGCCCTCTATCCCTGTCTGTATATTTACTATGACTCGTTAAATATCCTGAATTGAAACTCTTTCCATGGAACAGAAAGTATCCCATTTCAAATCTGCCGAATTCACTTCCTTGTTCAATACTTATTTCCAAGTAGCTCAAATATTCCTTCAGTCGACCTCGGCTAAATGATATTTGAGACAGGTATACGCTAGCTAGGTGACTTCCTTGATCACTAGCAATTTTCAAGTATTTCTTGCCTTTGGACTTTTTCTGCGGCGTGTTGCATCCTTCGAATAAACATAATGCAACATCTGCAAGAGAGTCGAAGTCCCTACAGGCTAATGAATTCTCAATCATGTCATTAACTGGATCCTTTTCCATCCAAACATCAGAATCAACAAATTCTCGGACTTTAGATCGGTTTTCATCACAAACACTTACGGATGTGCTATCGGTTTCATCTACAGAATGTTCCAAAATGGAATTTCCCCGTAGGTTTCGAGAAGACGCACTGCACCAAATAAGTCCCAAAATCAGAATGGTGATGACATTTTTTGTTGCAATCCTCATTTACTAAGAATTCTTTTCATAGACCTTTATCAACTCTGTTCTCCTATTGATTAACTTCATTAAAGCGAAGCAAAACCTTTAGTAAGGAAACTTCCCCTGATTTCACATGAATCGCTCTATACCAATTTGTGCCGTGTGACTGGAACCAGGTTCCCATCAAATTTCAACCTCAATTACGTTTCGGACGGATCTAATCCGTCCCTCTCGGTCCACGGTCCACAGTCCACGGTCCACGGTCCACGCCCCACTTCCACCCCTAAAAAGACGGCCCCACATAAAACCTCGTTTCGTTCCCAAGCGAATCAACTGTAAGATAGTTGTGTCTCATTCCGTCCTTGAAATATTCCTTCATGACTATTCGTTGGTTTTCGTCGATCGTGATCCACTCCCCTGCTTTCAAGTTGTTCTTGAAATGGCCATAGCTAAAAGCAGAAGACTGAAATATCTCCATTCCCATCCCATCGCCGGAACTGGGAATGATTAGCGTTGATTGTGAGGTTTTAGGGGGTGAGATTTTATCTTCCGGATACACCATTTCAACGATTTTACTCTTCGATACATCAACAACTTTACGCATCAAACAACTACCAAACGATAACACAACCAGAACTGCTAATACCGCCTTTTTCATTTTGGTGTTCTCCTGTTTGTATTCACGAACTTCCGGTTCCGTTATCGTTTTACGATGGCCATGATCACCATTCCTCTATATCTCTGTAATTAAAGTATCAGCCAAACTTCGGATTACACGGTTTCCTTTTTCAATTTCTATTCTACTATAGAGGAAGAACGCATAATCCCTAGGACTTGATGAACTAGCAACCATCTTTAGTCTATCTGCCCCCTTGTAATACAAGGTCATTAGTTTAGGCTTTACATTCAGAATCAATTCTTCACTAGTCTCATCGCTCTGAAATGTAGTTCTGCAAACTCCAATTTCTTCATTCAGGGTATACGGATATTGAAGCTTAGGAGTAAAGTCAACATCATAAAGAGCTGTATAATCAACCAACCACTTGCCCACCATTTCCCTGAATTCAAATTGAAAACCAGGATTCTCAAGTCGCAACAGACTTTCCTCCTCAACTCCTTTGAGGACGATAATTCCTCCGTTCACATACGGGTCTGCTTTAATGAACTCTTGAACTTCTATATCAGTGCCTTCCTTAACTCTGAAATCAATATTCACCATTCGAGTATGACCCAATATCCTTTCAATTTTTGACAATCCCGATTCAAAAGATTCAATTATAGAATCGACAGTGCGTCCCATTAAAACACAATTCGGGTAATCGTTTCTATATATAAGGCTCGAAACTCTCATTCTAATGTGGGGTTTTCTTTAAGTATTCGTTCAAAGGTGCAGCACTGCCACTTACAAGTTCGTCAAAGAATCCGGACCAAATCATTTGGTCAATTCGCACGGCTTGCATGGTTTTAACCTGAAATAAATTCATAACCATTAATCTCTAATTCTTATTTCGGACTTCTCTTGATAGCTTTTCTGACGAATATAATCAGTCCCTTTCGGTCCACAGTCCACAGTCCACAGTCTACGAACCACGAACCACGCACCACAAACCAATTCCCCGTCATCCGTCCACCGTCCACCGTCCACCGTCAACCGTCAACCGTCAACCGTTGACACAAGAACTCAAACAATTCCCCGTTAATTGCCTATGCAACACCTACTCTTACTCGCTCTATTCAGTTCTCTTTGGCTAGCGCCGAATGGGATCTCTGAAACGCCGATTGACACCTGGAACAATGTACCCATCTATGAAGGTGGAGACGGAACGGCGCATTACTCTGACTCGGGTTATCGTTACGGATTGAAATGGCAATGCGTTGAGTTTGTCAAACGGTATTACGCTGATCACCTAGATCATGAAATGCCCAACACTTGGGGGCATGCGATCTCCTTCTTTGACAAATCGCTTGAAGATGGCGAATGGAATAAAGCACGCGGGCTAGTTCAATACACCAACGGGAGTGCCACCTCCCCTGCTATAGATGATCTTCTCATCTTAGATTGGGCCCAGCCTTATGGACATGTGGCTATCGTTGGAGAAGTAACTGAAACTCAAATCTTGGTTATCCAGCAGAATGCGGGTCCTACTAGAATATATCTCGATTTAGACCGAAGCGATGGAAAGTATACTATCTCCGATCAAGTGGTTGGATGGTTGAGAAAGGAATAAAAAAAGCCCCGCAGTTGCGGGGCTTTTTAATCTATATCGTTTGAATTACTTCTGCTGAGTAATGATCATTCTGTGGTGGTAAACCTTATCGTCTACTGTCATCATGATCACGTAAGAACCAGCTTCCCATTCGAATGCTGAGAACTCCAACTGGTACAGACGACGTGCGTCAGCTGTTCCTTTGAAGACTGGCATTACTTCGCGACCTGCCATATCGTAAACGCATGCTGCAACTTCTGCATCGCGTGGTACGCTGAACTCCACTGTGAAGCGATCATCAGTAGGGTTCGGGTAAGTCACTAGGCTAACAAGCTCTGGAGTGTCAACTGTCACGGTAATTACCTGAACTCCTTCAGTTACGTTGTTACAGTTGTCAATCGCAGTCCAAGTACGGATGATTTCGTAAGGACAGAACTCACTTGTTTGAACTTCTGTGAATTCGATCGTTACATCCTCAGAACAGTTGTCAGTTGCAAAGATGTCATCTGCTACTGCTGGTACTTCATCCTCACAGTCGATTTCAACATCAGCAGGAACGTTGAATAGTTCAGGTGCTGTTGTATCAACTACTTGTAGAAGCTGAGTTGTTGTTACTGTGTTACCACAGTCATCCATCGCCTGGTAAGTACGCTGTAGTGTTCCGATACAACCTCCAGAGAAGATCAACTCTTCAATGATGGTTACCTCTACTGAAGCGTCACAGTTATCAGAAGCTGTGATGATGTAGTCATCAACCTGATCACATTCGATTGAGATGAATACTTCGAACTCATCGAATTCAGGAGCTACTTCGTCAATTACTGTTACAAGCTGAGTAGTTGTTGCTTCGTTTCCACAATCATCAGTTGCAGTCCAAGTACGTAGGATAGTGTAAGGACAACCTTCACCGATCACTTCGTCGAATGTGATCTCTACGTTGTCATCACAGTTATCAGTTGCAGTCAATGATGGAGCAATAGTTACTTCATCACAGTTTACAGTGATATCCTCTGGCATGCTATCGAATACTGGTGGAGTGAAGTCGCTCACAGTGATTGTCTGTGTCGCTGTCGCTTCGTTTCCACATTCGTCAGTTGCTGTGTACGTACGTACGATCTGGTAACCACAATCAAGTGTTTCCGTTACTTCAGCTGAAGTAACCACTGGCATTGGATCACAGTTGTCTTCAACTTCAACGTCTCCTGGTGCAGGAACATCCTCACCACACTCGATCGTTACGTCAGCAGGCACACCAGTGATCACCGGTGCTTCTGTATCCGTAACCGTAATTACTTGTACGTGGATCGCAGCGTTTCCACAATCATCAGTCACTGTGTAAGTACGTGTGATGATGTATCCACAATCAGCGTCTTCGTTCTCTTCAGCTACGTCTACTGTCAACATGTTGTCACAGTTATCAGTTGCTTCGATTGTTCCAACACCTGGTACTTCGTCACACTGTACTGTAGCATCCTCAGGAGCGGATACGATTACCGGAGCAGTCGTGTCTACAACAGAGATTACTTGAGACTCGCTAGTTGTGTTGTCACACTCATCGTGTACAGTCCATGTACGGATGATCAAGTAACCACACTCTTGGTCGATTGTCTCCTCGATGAACGATACCGTCAAGTCTTCAGTACAGTTGTCAGTCGCAGTTACTACTGCTACCTCTGGAATATCATCACATTCCGCGATAGCGTCTGCAGGAACACCCACAAGCACTGGAGCAGTTGTATCAACTACAGTGATCTCTTGCGTTGCAGAAGCAGTGTTTCCACACTCGTCTTCTGTAGACCATGTGCGGTAGATTAGGTAACCACACTCAAGATCTTCAATCACTTCTACGAACGTTACCATCAAGTTGTCAGCACAGTTATCTGTTGCTGAAACTGTAGGAACTCCTGGTACAGCGTCACACTCTACTGTTTCGTCAGCCGGTGCACCTACCAACACTGGATCAGTGTTGTCAACTACAGAAAGTGTCTGAGTGTATGAATCTGCGTTACCACAATCGTCCATTACTGTCCAAGTACGTTCGATAGTGTAAGGACATCCATCGCTGATTACTTCTTCGCTGAACATTACTTCAAGCGTTTCATCACAGTTGTCAGTTGCAGTCACAACAGCTGGTGCAGGAATGTCATCACATTCAACAGTCATATCAGCTGGCGTTCCTTCAAGAACTGGAGCAGTTGTATCAACCACCGTGATTGTCTGAGAAACAACCGTGCTGTTTCCACAATCATCAGTTGCAGTCCAAGAACGCTCGATCAAGTATCCACAGTCTAGCTGAACGATTCCTGAGATTGCAGTGATATCCAATTCGTCGTCACAGTTATCAGAGAAGATTGGCATTCCTGCTGGCTCTTCTTCGTCACACTCGATCGTTACATCTGCAGGAGCAAATTCTACTACTGGGTTTGTCGTATCGATTGCAGTGATTGTCTGAGACTCAGTTACACTGTTTCCACAAGCATCTGTTGCAGTCCACATACGTGTTACCATGAATCCACAATCAAGGTCTGTGAAGTTCTCGTTGTATGTCACTGTCACGTCCATGTCACAGTTATCAGTTGCTGTTACTTCAGCTGGCGCTGGAATATCAGTACACTCGTAATCTGCATCAGCAGGAACTCCAGAAAGAACTGGTGCTGTGTTATCAGAGATTTCGATGTTCTGAACAACGCTTACTTCGTTACCACAATCATCCATGGCAACCCAAGTGCGAACGATCGTGAAGCTGTTTGCACAGTCTCCAGGAACGATAGCCTCGTTGAATCCAACCTCTAGGTCTTCATCACAGTTGTCTTCGAATGTTGGTGCTTCGAATGGTACTTCTTCATCACACTCAAGAGCTAGTGAAGCTGGCTGAGTAAGGATTGATGGTGAAGTTGTATCTGTAACAGTCAATGTCTGTGAAGCTGAAGCTTCATTTCCACAGTTGTCTTCTACTGTCCAAGTACGAACGATCATGTATCCACAATCTCCGTTTGCAACTACTTCGTCAGTGAATACTACCATGAGGTCATCATCACAGTTATCAGAAGCTGTTACTACTGGAGCTGCTGGAATATCATCACACTCTACAGTCGCATCAGCAGGAACTCCTTCAAGAACTGGAGCTACTGTATCTACTACTGTCAATGTTTGTGATGCAGAAACCATGTTTCCACAATCGTCAGTTGCTGTCCATGTGCGAACGATAGTGTAAGGACACTCACCCGCGTTGATTACTTCTTCGAAGTTGATCGCTACGTCCATGTCACAGTTATCAGTCGCTGTTACCACGGCAGCAGCAGGGATATCTGAACATTCAACGTCCATATCTGCAGGAACACCTGCAAGAACTGGATCAACTGTATCTACTACGAAGATGCTCTGTGAAGTAGAAACTGCGTTTCCACAATCATCAGTTGCAGTCCAAGTACGGATCAACTGGTAACCACAAGCGAGGTCTTCAGTCATTTCAGTCATTTCAACTGAAAGCTCATCGTCACATGCGTCTTCGAATGTTGGCATTCCAGTTGGAAGTGCTTCATCACATTCGATGGTTTCATCAGCAGGAGTTGTCAATACAACTGGTGCTTCCGTATCAACCACTGTGATCACTTGAGATTCTGTAGCGTAGTTCCAGCAGTTATCTTCAACTGTCCATGTACGTACGATCAAGTAACCACATGTTTGAGGAACGATGCTTTCATCGAATGTTACTGTCATCTCACCGTCGTAGCAGTTATCTACTGCAGTTACAACTGGTGCGTCTGGAATATCAGTACACTCAACAGTCACGTCAGCAGGAACACCTACTAGATCTGGAGCTGTTGTATCAACAACAGTTACGATCTGCGTGAAGCTTGCTTCGTTTCCACAAAGGTCAGTTGCAGTCCATGTGCGCTCGATAGTGTATCCACAAGGCTCAGCACCATCCATTACTGGATCACCAGGGATGATGACTTCGTCGTAAGTGATCACTGGAGTTTCGTCACAGTTATCAGCTACTTCGATCGCGTCATTGTCTGGTCCTGGTACCATGTCACACTCTACTTCGAAATCAGCAGGTGTGCTTGTGAATTCAGGTGCTGTTGTATCGTTGATAGTGATCGTCTGTGAATCACTTACCATGTTACCACAGTTATCAGTCGCTGTCCAAGTACGGATGATCGTCAATGGACAAGACTCACCAATCACCTCTTCTGTCATGATCACTGGTACGTTCTCATCACAGTTATCGATTGCTGTTACCATGTCAGCAGATGGTGCATCACCACACTCACCGTTGAAGTCTGCAGGAACACCAACAAGAACTGGTGCCTCTTCATCAATTACAGTGATTGTCTGCGTCATGATCGACTGGTTACCACAAGCGTCAGTTGCAGTCCAAGTACGAATCAAGTTGTAAGGACATCCACCTGTGATTGTCTCCGTCATTTCAACTACTGGTGCGTCGTCACAGTTATCTGTAGCAGTCACCATAGCTGGTTCAGGGATATCAGTACACTCAACAGTCACGTCAGCTGGCACACCTTCCATTACTGGAGCAGTTGTGTCAATCACAGTGATTGTCTGAGAAACTGTAGTTGAGTTACCACAATCATCAGTCGCTGTCCATGAACGCTCGATAGTGTAGCCACAATCAGTTACGTTGTTGATTCCTGAGATCGCTGTGATTTCCAATTCGTCATCACAGTTATCAGAGAACATTGGCATATCTGTTGGCTCATCTTCGTCACACTCGATTGTTACGTCTTGTGGAGCGAAGTCAACCATTGGATCAACTGTATCTACAACATCAATTGTCTGAGTGTAGCTTGTTGTGTTTCCACAAGCATCAGTTGCAGTCCAAGTACGCTCGATCAATTGACCACATGGTAGATCGAAGATGTCTTCGTTGTAGATCACTGCTGGTTCGTCACAGTTATCAGTTGCAGTTACAACTGCTGCTGCTGGAATCTCAGTACACTCAACAGTCATGTTCTCAGGAGTTCCCTCAAGAACTGGTGCTGTCGTGTCAACGAAGTTGATAGTCAACGTACGAACTGCTGTGTTTCCACATTCGTCCATCGCTGTCCATGTGTAGATGTCTGTGCTCTCCTGTGGACAGTCACCAGGGATTGTCTCAGTTGATAGCGTGATCTCTACATCTTCATCACAGTTATCTGTCGCTGTTGGAGGAACGATCGTTGGTGATACGTTACACTCTACAGTCAATTCTTCGTCGTCGCCGCTCAATACCGGTGCTACCGTATCCTCGATAGTGATCACCTGTACACAGCTTGTTGAGTTACCACATGGGTCAGTCGCTGTCCATGTACGCTCGAATGTGTAAGGACAATCTCCTGTCGTTGGTCCGTCAACGTAAGTGATTACCGGAGTTGAACAGTCATCAGTTGCTGTTGCCTCTCCTGTGTTCATTGGGTCTGTTGACTCAGTACACTCGATAGTCACGTCTGCTGGACACTCGATCATTGGTGCTGCGAAGTCGTTGATCGTGATGATCTGAACACAGCTTGATGAGTTACCACATGCGTCAGTCGCTGTCCAAGTACGTTCGAATGTCGCTGGACAATCGTCAGTTGCTGGTCCGTCTGCGTAAGTAACCTCGAATGATGAACAGTTGTCAGTTACTACAGGCTCTCCTGCGAACTCAGGATCGCTTGATCCGTTGTCACAGTTCACTACGTAGTCTGCTGGACACTCGATCTCTGGAGCCGTCTCATCGAACACGTTCAATGTCTGTGACTCAGAGTAAGTGTTTCCACATGCGTCAACCGCTGTCCAAGTGCGAACGATGTCGTATCCACAATCGTGGTATACTGTCTCAGCAGTCAATGATACTACTGGGTTATCATCACAGTTGTCTTGAGCTACTACGATCGCATCCGGTACATCAGCGTCACAGTCGATTGACTGGTCTGCAGGTACTCCAATGAGGATCGGTGCTGTTGTATCGATGAAGTTGATAGTCAACGTACGAACTGCTGTGTTTCCACATTCATCCATCGCTGTCCATGTGTAGATGTCTGTGCTTTCCTGTGGACAGTCTCCTGGGATTGTCTCAGTTGATAGCGTGATCTCTACGTCTTCATCACAGTTATCTGTTGCTGTTGGAGGTACGATCGTTGGTGATACGTTACACTCTACAGTCAATTCTTCGTCGTCTCCGCTCAATACTGGTGCTACCGTATCCTCGATAGTGATCACCTGTACACAGCTTGTTGAGTTACCACATGGGTCAGTCGCTGTCCATGTACGCTCGAATGTGTAAGGACAATCTCCTGTCGTTGGTCCGTCAACGTATGTGATTACCGGAGTTGAACAGTCATCAGTTGCTGTTGCCTCTCCTGTGTTCATTGGGTCTGTTGACTCAGTACACTCGATAGTCACGTCTGCTGGACACTCGATCATTGGTGCTGCGAAGTCGTTGATCGTGATGATCTGAACACAGCTTGATGAGTTACCACATGCGTCAGTCGCTGTCCATGTACGTTCGAATGTCGCTGGACAATCGTCTGTTGCTGGTCCGTCTGCGTAAGTAACCTCGAATGATGAACAGTTGTCAGTTACTACAGGCTCTCCTGCGAACTCAGGATCACTTGATCCGTTGTCACAGTTCACTACGTAGTCTGCTGGACACTCGATCTCTGGAGCCGTCTCATCGAACACGTTCAATGTCTGTGACTCAGAGTAAGTGTTTCCACATGCGTCAACCGCTGTCCAAGTGCGAACGATGTCGTATCCACAATCGTGGTATACTGTCTCAGCAGTCAATGATACTACTGGGTTATCGTCACAGTTGTCTTGTGCTACTACAATCGCATCCGGTACATCAGCGTCACAGTCGATTGACTGGTCTGCAGGTACTCCGATCAGGATCGGTGCTGTTGTATCGATGAAGTTGATAGTCAACGTACGAACTGCTGTGTTTCCACATTCGTCCATCGCTGTCCATGTGTAGATGTCTGTGCTTTCCTGTGGACAGTCTCCTGGGATTGTCTCAGTTGATAGCGTGATCTCTACGTCTTCATCACAGTTATCTGTTGCTGTTGGAGGTACGATCGTTGGTGATACGTTACACTCTACAGTCAGTTCTTCGTCTTCTCCGCTCAATACCGGTGCTACCGTATCCTCGATAGTGATCACCTGTACACAGCTTGTTGAGTTACCACATGGGTCAGTCGCTGTCCATGTACGCTCGAATGTGTAAGGACAATCTCCTGTCGTTGGTCCGTCAACGTAAGTGATTACCGGAGTTGAACAGTCATCAGTTGCTGTCGCCTCTCCTGTGTTCATTGGGTCTGTTGACTCAGTACACTCGATAGTCACGTCTGCTGGACACTCGATCATTGGTGCTGCGAAGTCGTTGATCGTGATGATCTGAACACAGCTTGATGCGTTACCACATGCGTCAGTCGCTGTCCATGTACGTTCGAATGTCGCTGGACAATCGTCAGTTGCTGGTCCGTCTTCGTAAGTAACCTCGAATGATGAACAGTTGTCAGTTACTACAGGCTCTCCTGCGAACTCAGGATCGCTTGATCCGTTGTCACAGTTCACTACGTAGTCTGCTGGACACTCGATCTCTGGAGCCGTCTCATCGAACACGTTCAATGTCTGTGACTCAGAGTAAGTATTTCCACATGCGTCAACCGCTGTCCAAGTGCGAACGATGTCGTATCCACAATCGTGGTATACTGTCTCAGCAGTCAATGATACTACTGGGTTATCATCACAGTTGTCTTGAGCTACTACGATCGCATCCGGTACATCAGCGTCACAGTCGATTGACTGGTCTGCAGGTACTCCAATGAGGATCGGTGCTGTTGTATCGATGAAGTTGATAGTCAACGTACGAACTGCTGTGTTTCCACATTCGTCCATCGCTGTCCATGTGTAGATGTCTGTGCTTTCCTGTGGACAGTCTCCTGGGATTGTCTCAGTTGATAGCGTGATCTCTACGTCTTCATCACAGTTATCTGTTGCTGTTGGAGGTACGATCGTTGGTGATACGTTACACTCTACAGTCAATTCTTCGTCGTCTCCGCTCAATACTGGTGCTACCGTATCCTCGATAGTGATCACCTGTACACAGCTTGTTGAGTTACCACATGGGTCAGTCGCTGTCCATGTACGCTCGAATGTGTAAGGACAATCTCCTGTCGTTGGTCCGTCAACGTATGTGATTACCGGAGTTGAACAGTCATCAGTTGCTGTCGCCTCTCCTGTGTTCATTGGGTCTGTTGACTCAGTACACTCGATAGTCACGTCTGCTGGACACTCGATCATTGGTGCTGCGAAGTCGTTGATCGTGATGATCTGAACACAGCTTGATGAGTTACCACATGCGTCAGTCGCTGTCCATGTACGTTCGAATGTCGCTGGACAATCGTCTGTTGCTGGTCCGTCTGCGTATGTAACCTCGAATGATGAACAGTTGTCAGTTACTACAGGCTCTCCTGCGAACTCAGGATCACTTGATCCGTTGTCACAGTTCACTACGTAGTCTGCTGGACACTCGATCTCTGGAGCTGTTACATCAACAACATCCAATGTTTGTGACTCAGAGTAAGTGTTTCCACACTCATCCATTGCAGTCCAAGTACGAACGATCTGGTAACCACAATCATGGTAAACCGTCTCAGCAGTCAATGATACTACTGGTTCATCGTCACAGTTGTCTTGAGCTACTACGATAGCATCAGGAACCTCATCCGTACAATCGATCGTTGCATCTGCAGGAACACCGATTAGGATTGGAGCAGTTTCGTCAACCACAGTGATAGATGATACTACTGATGTTTGGTTTCCACAATCATCAGTTGCAGTACATGTCTGGTAGAAGATGACGTTACAACCATCTTCTTCCATTGAAGTCGTCACTGTTACTTCGATGTTCTCATCACAGTTGTCAGTGAATGTCATGTATACTTCAGGAAGTTCTTCATCACAGCTGATTGTGATGTGGAACCCTTCTCCGTCAGCTACAGGTGCTACTGTATCTTCAATTGTGATTACCTGGGTTCCGCTTACTGTGTTTCCACATGCGTCAACTGCAGTCCAAACACGCTCGAATGTGTAAGGACAATCACCAGTGATTGGTCCGTCTTCGTATGAAACCATTGGAACTGAACAATCGTCAGCTGCAGTAGCCTCACCTGTGTTTAAAGGATCTGTAGATTCAGTACACTCAACCGTTACATCTGCAGGTACTTCCAATGTTGGAGCTGCAAAGTCGTTGATCGTGATTAGCTGTACGTAAGAAACCGCGTTACCACAGTTGTCAGTTGCTGTCCAAGTACGCTCGAATGTCGCTGGACATACATCTGGAGCTACTGTGTCTTCGAATGTGATCACTAGGTTGTCATCACAGTTGTCAGTCGCCGTTGGCTCACCTGCGAATTCAGGATCGCTTGATCCGTTATCACAGTTTACAGTGTAATCTGCAGGAGTTGAAGTGAATTCTGGAGCAGTTGTATCAACTACAGTGATCACTTGGTTAACAGTTGTGCTGTTACCACAATCGTCAGTTGCTGTCCATGAACGCTGGATTTCGTATCCACAATCCAACTGTACGATTCCAGAGATCGCTGAGATATCTAGATCATCATCACAGTTGTCAGCGAATACTGGCATATCCGTTGGCTCGTCTTCGTCACACTCAATCGTTACATCCGCTGGAGCAGAAACAACTTCTGGTGCTGTTGTATCAAGAACAGTGATGGTTACTGTTGCTTCTGCCATGTTTCCACAGTCGTCAGTAGCAGAACAGTACTTCACGTACTCGTATCCACAATCTAGTTCGTTGATCCAGTTGTTTACCGAGATCGTTAGTTCGCTATCGCAGTTGTCAACGTATGTTACGTTGATCTCTGGGATATCCTGATCACACTCGATTGTTTGATCCGGAGTCTGGAACGTAATTACTGGCGCCTGATCATCAATTACTGTGATGATCTGAGTTGTTGAAACTGCGTTATCACAATCGTCAACTGCTACCCATGAACGCTCAATGATGTATCCACAATCTTGGTCAACGATAACATCCTCCATTTCAATGTGGAGGTTGTCGTCACAATTGTCAGTGAACTCAGCGTCTTCTGTTGGAAGCGCTTCGTCACATGTAACTGTTACGTCAGCCGGAGTAGATACTACTTCAGGAGCTGTTGTATCAGTTACTGTCAAGATCTGAGTTGCTGTGTTTTCGTTTCCACAGTTATCAACTGCAGTCCAAACACGCTCGATCTCGTATGAACAGTCATCAATCAAGTTGATGTGATCTGCCACAGTTACTACTGGTGCGTCATCACAGTTGTCAGTTGCAGTCACTGCTGCAGGACCAGGGATATCATCACACTCAACTGTTGCATCGGCAGGAACACCGTTGAACATTGGAGCAGTTGTATCAACTACTGTGATCACCTGGTTAACAATTGTGCTGTTACCACAATCATCAGTTGCTGTCCATGAACGCTGGATTTCATATCCACAATCCAACTGAACGATTCCAGAGATCGCTGAGATATCTAGATCATCATCACAGTTGTCAGCGAATACTGGCATATCTGTTGGCTCGTCTTCGTCACACTCGATGGTTACGTCGGCTGGAGCTGAAACAACTTCTGGTGCCGTTGTATCGAGAACCGTGATCGTTACAGTAGCCTCTGCTGTGTTTCCACAGTCATCAGTAGCTGTGCAGTACTTCACGTATTCGTATCCACAATCTAGTTCGTTGATCCAGTTGTCAACTGACACTGTCAAGTCACTGTCACAGTTATCTACGAATGTTACGTTGATTTCAGGGATATCCTGATCACACTCAATTGTTTGATCTGGAGTCTGAGAAGTAATAACTGGAGCTTCAGTATCTACTACTGTAATTGTCTGAGATGCCGAAACAGAGTTTCCACAATCGTCAGTTGCCGTCCAAGTGCGGATGATTTCTGAACCACAATCAAGATCGTTGATTGTTTCGTCCATCATTACTGCAACATCCGTATCACAGTTGTCAGTCGCAGTTACGTTGGCGTCTGCTGGATCTTCGTCACAGTTGATTGTCATATCTGCAGGTATACCTTCTAGTACTGGTGCTGTTTCATCAAGAACAACAACATCGTAAGAAGCTACGCTTGTGTTTCCACAGTCATCAGTTGCAGTGTAAGTGAATGTAATCGTGTAGTTACATCCTGCTCCGTTGATTGTTTCTTCAACTGAAACATCTACATCATCATCACAGTTGTCAGTTGCTGTTACGTCCACTGGAGCGAAGGAATCATCACAAAGACCTATTTGATCTGCAGGTACTCCAACAAGAACTGGAGCAGTTGTGTCTTCTACAGTGATTACCTGTGAAGCTGAAGCCATCTGGCCACAAGCATCAGTTACTGTCCAAGTACGTGTGATTGTGTAAGGACAAGTTGCTCCTGAAATGTCTTCGTCAAGCTCAACGCTTACGATTTCAGAACAGAAGTCGAATCCTGTTACATCTGCAGGTGCAGGGATGTCATCACATTCAACCGTTACGTCTGCAGGTACACCTTCTACTACTGGGTTAGCGTCATCAATTGAAGTGATACGCTGAGAAGCAGAAGTTGTGTTACCACAGTTATCAGTTGCTGTCCAAGTGTAGATTGTTACACCTAGTTCAGGACAAGTTGCGTCTTCGTATGTAGTCTCAAGTGTTACTACTACGTTGTCGTCACAGTTGTCAGTTGCAGTTACGTTCGCTGCAGGAATCGCAATGTCACAAGACACTGTTTCGTCTGCAGGTACTCCTTCTAGTACCGGTGCCGTTGTATCAACTACAGTAATCGTCTGTGAAACTGAAGTCGCTTGACCACAATCGTTTGTTGCTGTCCACGTGCGGATCAACTCGTAACCACAGTCGAGGTCGTTCTGAGTTTCGTTGAATTCAACATTCAAGTTTCCGTCACAAGCGTCAGCGAAGATTGGCTCATCTGTAGGAAGTGCTTCATCACACTCAACAGTAACTGCGTCAGCTACACCTTCTTCTACTGTTGGTGTAGAGAAACATCCTTCTTCGATTGTTTCGTCTGGAAGGTCAACTTCACATTCGTCGTTACCCCAACGTACAGCTAGATCGTACGTTCCAGGAGCAAGTCCAGTAATAGTGAATGATCCTGTGTTGTCAAGAACGTTGTATTCCGCTGGCCAAGTAGCACCACCATCGATAGAGAACTCGATGTTTGTACGCGCTGGGTTGTCAACGAAAGTGAATGTGATTGTACCGTTATTATCAACACAATCAACGTCAGTTGAAGATACAGTCACTTCAGGAAGCTCATCGAATGTGATGTGAACGTCATCCATTGCCACACATCCTGCACAGTCAGTAACTGTAACTGTGTAGTCACCTGCTTCTGATACCGTGATTGTTTGAGTTGTCTCACCTGTTGACCATTCGTATGTCAATTCTTGTGATGGAATCTCACATGGAGTCAATGAAGCGAACCACTCAGTACATCCACCGAATGTTCCTGCTGTCCATGATCCTAGTCCGTACTCACCTGGGTTGAATCCAGCTCCGTCAGCAAGAATGAAGTGCTTCTCAGAAACTTTCTCTTCGATCGTGAATACCTCGTCTCCTACGGTAATCGTTCCGAGGAAAGAAGTGTAGTAGATCTCAGGTCCAGAGATTCCGTTCAAGTAACATGATGCGTTCCAAGTGTTTCCATCATCTTCTTTATCGTAAAGTGTTACGTCAACAATTCCGATGTCACCGTTTTCCGTGTTAACGATAGATCCTTTAATCGTAGCCGTACCATCAGCGAATTCAGTCAACTTCAATTCACCGTTGATTGCCCAAACAGTGTGAGAACCTTGACATCCTTCAGCACGCTGCCAGATCACACCTGTTCCTGGAGTATTGATACAGTTCCCTTCAGAAACTGCATTACCCATTGTGTAACAGTTGATGATCTCAATACACTCTGACTCGTTGCTTACTTCAGCAGTCAATGTTGTCTCTTCTCCTTCACATGGGTTCGTGTCACCAGTGATATCTACTTCGAGGATACAATCTGCTTGACAGTAATCAGGAGCTACGTTCCACACCTGGTCGTAACAACCTTCTACTGTGTACTGCTCGTCAAAGAGGTTTGGCTGCCAGTTATCAGCAACGATTCGCCACATAGCACCTAGGTGCGTAGTTACGATGATGCTTTCTCCTGGAGCAAGTTCTTCTACGAATTGATCACCACCTGGTAGCCACTCGTATAGATCTACGATACAGATTCCAAGGTTCTTGATCTCAAGTTCGATTTCGTCGTTGTCATTGATGTGAACGTCGTCACCATCAGTGATACAGTCTCCGTCACCCCACTTAGTTACGATGTCGTAATCTCCTTCACCAAGACCAGTGAATGTGTATGAACCAGAGTTATCAGGTACGTTCACGAATGAGTTACCACCATCGATAGACAATTGAATGTGTGTACGACAAGCGCTGTCTTCGAAAGAAAGAGTAATCGTTCCTTCGTTCTGTGAACAGTTATCATCAGTGCTAGTAGCAGTAACTGTCGGAAGATCATCAATGATTGTGATTGTCTGAACATAAGTAGCAGTGTTTCCACAATCATCAGTTGCAACGAATGTACGTTCGATGTAGTAGTTACAATCAGCTCCGATGATCTCGTCGCTCTGCGTTACTGTTACGTCATCATCACAATTGTCAATCGCAGAAGCGCTAGATGCAGCTACCGTTTCTGAACAGCTGAATTCAGCATCTTCAGGAACGCTTGTAAATACAGGAGCCTCTTCGTCAACGATTGTTATTGTCTGCTCGCAAGAGTATGTCTCACCAGCGTACTCACCAGAGAATGTACGAGTGATAACCTCAGGACAAGAACCTGTTGAACTATCGCTGTATGACCAATCGATGTCTACTTCAGAAGGTGTGCTACATCCAGAAGACTGTCCGTAAACGCGAACGTTGTCAATTCCCCAACCACCCATTGTAAAGTAGTTAGATCCTTCTCCGTAAGCCTTGAAGCGAACTTCGAACGACTGTCCTGCTGCACCAGCAATTTCGTAAGTGTCATCGTAGTTTACAGTTGAACCGTAAACGTTCTGGTAAGTGTTAAGTGTTTGCCACTCTCCACCGTTCACGCGGTACTGAACCGCAAGGTATCCAGGTACATCTTCACCACCGTAAAGATCCTGTTGCATACAGAAGCTTAGGTAAACGTCATCCGTACAACATGCGTCGTACACTGGTGACTTAAGCTTCGTGTTGTAATCAGTGTGGAAGTTTGTGAAATCGATAAATACGTTTGGAATGTCACCACAAGCTGGGTCACATCCAGTACCTACCTGCCATCCTGTTCCGAATGACCAACCGTCAGTTGCTCCACCCCATCCTTGGAATTCGAAGTCAAACTCACCGGCTTCACGATCGCAATCACCTACACCGTTACAAACAAGTGTCGGGTAACCAGTGTAAGCTGGATCGATGCTTGACTCACAGTCTAGAGTTAGATCGTCTACACATTCGATTTCACAGTTCTGAGCTTCACAGTTCAAGTTCGCGTTGATGTCTCCGTGACCTGAAGCCGTTCCAGAGTATTCGAACCAGATTGAGAATCCGTACTCGTCGTTCTTACAGTTAGCTCCATTCGAACCAAGCTGTAGACCGAAGTTCATATCTGTACGATCCGCAAGGAATAGGTATTCAGTTTCTAGATCATCACGTCCAGTAAGAACGCTTGGACGAGAAGTGTCGATCATGTAGTAAGTCCACTCTTCTGCATCAGCTTCAGTTGCATCACCACATAGCTTCGCTTCTTTGCCCATGGCAGTCCACTCGCTGTAGTTCGACTTGTTGCTGAAGTACATTACTACATCGAAGATTTGGCTTGAGTCACTGATGCGGTACATTGAACCAGTCAACTTCGCCGTTCCATCTGCGTACTCGATCCACTGTAGTCCGTCTTCAGTTGAAGTCCAGTCCTGACCGAAGTCATTCGCGAACCAGAAGTGACGC